>DATAFB010000014.1:0-8067 GCA_036257695.1 Solirubrobacterales bacterium | reverse complement strand
CCCGCGATCGTGATCGCGGCGTCGTTGCCGATCACCTGGTCGCCGACCTGGATCACGACCTCGGGGATCACGGGGTTGACCTTGCCGGGCATGATCGACGACCCCTTCTGGAGCTCGGGCAGGCGCAGCTCGGCGAGCCCGGCGCGCGGACCGGAGCCCATCAGCGCGAGGTCGTTGGCGATCTTGATCAGCGAGGTGGCGACCACCTTCAGCGCCCCGGACAGCTCGACGAGCGCGTCGCGGTTCGCCTGGGCCTCGAAACGGTCCGCCGGCGCGTCGATCTCGAGCCCGGTCGCCTGCGACAGCCTCTCGCGCACGCGCACGGCGAAGTCGGGGTGCGTGTTGAGGCCGGTTCCGGTCGCCGTCCCGCCGAGCGGGATCTGCCCAACCCGTCCCAGGGTCGCGCGCAGCCGGTCGGCGCCGAGCCGCGCCTGGGCGGCGTATCCCCCGAATTCCTGCCCCAGGGTCACCGGCACGGCGTCCATCAGGTGGGTGCGCCCGGCCTTGACGACCTCGGCGAACTCGTCCGCCTTGGTCGCGAGCGAGTCCGCGAGGCCGTCGAGCGCGGGGAGCAGCTCGTCGTTCACCTCCGCGAGGGCGGCGAGGTGGACCGCCGACGGGAAGACGTCGTTCGACGACTGGCCCATGTTCACGTGGTCGTTCGGGTGTGCCTCGTCGCCCGCGAGGTTGGCGATCACCTCGTTGGCGTTCATGTTCGAGGACGTGCCCGAGCCGGTCTGGAAGACGTCGATCGGGAACTGGTCGTCGTGCTCGCCGTCGGCGACGGCGTCGGCGGCCGACGCTATCCGCTCGGCGAGCTTCTCGTCGAGCAACCCGAGCTCGCCGTTGACCCGCGCGGCGGCGGCCTTGATGCGCCCCAGCCAGTGGACGACCGGCGCTGGGATCGGCTGCCCGGAGACGGGGAAGTTCTCGACCGCCTTACTCGTCTCGGGCCCCCACAGCTCGGTCTCGACGCCGCTTCCCTCCATGAATCAGAACACCGACCTGCCTGTCGCCTCGCGCTCGCTCGCATTGCTCGCTCTGCTCGGCGCCAACATCCCTAACGCTACTAGCCACTGTCCTGCCCGGCCGCGTAGCCCTTGCCGAACGTGCGCTCGAAGCTCGCCGGCAGCGGGCGGCCGCCCTCGCTGAACCGCGCCGCGGCGTCGAGCCGGCGCAGCAGGTCGGTGTGGATGTCGGGGCTGGCGCCCTCCTGCGCGGCACCGATCAGGTACCCGAGCTGAACCGTCTCGTCGCCGGAGGGGTCGCGGCGCGCGGCCGCGTTGAGCTGCGTCGCCGCGTCGATCATCTCCTCTCCCACCCGGCTGACGTCGGCGGGACTCTGGTCGTCGACGAGGCACTCGCTGATCGGAGTCGACCCATCGAGCACGACGGGATCGGGCGCCGAGCGCAGCTGCTCGACATAGACGTCGGCGGGCTTCAGGCACGCGGCGGGGGTGTCGACCTCGTCGTCGCCGCAGCCGGCCAGCGCCGCGAACGCAACGGCGGCGGCGGCGAGCAGCGACCACCTCGGCGTGCCGGGGATCCAGCGCATCGAGACGATCTTAGAATCGCCTGCATGGCGCGATACCGGCCGGTCGACCCCCGGCAGAGCTTCCCCGAGCTAGAGCAGCGCGTGCTCGAGCGGTGGCGGGAGCGCGACGTCTTCCACCGCTCGCTCGCCCAGCGGGAGGACGCGCCGACGTGGAGCTTCTACGAGGGGCCGCCGACGGCCAACGGGAGGCCGGGCTCCCACCATGTGCTGTCGCGGACGTTCAAGGACATCTACCCGCGGTTCCGCACGATGCGCGGGTACCGCGTGCCGCGCAAGGCGGGCTGGGACACGCACGGGCTCCCGGTCGAGCTCGAGGTCGAGCGAGAGCTCGGGATCAACTCGAAGGCCGACATCGAGGCGTACGGAATCGCCGAGTTCAACGCCCGCTGCCGCGAGTCGGTGTTCCGCTACGTCGAGGAGTGGAACCGGCTCACGGAGCGGATCGCGTTCTGGATCGATCTCGACGACCCCTACGTGACGCTCGACAACACCTACATCGAGTCGGTGTGGTGGTCGCTGCGCCGGATCTGGGACGACGGCCGCCTGTACGAGAGCAACAGGGTGGTCCCGTACTGTCCCCGCGACCAGACGGCGCTGTCCTCGCACGAGGTGGCGATGGGATACAAGGACGTCGAGGACCCGTCGGTGTACGTGAAGCTGCCCGTGACCGAGGTCCCGCCGGCTGACCACATCCCCCAGGGCCCGCTTCGCGAGGGCGACCAGCTGCTGGTGTGGACGACGACGCCGTGGACGCTGATCTCGAACGCGGCGGTCGCGGTCGGTCCCGAGATCGAGTACGTGCGGGCTCGCTCCGGCGACGGGGTGTACGTCGTCGCCGCGGACTTGGTCGAGCGGGTGCTCGCAGAGGACGCGGAGGTCCTCGCGCGCTTCCCGGGCTCGGCGCTCGCCGGGACGCGCTACGAGCCGCCGTTCACCTACATCTCCGACTACGGGCCGCGCGGGCATACCGTGCTCGAGGCCGACTTCGTGACCACGTCAGAGGGGACCGGGCTCGTCCACACCGCGATCGCCTTCGGCGAGGACGATTTCCGGCTCGGCGAGCGGTATGGAATCAAGCTTCAGAACCCGGTGCGGCCGGACGGCACGTTCGACGAGCGGATCACCGACTTCGAGGGCCGGTTCGTCAAGGACGCCGACCCCGACATCGTCGAGACGCTGCGCGAGCGCGAACGGCTGCTGCGCGCCGAGACGTACGAGCACGCCTACCCGCACTGCTGGCGCTGCGAGACGCCGCTCCTGTACTACGCGAAGTCGAGCTGGTACATCCGCACGACCGATGTCCGCGACCGGATGCTGGTCGAGAACGAGCGCATCGACTGGCATCCCGCACACATCAAGCACGGCCGGTTCGGGAAGTGGCTCGAGGGCAACGTCGACTGGGCGCTGTCGCGGGAGCGGTACTGGGGCACCCCGCTGCCGATCTGGGAGTGCACGAGCACCGAGTGCGAGGAGCGGTTCTGCGCCGCTTCGATCGACGAGTTGCGCGAGCGCGGCGGCAAGGTCCCCGACGACCTGCACCGGCCGTACATCGACGAGGTGACGCTGCGGTGCGAGGCCTGCGGAGGCGAGATGCGCAGGGTCGAGGAGGTGATCGACGCCTGGTACGACTCGGGCTCGATGCCGTTCGCGCAGTTCCACTACCCGTTCGAGGGCAAGGAGCTGTTCGAGGAGCGGTTCCCGGCCGAGTTCATCTGCGAGGCGATCGACCAGACGCGCGGCTGGTTCTACTCGCTGCTCGCGGTCTCGACGCTGCTGTTCGAGGAGACCAGCTACCGCCACAGCGTGTGCCTGGGGCTGATCCTCGACCCCGAGGGGCAGAAGATGTCGAAGAGCCGCGGCAACGTCGTCGAGCCCGCCGACGTGATCGAGCGCCACGGCGCCGACGCGCTGCGGTGGTACTACCTCACCTCGCAGCAGCCGTGGGCCGGGTACCGGTTCTCGGTCGAGACCGTCGGCGAGGCGGTGCGCCAGTTCATGCTCACGCTGTGGAACACGTACGCGTTCTGGGTCCTGTATGCGAACGCCGAGGGACTCGAGCCAAAGGACTTCTCCGAGCAACCAGCAGCCAGCAGCCAGCAACTAGACCGATGGGCGGTCTCGAGGCTCCAGGGCACGATCCGCGAGGCCACCGACGCGCTCGAGCACTTCGACTCGGTCCGGGCCGGGAGGGCGATCGCGGCGTACGTGGACGAGCTCTCGAACTGGTACGTGCGGCTGTCGCGGCGCCGCTTCTGGGACGGCGACCGCGTGGCGTTCGCGACCCTGCGCCGCTGCCTGCTCGACGTCGCCGCGCTTCAGGCCCCGTTCACGCCCTTCCTCGCCGACGAGATCTACCTCAACCTCGCCGGCGGCGAGGCCGAGGAGCTGGCATCCGCTCCCGACTCCGTCCACCTTCTCTACTACCCCGAGCCAGACGACGCCGCGCAGGATCCCGACCTCGAGCTGGGAATGGAGGCCGTGCGCCGCGCGGTCGAGCTCGGGCGGGCGGCGCGCTCGCAGGCCGGAGTCAAGGTGCGCCAGCCGCTGCGCAAGGCGGTGATCGTCGCCACCGACCGCGAGCGTGAGCAGATCGAGCGCCTCGCTGACCTGGTGTCGGCGGAGCTGAACGTGAAGCAGATCGAGTTCGTCGCCGAGGAGGCGGAGCTGGTCACCTACGAGGTGAAGCCGAATTACCGCTCGCTCGGCCCGCGGTTCGGAAAGCTGATGCCCCAGGCCGCGGCCGCCGTCCAGGCACTCGACCCGGCGGCAGTCGCCGACGCGGTCGCGGGAGAACGCAAGGTCGGGATCCAGGTCAATGGGTCCGAGCACGAGCTCGAGCCGGACGACGTGACCCTCGTCCTGCAGCCGCTCGACGGCTACCAGGTCGAGTCCGAGTCGGGCCGCGCGGTCGCGCTCGCGCTGGAGCTAGACGACGCGCTGCGGCGCGAGGGGCTCGCGCGCGAGATAGTGCACGCGGTCCAGAACGCGCGCCGCGAAGCCGGCCTCGAGGTCACGGATCGGATCGAGCTGCGGCTCGGCGGCGACCCGGGCCTCCTCGACGCCGCCCGCGCGCACGAGGAGTACGTGGCGGGCGAGACGCTGGCGACAGCGGTGTCCTACGACGCCGAAGACGGCGCCGCGGCCCGGATCGAGGGCCGCGAGCTCGAGATCGAGGTCTCGAAGTCGGGCTAGGCGAGCGCCGGCTCGAGCTCGGCCTCGAGCCGCTTCTTCGGCAGCGCCCCGATCACCTTCTTGACCTCCTGACCGCCCTTGAACACGATCAGGGTCGGGATCGAGAGCACCTCGTACGTGGCCGCGGTCTGCTGGTTCTCGTCGACGTTGAGACTGACGATCCGCAGGTCGTCGCGCTCGCCGTCGATCTCCTCGAGGATCGGATGCACCACCCGGCACGGCCCGCACCACGGCGCCCAGAAGTCGACCAGGACCGGGGTCTCGGAGTCGAGCACCTCGGACTGGAAGTTCGCGTCGGTCACGTCGGGTAGCTGTCCGGGCAATTTCCTCTCCTGTCGGATGATCCGCCTCGGCCGTCGGCCGAGGTCGCTATAGAAAATATAGTAGCCGCGCCAGTCACCTCACCGGCGGCCTCTGAGGCGCAGCCGCGGGACCTGCACCGCCGCCTCGGCGACGATCGGGCCGGTCATCTTCGACTCCCCCACCCTGCGATCGCGAAACGTGATCGGCACCTCGACGACCGTGAACCCCGCCGCGTCGGCGTGGTAGGTCATCTCGACCTGAAACGCGTATCCGTGCGAACGCACCGAGTCGAGGTCGATCCCCTCGAGGGCGGTGCGGCGCCAGCACTTGAAGCCACTCGTCATGTCGTGCACCCGCATCCCGAGCACGGCGCGGGCATACCGGCTTCCCCAGCGGCTGATCGCGCGGCGGCCCGGCCCCCAGTCGGTGACCCGCCCGCCGGCGACGTACCGCGATCCGACGACGAGGTCGGCGTGACGCGCCGCGGAGACGAGGGTCGCCACCTCCGCCGGGTCGTGCGAGAAGTCGGCGTCCATCTGGACGATCAGCTCGGCGCCGCGGTCGAGCACGTCCCGGAACCCCGCCAGGTAGGCGGGGCCGAGGCCTAGCTTCGCGGGGCGGTGCAGCACGGCGACGTCCTCGTGGCGCTCGGCCAGTCGGTCCGCGAGCGCGCCCGTGCCGTCGGGCGAGGCGTCGTCGACGATCAGCACCCCCGGCGCCGGCTCCAGCGTCCCGCGGATCGCCTCGACGAGCGGCTCGATCGTGTCGGCCTCGTCGTAGGTCGGGACGACGACCCACGTCGAGGAAGCGGGGGCGGACGCCATGGGCGCAATAAGTTAGGTGGGATGCCTCCCCGACCGCCGTCCAACGCCGAGATCGCCGCCGCGCTGGCGGAGCTCGGGACGCTGTACGAGCTCGACGGCGCCGTGCGCTACCGGGTCAACGCCTACCGCGACGCCGCGCGCGTGATCCGCGACAGCCCGGTGTCGGTCGCCGAGTTGGCGCGCGAGGGTCGCGCGATCGAGCTCCCCGGGGTCGGGAAGACGCTCCAGGAGAAGATCGCCGCGCTCGTCGACACCGGCTCGATCCCCGCCGCCGACAAGCTCAAGCAGCGCTTCCCGGCGTCGCTCGTGGAGGTGACGCTCGTGCCCGGGATCGGGGCGCGGACGGCGCGGCGTCTCCACGACGAGCTGGGGGTCTCCGACCTCGAGCAACTGCGGGAGGCGGCCGAGACCGGCCGCCTGCGCGACGTCCGCGGCCTCGGGGAGAAGGCCGAGGAGAACGTGCTCGCGTCCGTTGAGCGGCTCGAGCGGGAGGGCGTCGCCGAGCGGCGGCTGCTGTCCGACGTGCTGTCGGTCGCCGAGCAGCTCGCCGACAGCCTGCGGCAGCTTCCGGCGGCGGGCGAGGTGACGGTCGCGGGGTCCGCGCGCCGGATGACCGAGACGTGCAAGGACGTCGACCTGATCGCCACGACGACGGACCCGAAGGCGCTCGCCGCCGCACTGGCGGCCGACCCGCTGGCGGCGCTCGCCGGCGCCGCCGGTGACGCCGGCGCCCGGGTCGTGACCCACAACGGGATCACCATCGAGCTGCGGATCGCGGAGCCCGAGGAGTACGGGAACCTGATCCAGCATTTCACCGGCTCCGCGAAGCACAACGTCAGGCTCCGCGAGCGCGCCGTCGCCCGCGGCATGTCGGTGTCCGAGCACGGGATCAAGGACGTCGAGTCCGGGGAGGTCACGCGCTGCGCGACGGAGGCGGAGGTGTACGAGCGGCTCGGCCTCGCCTACATCGAGCCCGAGCTGCGCGAGGGCGGCAGCGAGATCAAGGCCGCGGAGGCGGGCATGCTGCCCGATCTCGTCACCCAGGACGACATCCGCGGCGACCTCCATTGCCACACCACGCTCTCGGACGGCCACAACACGCTCGAGGAGATGGCGGACGCGGCTCGCGAGCGCGGCTACGGCTATCTTGCGGTGACCGACCACTCGGCCACGCACGGGTTCGGAAACGACGTCCAGCCCGACGCGCTGCGGACGCGGATCGAGGAGGTGCGCAAGCTCGACAACCGCCTGCGCGGGTTCAAGCTGCTCGCGGGAACGGAGACCAACATCCTCCCCGACGGCTCGCTCGACTACGACGACGAGCTGCTCGGCGAGCTCGACTGGGTGGTCGCCAGCGTCCACACCTCGTTCCGGATCAGCGAGCGCGCGATGACCGAGCGGGTGGTGACCGCGATCGAGCACCCGCTCGTCGACTGCATCGGCCACCTCACCGGCCGTATGCTGCTGCGCCGGCGCCCCTACGACATCGACTTCGAGCGCGTGGCCGAGGCGGCGGCGGCTACGGGGACGATGCTGGAGATCAACGGCAACCCCAACCGCCGCGACCTCTCGGAGCATAACGCGCGGCTCGCCGCCGAGGCCGGGGCGACGATCGTGATCAACACCGACGCCCACCGGGTGCGGACGATGGAGAACATGCGCTACGGCGTCGCCACCGCGCGGCGCGCGTGGCTGACCGCCGGCCAGATCGCCAATACGCGGCCGTGGCGATCGTTCTCGAGGCTCCGCAAGCGGGCGAAGGGCTAGCGAATCACTTCCGCTTGCGCTGGAGCTCATCCGGAGCGGTCGCCGCCGAATCGGGTCATCGCGGCCTTCCCGCACAGGTCGGTCTGTACGCCTCCGCCGGGACCCGGATGCGGTCCTGCTCGCAGAGCAGCGCGGTGACGGCGTCGGAGTCACCGCGCTCGGTCGCCTCCAGGTAGCGCTCGACCAGCCTTCGTTCCCGCTCGGTCGACGCCCCGTCGGGCGACCACTCCAGGCGCTGCTCGGAGAGGTGTCGTCGCAGCGTGCGGCGGGCGCGCTGCCCGGCGCTGTTCACCGACGCGACACTCGAATCCATCAGCTCCGCGGTCTCCCGGGCGGAGTGGCCGAGCACCTCGCGGAGGATTAGCACGGTGTGCTGGCGCGGTGACAGGTGGCGGATCGCGGCCATGTAGGCGAGCTCGACGGTCT
>DATAFB010000006.1:0-3630 GCA_036257695.1 Solirubrobacterales bacterium | reverse complement strand
GTCCACGGGGATCGCCGTCATGGTCTCGTTGGTGGTCGTTCCGCGCGAGCCCATCTCGACCGACAGCTTGGCCATCGTCTTCTCGTCGGGCGCCTCGACCACGCTCACGAAGTCGTACTCCCCCAGCGTCGCCCACTGGTTGACGACCTTGACCCCGAGTTGCTCGACCTCCTTGTTCACCTCCTGCACCCTGGTGGGGTTGTCCTTGAGCGTCTTCACGCCGTCGGCTGTCAGCCTGGTCAGCATGATGAAAGTCGGCATCGCTGCTCCTTTCTCGCTTGCACTGTGTGTTTTCTCGCAGGTCGGGCACCGAGGCGCAAGTCGGGACGGCCGCTAGAGTCCGCGGCGCTTGACCGGACACCCGATATTCGCCGCGATCTACGACCGGCTCCTCGAATCGGCCGAGGAGGGGGGGCTGCGCGCGATGCGGGGGGAGCTGCTCGGCGACGCCGCGGGGCGGACGCTCGAGCTCGGCGCGGGGACCGGGCACAACCTGCCCCACTACACGAGCGCCGTCACCGAGCTCGTCCTCACTGAGCCGGACCCGCACATGGCGAGCCGGCTTCGCAGGCACGTCGCCGCCGAGCCGCCGGCGCCGGCCGAGGTCAGCGTGGTTGACGCGGCGGCAGAGGATCTCCCGTTCGAGGACTCGAGCTTCGACACAGTCGTCACGACGCTGGTCCTGTGCACGGTCGAGGACCCGAACCGCGCCGTCGCCGAGGCGCGGCGCGTGCTGCGCCCGGACGGCAGGGTGCTCTACCTCGAGCACGTCCGCAGCCTCGACGGCAGCCGTCTCTCCAGGTGGCAGGACAGGGTCGAGCGGCCGTGGGGCTGGATCGCGGGAGGCTGTCACCCCAACCGCATGACGGAGACGACGCTCGCCGCCGCCGGGCTCGAGCTCGAGAGCCTGCACCGCGAGACGTTCCCGAACGCGACGTTGACGCCGTGGATGAAGCCCGTGATCCGCGGGGTTGCTCGCCCCGCCGGCGGGCCCTGAGGCGCGGAGGTTCGCCGCAGTGCGACCGGGTAGCCGCCCGACCGGGATGAAGAAGCTGACCCAGGTCGAGTTCGCTCCCTGGACGCTGCCGTTGATCGTCGCCGCGGTGATCGTCCCGATTGTCGGGGCCGTCCTGCTCGGCGGGCCGGCGGCCGGGTTCATCGCCGGGGCGGCCGTAGCCGCGACGATCGTCGTGCTCGCGGCCCGCGCCCGCTTCGACGAGCCGATCGAGGTGGCCGCGCCCACCGACGACCGCTACCACGTGCTGGTCGTCGTCACCGTGCCCGCCGCCGAGCCGCCCGCGGTCGAGGCGATCGCCGGCGCCGCGCGCGGGCACGGCGGAGGCGCGAGCGAGCGCGAGGATGCGGCCGACGTGCTCGTGCTCGCGCCGGCGCTCAACCCCCGTCTGGCCCACTGGCTCTCCGACCTCCGCGGGGCGCGGCTCGCGGCGCAGGAGCGCCTCGCAGTGTCGCTGGCGGCGCTCGCCGCCGCGCACGTGGAGGCGCATGGCCGGGTCGGCGATACCGACCCGGTGCAGGCGATCGAGGACACGCTCGCGTCGTACCCGGCCCAGGAGGTGATCGTCGTCAGCGGCGCGGGGGAGGCGGAGGTCGAGGTCGGCGAGCTGCGCCGGCGCCTCGACCGGCCGCTGAGCCACGTGGTCGCCGGCAGCCGGGATCAGCCGCTCGAGCGGACCGGGGGCTGAGGCGCTCGCGCGACGCGCTCGATCAGCCCCGCGTATCCGGAGACCGTTCGATCCCAGCTACGACGCTCGCGGAGCCGCACCGCCCCGTGCGACAGCTCCGACCGCAGCCCGTCGTCGCCCAGGCGCGCGATCGCGCCTGCGAGCGCGTCGACGTCCGGCTCGAAGGCCGGGATCCCGGACTTCGCCTTGCCGACCTCGATCCCGGGAACGAGCAGCCCGTTGACCCCGTCGGTGACGAGCTCGTTCATCGGCGGGTTGTCGTTGGTCACGATCGGCATCCCGAACGCGGTCGCCTCGTACATGTGCAAGCCGAGGCCCTCCCAGCGGCTGGGCGCGACGCAGACGTCGGAGTCCGCGAACAGCTGCAGATAGCGGTCAGTCGGCAGGTCCTCCCAGGTCACCTCGATCCTCGGGTCGCGCTTGACGAGCTTCGAGACCTTGCGGACGCGGCGCTCGACCTGGGCCTTGAAGACGAGCCGCATCCGCGGGTCGGGGACGCGCGAGAAGGCCTCGATCACGGCCTCGAACGGCTTGCGCTTGCTCATGAACCCGCCGGGGTATATGAACCTCACCGTGTCGGGCGAGCGGCGCGGAGTGATCGCGAGCAGCTCGGGATGACAACCCCAGTCGACCTTGGGGCTGTCGATCCCCATCTCGGCGTAGCGGCTCCGCTCGCACTCGGTCAGCGAGTAGACGAGGTCGAAGGCGCGCTTCGCCGGGGCGACGTCGCCGTCCGAGAACGCCTCCCACACGAACCGGCCAACGGTTCTGATCCCCGCCTCGCGCAGCCGCGCGATCTCCTCGAACTGGTAGTTCTGGTCGAAGAACACGATCTCCGGGGACACGGCCGCGGCCCAGTCCTCGTACTCCTGGACCGGGATCTCATATGCCGTCGCCTCCGTGACCCCAGGCTGGTTCCAGACCCCGGTGCGGTCGATGAACGACGGCCGGATGTTCCCGCCGCGGGTCGGTCGCGCCAGCACGAAGGTCTCGTGGCCGAGCCCGTCGAGCGCCGCGCGGAGTTGCCGCGCGACGACCGCCTGGCCGCGGTTGAACCACCACGCGCAGATCCCGATTCTCATCGGACCGCAATCACAGCCCCGCCCAGGCCACGGTGGGGAGGCGGCGGGAGCGCCGGGGCGCAGCTCGCCTCGGAGCGCGCCGCCGAGCGCAGCGCGCCCCCCACTGAGAACCCCACCTCGGCCTTCACCCGGCCCGGCCGGTGCACCGTGACGCTCGTCCAGCGTCCGTCGCGCCCGACGCAGCCATCCCCACCGTCCAGCTCCCAGAACGGCGACGGGCGGGCCAGCACGGTGAAGGTCCCGGGTCGGTCGACGCGCAGCGTGAACGAGTCCGGGCTCAGCGCCAGCAGCCTCGCGTGCCCGTACTCGCTGCGCACGAGCGGCAGCGGGTCGGCGACCTCGTACACGCGCCAGTGCGCGGACGACCACCGCGGCTCCAGGTACGCGGGCTCGTCGTGGATCAGTCTTCGCTCCCGCCGCGCGGCCGGCTGCAGCGGGGCGTCCGGCAGCGCCACATAGCGGACCCCGTTGTGCCGCAGCCACCCGCGATAGCGCCCGTGGGTGAGGCGGTCGTCGTAGAAGACGCCGTTGCGCGCGCGGTCGAGCTGGCCCAGCCATCCGCGCGCGAGCTGGAACTCGGGCGCGAGGTAAGCCGCCTCCCACGTGTTCAGCGTCGTCGGGACCTCGATCCGGGCGTGCTTGCCACCGTTCGCGCGCAGCCAGTCCTCGAGCCCGTTGTAGTACGCGGCTTTGGTCGAGGCGTCGCCGGCGCTCTGCGCGAGATCGCGAACCGGGGCGAGGAACTGCCAGAAGGCGGCCGTGGCGAGGATCAGCACGGTGACGACGGTCGGCACGCGGGGGCGGCGCGAGAGCATGATCGCGAGCAGCAGCGGCCCGCCGAACAG
>DATAFB010000172.1:0-5865 GCA_036257695.1 Solirubrobacterales bacterium | reverse complement strand
GCTGAAGTGGTTCGGGGCCAGGATCACGGGACCCGTGGCCGGGACGTTCGCCGACCCGATCGCCGCCGTCCGGTAGAAGGCGAGGCATGGCGGAGTGAGGATGATCCGAGCGACGTCGTAGATCGCGTCCGGCTCACGCGTTCGGGCGCGTGCGTGGAAGCGGTCGAAGTGCTCCGCCGGTCGCGGGTCTTTGTAGACCTGTGGCTTGAGCTCGGTCATGGGGTGCGCAGCCAGAACGAATCAGTACGGATGACCTGCCTGTCGCCTCGCAGTTGGGCCTGCGGCCCAATGCTCGGCGCGCAAGTCAAAATGGCCGGCAACCGCCGGCTCCACGCGTGTCTACCCCCTGTGCGTCGCGTGGTTACGCGCGGCTCAGTACGGCGACGGCCCGCCGAACATCTCCGCCATCCGCCGCGCGACCGACAGGTCGCCCTCGAGCTCCACGCGGCCCTCGAGGAACGCTCCCGCGGGCGACCCTCCGGCCGCGATGCGGACGAAGTCGGCGAGCGGGATCCGCAGCAGCACCGCGGGCTCGCCGCCGCTGCCGCGGATCAGCCGCGCGCGCTCCTTGCCGACCCTGATCGTCCACCGGTCGACGCCGGCGAGGCCGTCGCCGTCGGCGCCGCCCCGGGTGAGCTCGTACTCGATGTCGCCCTCGAACCCGAACGCCATCTCGGGGTCGAAGGCGCGCGCCATGCCGCCGAGCAGCGCCCGCTGGGCCGCCGGCCTGGCGAACCGCCGCTCGACCTCGCGGTCGGAGGCGCCGTCGACGATCCGCGCCAGCACACCCTGGACGCGCCGGCGAGCTCCCTCGCGCAGCTCGGCGCGGACCCTGCCCGCGAGGTCGCGCGGGGCGAGCAGCGCCCGCCGCCGCGCCCGCCGCGCCCGCTCGAGCTCCGCGGGCTCGTCGATCACGTACTCCGGCGGCGCGTGGCGGGGCGGGTCGCGTCGCGCGAGGGCGGCCTCGATCGCCGGCGCCAGCCGCTCGGCCTTCTCCGCCTCGCGCTCCTCGCGCCCGGCCGCGAACGCGGGGATGACCTCGCGTCCGAACAGCTCAAGGCTCTCGCAGATGTCCTCGTGCGCGTTGCCCCCGGCCTGCAGCACCATCCCGACCTCGTCGACGCCGGCCGCCTCGTACCGGCGCAGCAGGTCGACGACCTGCTCGGGGGTGCCGATCGCCCCGCGCAGCGACCCGAGCCCCTCCTGCATCAGCCGGATCGCGAGCGGGGCGGCCTCCGACGTGACGATGTCGCGCGCGAACCCGGTCTCGTCGCGGCGGGCGAGGAACTCCTCGTGGACGTCGGTGCGGCCGGGTACGTGCTGGGCGCCGCCGTAGTAGTGGGCGAGCGAGTAGCCGAAGAAGTGCGCCCCGTCGATCCCGCGCTCGATCGCCTCGCGCTCGTCCGGGTGGCACATCATCGGCAGCACGACAGCGACCCTGGGGTTGACCGCGAACCCGGCGGGGACGCACTCCTCCGAGGCGATCAGCTCGTAGTACTCGTCCACCCACTTGGCGGCGTCCTCGGGCTCGACGAACGAGAACGCAAGCGCGCCGATCCCCTTGCGCGCGGCGAGGTGGATCGTCTCGCGGCGGCTGCACGCGACCCACAGCGGCGGGTGCGGCTTCTGGAGCGGCTTCGGGACCACGTTGCGCGGCGGCATGCGGACGAACTCGCTCTCCCAGCCGGCGAACGGCTCCTCGACGAACATCCGCGTGATCGCGTCGAGCGCGTCCTCCCACTGCTCGTGCTTGCGCGCGCGGTCGACGAGGAAGCCGCCGAGCTCGCCCCCGGAGCTCCCCTCCCCGCTCCCGAACTCGACCCGGCCGCCGGACACGAGGTCGAGCGTCGCGATCCGCTCCGCGACCCGCGCTGGGTGGTTGACTCCCGGCGGCAGCTGGACGATCCCGTGCCCGAGGCGGATCCGCTCCGTGCGCTGGCTGGCCGCGGCGAGGAAGACCTCGGGGGCGGACGAGTGCGAGTACTCCTCGAGGAAGTGATGCTCGACCTCCCACACGCAGTCGAACCCGGCGCGCTCGGCGACCACGATCTGCTCCAGCGCGTCCTCGAGCAGCTTGCGCTCGGAATCCTCGGTCCACGGGCGCGGCAGCTGGTGCTCGTAGAAGAGGCTGAACCTCATCCGACCGCGATCATTGTGACGTGCCCGCCCAGCCCTTGGAGCGCTCCAGCGCCCGGTGCCAGTCGGCGAGCAGGGCGTCGCGCTCGTCGGCGCCCATGCGCGGCTCGTAGCGGGCGCCCTCGCGCCACATCGCCGCGACCTCGTCGAGCTCCCACGTGCCGGTCGCGATCCCCGCGAGGTAGGCGGCGCCAAGCGCCGTCGTCTCCGAGATCTCGGGAACGACCACCGGAACGCCGAGGACGTCGGCCTGGAACTGCATCAGCCACCGGTTCACCGTCGCGCCCCCGTCGGCCTTCAGCTCCTCCAGCCTCTCGCCCGAGGCCGCCTCCTGGGCGCGGACGGCGTCGACGGTCTGGTAGGCGATCGCCTCGAGCGCCGCCCGTGCGAGGTGGGCGCGGGTGGTCCCGCGCGTGAGTCCGACGATCGCACCGCGCGCGTACGGGTCCCAGTGCGGAGAGCCGAGCCCGGTCAGCGCGGGGACGAAGTAGACGCCGTCGTTGCCCTCGATCGACCCCGCAAGCGCCTCGGTCTCGTCGGCGGCGGCGATGATCCCGAGCCCGTCGCGAAGCCACTGCACGGCGGCGCCGGTCACGAACACCGACGCCTCGAGCGCGTAGTCGGTCTCGTCCGCGAGCCCCCAGGCGACGGTCGCAAGCAGCCCCTCGCCGGGGTCGCGCGCCTCGGGGCCCGTGTTCTGGAGCACGAAGCTGCCAGTCCCGTACGTGTTCTTGCCCTGCCCCGCGTGGTGGCACGCCTGCCCGAACAGCGCCGCCTGCTGGTCGCCGGCGATCCCCGCCACCGGCACCTCGCCGCCGAGCTCGCTCGTGGTCCCGTAGGTGCGCGCGGACGGGACCGGCTCGGGGAGCGTCGCCGGGTCGACGCCGAGCAGGTCGCACAGGTCGGGGTCCCAGCGCAGGCGCCGGATGTCGAACAGCATCGTGCGCGAGGCGTTCGAGAAGTCGGTGACGTGGCGGCCCGTGAGCTTGAACACCAGCCACGAGTCGATCGTCCCGAAGACGGCCCCGTCGATCCCGTCCGCGTTGCGCAGCAGCCACTCGACCTTCGTGCCCGAGAAGTAGGGGTCGATGACGAGCCCGGTCCGCTCCCGGACCAGCGCCTCGTGCCCGGCCCCCTTGAGCTCGTCGCAGCGCTCCGCGGTGCGGCGGTCCTGCCACACGAGCGCTCGGTGCACCGGCTCGCCGCTGTCCGGGTCCCACGCGACGACTGTCTCGCGCTGGTTCGTGATCCCGATCCCGGCCAGCTCCCCGGCGGTGATCCCCGCGTCGGCGAGCGCCTGCATGGCGACCCGGCGCGTCACCGCCCAGATCTCCGCGGCGTCGTGCTCGACCCAGCCGGGCCGCGGGAAGTGCTGCTCGAACTCGCTGTACCCGCGACCGCGCACGGCGCCGTCGCGATCGAAGACGAGGCAGCTCGTCCCGGTCGTCCCCTGGTCGATGGCGAGGATCACGCGCTAGATGATCGATTCCCCATCGACGTGCCCGCGGGGGCGGCGCAGGCCGAGCTGGGCGACGCGCGTGTCCCGAAGCCAATAGCCGTGCGCTATTGGCGAGGGCACGGGTGGCGATCCAGCGACGGCATGCGCCGTCACCCGTGGGTGCGTGGATTGGGAATCGGTCATCTAGGTGACGCTATCCGATAGCTACCGATCCGGATCGTCGTGATGGGTGATCCCACGGCCTCGTTCGCCTGGGGGCGCGCGTGGCCGAGCAGATCAAGGACGCAGGGAGCGAAGCGTGCCAGAAGGCACGCGAGCGACCGAGGACGCCGAGATGCGACGTGCCACGCGCGCCATCCAGGCGGATGACGTCGTGGGATCACTCATCTAGCCACCGCCGGATCGCGTCCGAGTGCTCACCCAGGCGCGGCGGCGGGCGGTGCTCCGGGGAGGCGCTGCGGTCGAAGCGCAGCGGCGGCCCCGGCGTGCGGATCGGGCCCAGCACGGGGTGGTCGGTCTCCACGACGAGTCCCTGCGAAGCGACCTGGGGGCTGGCGTAGACCTGGTCCAGGGACTTGACCTCGCCCGCGGGGACCCCGTGCTCGTGGAACCGCGCCACCCAGCTCGAGGCCGTGTCGGCCGCCAGTCGCTCGGCGATCAGGGCATCGAGCGCGTCGGAGTTGTGCAGCCGCGCCTCGTTGGTGGCGAAGCGGGGGTCGTCGGGGTCGATCTCGAGCAGCGCGGCGAAGCGGCGCCAGATCGGCTCGTTGCCGACGGCCACCTGGATGATCCCGTCGCTCGACTCGTAGGTCCGGTAAGGGGCGATGCTCGGGTGGCGGTTGCCGCCCGGCTCGGGGACCTCGCCCCCGATCAGGTAGCGGCCGCCCTGGTAGGAGTGGGTGGCGACCACCCCGGCGAGCAGCGAGGTGCGGACGACCTGGCCGCCGCCGTCCCGGTCGCGCTCGCGCAGCGCCGCGAGCACGCCGTAGGCGCCGAACATCCCCGCCAGCAGGTCGGCGATCGGCACCCCGACCTTGCTCGGCTCCCCCGGGGGTCCCGTGAACCCCATCAGGCCCGCCTCGCCCTGGACGATCTGGTCGTAGCCGAGCCGCTGCGCCTCGGGGCCGTCGTGGCCGAAGCCGGTGATCGACAGCACCACGAGACGCGGGTTCAGCTCCAGCATCCGCTCGTGCCCGATGCCGAGCCGCTCCAGGACGCCGGGCCGGAAGTTCTCGACGACGACGTCGGCGCGGGCGACGAGCCGCTCCAGCACAGCGAGGTCGTCGGGCTGCTTGAGGTCGAGCACGATCGACTCCTTGTTGCGGTTCACGCTCAGGTAGTAGGTCGACTCGCGCTCGCCCTCGGGGCCGACGAAGGGCGGCCCCCAGCCGCGCGTGTCATCGCCCTCGGGCCGCTCGACCTTGATCACCCGCGCGCCGAGGTCGCCGAGCATCATCGCGGCGAAGGGGCCGGTCACGACCCGCGACAGGTCGACGACCAGCAGGTCCGAGAGCGGGGCGTTGGAGTTCACCGCCGCGAACGGTAGACGCGCACGATGTCGCGAAGCTGGCGCGCCCGGTGCACGAACCCGTCCGGTGTGCGGCCCGTGGCGCGATGCTCGAGGTCGAGCTCGATCTCTCGCACGCGATGCCCGGCGCGCACCGCGTCGATGTCCATCCCCGTCTCGAGCCCGAAGCCGGGCGCGAGCGGGAGCAGGCCCCGCAGGACCTCCGCGCGCATCGCGCGCTGCCCCGACAGCGGGGCCGTCATCCGCATCCCGCAGCGGCGCTCCACCGCCCAGCGCGCGAACCCGACCGCGATCCCGAGCCCGCCGCCCACCGTGCGTGCGAACGACGCGACCGCGAGGTCGCACTCGCCGCGCCTCACGGCGTCGACCAGCGGCGCCAGCCGCCCGGCCGACGCGCCGAGGTCGGCGTCGCACAGCACCACCGGCGTCGCGTCGGCGACCTCGTCGCCGAGCGCCGCCTGCGCCGCGGCGGTCACGTTTGCGCCCTTGCCGTGGGGCCGCCCGCGGCTGACCACGCGGGCGCCGACCGACATCGCGATCTCCGGAGTCGAGTCGGTGGACGCGTCGTCGGCCACCCACACCGACGCGCCGGGAAACGCCCCGGCGAGAGCGCTCAGCGCGGCGCCGATCCGGTCGTGCTCGTTTCGCGCCGCCACGACCACGATTGGCGGATCCGGTCGCACGGGCGGGTATTGTGCCGCGGACCCCGCATGGCGGACGTCGAGGCGCACATAACCGGCAC
>DATAFB010000171.1:0-1840 GCA_036257695.1 Solirubrobacterales bacterium | reverse complement strand
CTGAGGCGAGCGTGGCTGGGCGACGACGCACGGGTCGAGGTGCGCGCCGGGGTGCCGGAGCAGTCGCTGAGCGTGGCGTGGCCGGACGGCACGAGCGTCGGGGTGAAGCTCTACCCCAAGGGACGCGCGAAGTGCGTCGTCCAGGTGATCCACGAGGGGCTCCCGGACGCCGCCGCCGTGGAGCGGATGAGGGGCTACTGGGGGGAGCGGCTGGAGCGCCTGCGGCGGCTGCTCGAAGAAGGCGCTTGACCGAGCGGCGGCGGCTCGTCCGCGTTCCCGCCTCGTCCGCGAACCTCGGCCCGGGCTACGACGTGCTGGCGGCGGCGCTGTCGGCCCACCTCGAGCTCGAGGTGACCGAGACCGGGAGCTTCGGCGTCGACGCCGGCGGGCTCCCCGTGCCCGAGGATCGCTCCAACCTGTGCGTGGCCGCGTTCGAGCGCCTCCACAGCGCCGACGGGCTCCACTTCGAGCTCCGCGGCGACATCCCGGTCGCGGCCGGGCTCGGCGCGAGCGCTGCGGCGATCGTCGCGGGGCTGCTCGCCGCCGAGCACCTATACGAGCTCGCGCTCGACCGCGACGCGCTGCTCGCGCACGCCGTCGAGCTCGAGGGGCACTCGGACAACGTCGCGGCCGCGCTCTACGGCGGGTTCGTGATCTGCTCGAGCCGGGACGGCGCGGTCGCGGCGACGCGCCTCGATCCCCCGGAGGGGGTGGAGGCGATCGTGGTCGTCCCCGACGACGAGGTGCTGACCGAGGACGCGCGCCGGGCGATCCCGAGCGAGATCCCGCTCGATGACGCGATCTCCAACGTGGCCGCGGCGTCGCTGCTCGTGCTCGGGATCCAGCGCTCGGACCTGAGCCTGATCGAGCGCGGGCTGGCGGACCGGATCCACCAGCCGCGCCGCGCCGCGCTCTACCCGCGTTCGATGGAGCTCGTCGAGCGGGCGCCAGAGCTGGGGGCGATCGGGGCCACGATCTCGGGGGCGGGGCCGAGCGTGCTGGTGTGGACGCTGTGGCAGAGCACCGGCAAGGTCGTCGAGGCGCTCCGGGAGCGCACCGAGGGGTGGGCGGAGGTGCACAGGACGCCGTTCACGCCGCTCGGCGCCGACGTCCCGGAGCTCTAGCCCCGGCTACGCGGCGGCGGCGAACCGCTGCGCGCTGCGAGCCTTGCGCTTCGCCGCCTCGACCTCGCGGTCCTTCGGCGGCGCCTTGGTGACGAGCTCGTCCAGCAGCCTGGTCGAGGCGGCGGCGACCTCGTCGACCGCGCGCTCGAACGCCTCGGTGTTCGCCCGCGACGGCTTGTTGTAGCCGCTGATCTTGCGCACGTACTGAAGCGCCGCGTCGCGCACCTCTTCCTCGGTCGCCGGCGGCTCGAAGTTGTGGAGTGTTCGGATGTTCCGGCACATGGGTCGCAGACTAGCGGCCTCGCTAGTCCAGCAGCCCGACCTGGCGCAGGATCGAGACCGAGTCGGAGTACACGTCCTTGCGCTTCACGAGCCCGTCCTCGAACGGGATCACGTCGACGCCGCGCCACTCGACCCGGTTTCCGGTCGGCTCGGCCTCGAGGTCGCCGCGCCGCATCGAGTTCGAGTGGGTGGCGGTCGCCGTCCACTCCTGGACCACCAGCCCGTCGCGAGCGTAGGTGCGCCGGCCCTCGAACCGGATGTCGGGCCACGTCTCGAAGATCGACCCGATGTGCTCGCGCACGGCGTCGCCCTGCGCCGACTCGCCGGCGGTGTGGTTCTCGAACACCATGTCCGGCGCGTGCATGGCCATGATCGCGTCGAGGTCGTGCGCGTTCCAGGCGTCGTTGTAGCGCGCGATCGCCTGCTCGAGCGCC
>DATAFB010000169.1:0-6197 GCA_036257695.1 Solirubrobacterales bacterium | reverse complement strand
GGGCGCGAAGGCATACCTGACCCGCCAGTACACGATTATCGCCATCGTCGCGGTGATCCTCGCGGTCCTGCTCGCGATCCTCCACAACGTCACGACCGCGATCGGGTTCGTGATCGGCGGCGCGTTCTCGGGCGCGGCGGGCTTCATCGGGATGAACCTGTCTGTGCGGGCGAACGCCCGCGTCGCCGAGGCGGCCCGCGGCGGCGTGCCGCCGGCGCTCGACGTCGCGTTCAAGGGCGGCTCGGTGACCGGTCTGCTCGTCGTAGGGCTGGCGCTGCTGGGCGTCGCGGGGTACTTCGGGATCCTGCTGCTCGCGGACGAGTCCGACAAGGAGGCGATCGACGCACTCATCGGGCTCGGCTTCGGCGGGTCGCTGATCTCGGTCTTCGCGCGGCTCGGCGGCGGGATCTTCACCAAGGCCGCCGACGTCGGCGCCGACCTGGTCGGGAAGGTCGAGGCCGGGATCCCCGAGGACGACCCCCGCAACCCGGCGGTGATCGCCGACAACGTTGGCGACAACGTCGGCGACTGCGCCGGCATGGCGGCCGACCTGTTCGAGACCTACGCCGTGACCGCGGTCGCGGTGATGCTGCTCGGCGTGCTGACGTTCAGCGCCGACTTCGCGCGCGAGGTGGCGCTGTACCCGCTGGTGATCGGCGCGGTCGCGATCATCGCCTCGATCATCGGGGCGCTGTCGGTGCGCTCGAGGTCGGGCAACGTCGAGCGCGCGCTGTACCAGGGCCTGATCGTGTCCGCCGTGCTGTCGGCGGCGGCGTTCTACCCGATCACCGAGTGGCTGATGGACGAGCCGCTGCGGCTCGGGGTCGCCGAGGCGTCCTCGGACGTCACCAGCGTCACCGACCTGTGGCTGTGCGGTCTGATCGGTGTCGGGGTGACGGCCGGCCTGTTCATCATCACCGACTACTACACCTCGACCCGCTTCCGGCCGGTGAAGACGATCAGCAGGGCGTCGGTCACCGGCCACGCGACGAACATCATCCAGGGCCTCGCGCAGGGCTTCCAGTCGACGGCCGCGCCGGTGCTGCTGATCGCGCTCGCGATCCTCGGCGCAAACGAGCTCGCGGGGATCTACGGGATCGGCGTCGCGGTGATGGCGCAGCTTTCGCTCACCGGGCTGATCGTCGCCCTCGACGCGTTCGGGCCGATCACCGACAATGCGGGCGGGATCGCGGAGATGGCGGACCTTCCCGAGGACGTGCGCAACGTCACCGACCCGCTCGACGCCGTCGGGAACACGACCAAGGCGGTTACGAAGGGGTACGCGATCGGCTCCGCGGCGCTCGCGGCGCTGGTGCTTTTCAACGCGTTCGAGATCGAGCTCGCCGAGGAGAAGGGCGGTGAGGCGCTGTCGTTCAGCATCGCCGACCCGGCGGTCCTCATCGGGCTGCTGATCGGCGGGATCATGGTCTACCTGTTCGCGGCACTCGCGATCGAGGCGGTCGGCCGCGCCGGAGGCCAGGTGGTCGAGGAGGTGCGGCGCCAGTTCCGCGAGCGCCCGGGGATTATGGAGGGGACCGAGAAGCCCGAATACGGGCACACGGTCCGGATCGTGACCGCCGCGGCGCAGAAGGAGATGATCGCCCCGTCGCTGATCCCGATCGTCGTCCCGCTGATCGTCGGGTTGATCAGCGCCAAGGCGCTGGGCGGCCTGCTGATCGGGGTGATCGTGGTCGGCCTGTTCGCGGCAATCTCGATGACCGCCGGCGGCGGTGCGTGGGACAACGCCAAGAAGCTGATCGAGGACGGTGCCTTCGGCGGCAAGGGGTCGGAGGCCCACGCCGCCGGGGTCACCGGCGATACGGTCGGCGACCCCTACAAGGACACGGCCGGCCCGGCGATCAACCCGATGATCAAGGTCGCCAACATCGTCGCGCTGCTGATCATTCCCATCGTCTCGTTGTAGCAAACGGTTCAGCCGCCGCCGCCCCATGCCCGTCGCGGCGTGAGCCTATATTCGCCCTAGGCATGCACCGCGATGGCTGAGAGGCACCCGAGAGAAGAGTCGCTGCGCCGTGTCTACGGCGTCGGGGCGTTGTTCTCGGCCGCGTACGGGAACGTCGGCTCGTCGATCTACTACGCGCTCGGCGTCACCGCGGCGTTCGCGCTCGGGCTGACGCCGATCGCGTTCATCGTCGCCGGCCTGATCTTCATGTTCACCGCCGCGACCTACGCCGAGGCGACGGTGATGTACCCGGAGGCCGGCGGGTCGTCGAGCTTCGCCCGGCACGCGTTCGACGAGCTCGTCAGCTTCTTCGCCGCGTGGGGCCAGATGCTCAACTACATCATCACGGTCGCGATCTCGGCCTTCTTCGTGCCCCACTACCTGTCGGTCTTCTGGGAGCCGCTCGGGCACGGCCCGGGGGACGTGATCGCCGGGGTCGTCCTGATCGCGCTGCTCGCGGCGCTGAACGTGAAGGGGACCCAGGAATCGTCGCGCCTCAACCTCGTGCTCGCCGGCGCCGACCTCGCGACCCAGATCGTGCTCGTGGGGATCGGGATCGCGCTTGTGCTCAACGTCGACACCCTGGTCGGCAACGTCGAGCTCGGCGTCGCCCCGACCTGGGGCGACTTCGCGCTCGGGATCGCCGTCGGGATGATCGCCTACACCGGGATCGAGACGATCTCGAACATGGCCGAGGAGACGCGCGACGCGGAGCGGACGATCCCGCGGGCGACGGGACTGACGGTGCTCGCGGTCCTCGGCCTGTATGCGCTGCTGCCGCTGATAGCGCTGTCGGCGATGCCGGTGACCCCGGACGCCGCCGGCAACTACACGACCGAGCTCGGGACGACGTTCGCCGACGATCCGGTCCTCGGGATCGTCGAGAACCTCGGGCTGAGCGCGGGGCTGACCGAGGTGATGCGGTTCTACGTCGGGATCCTCGCCGCGGTGATCCTCCTGATAGCGACGAACGCCGGCTTGATCGGCGTATCGCGGCTCACCTACTCGATGGGCCAGCACCGCCAGCTCCCCGAGAGCCTGCGCCAGGTGCATCCCCGCTTCCGGACGCCGTACATCGCGATCCTCGCGTTCTCGACGGTCGCCGCGATCGCGCTGATCCCGGGCGAGACCGAGCTGCTGGCGACGATGTACTCGTTCGGGGCGATGCTGTCGTTCACGATCGCCCACGTCTCCGTGGTCAAGCTGCGCTGGCGCTATCCCGATCGGGAGCGCGGATGGCGCCCGCCGCTGAACTTCACCCTGCGCGGCCAGGAGGTCCCGGTCACCGCGCTGCTCGGCGGGCTGGGGACGTTCACGGCGTGGATCGTGGTGATGGCGCTCAACAACCGCACGCTCGCGATCGGAGCCGGGTGGATGCTGTTCGGGCTCGCGCTCTACGTCATCTACAGGCGCAGCCAGAGGCTGCCGCTGACGGAGACCGTCAAGGTGCTGATGCCGGAGCCGCTCGGCGTCCAGGAGGTCGAGTACGAGAGCATCCTGGTCGCGTTCGAGGAGGATCCGTTCTCAGAGGAGATGGTCGCGACGGCGGACCGGCTGGCGGCGAAGCGGCGACGCGGAATCCACGTGCTGTCGCTGATCGATGTCCCCACCCACCTGCCGCTCGACGCGCCGCTCGAGGAGGAGGAGAGCTACGCGCAGGCGAAGATCGAGCGCGCGAAGCTGATCTGCGGGATGCGGGTCACCGGCCACGTGGAGCGCGTGCGCCCCGGGCAGGCCGGGCACTTCATCGCCGAGGAGGCGCGGCTGATCAAGGCCGCCGCCGTGGTCGTGCAGCTCTCCTACCGCGACGGGGCGCCCCTGTACGGGCGCACCCTGCAGGCGGTGCTGAGCGAGCGCCCATGCCGGGTTATCGTGGTCGCGCAGCCGGAGACCGCGCGCGACGGCGGGCCGCCGACCACGGTGCCCGTGGGTCGAGCCTGACTCGCGCCTAGAATCGGCGCGATGTCCGCGCCGGAGCGGTTGTATCGGAACCTCACCCTCGGCTTCTCGGTGGTGATCATCGGGTTCGGCATCGTGATCCTCGCCGTCACGCTCGGAGCCGGCGGCGGCCCGGCGTCGGCCGGGGTCCTGCTCGGGGTGCTGTTCGTCGGGATCGGCGCGACGAGGCTGTACCTGGCCGTCAGGACACGGCGTTGATCAGGCGCCTGCTGGGCGTCCCGCTCCTGTTCGCGGCCGCCTACTCGGCGGTCGGGTTCTCGCTCTACTTCGCGATCGGCGTCGTCGCCGACCGCGGGCTGGGCCTGACGCCGCTGATCTTCCTCGCGGCCGGGGTCCTGTTCGTGCTCACGACCTTCACCTACACGGAGGGGAGCGCGATGTTCCTCGAGCGTGGGGGCTCGACGACGATGGCGCGCTACGCGTTCAACGAGCTCGTCAGCTTCACGGCGGGGTGGGCGATCCTGATCGACTACATGATCGTGATCGCGCTGGCGGCGATCACGGTGCCCCACTACCTGGGCCCGGTCTGGGACGGTTTCACGGAGCCGGCGGGAGAGCTGATCGCGGCCGGGGTCGTGATCGTCGTCGTCGCGGCGCTCAACGTGCTCGGGGTGACCGGGCGCCACCGGCAGCGCCTGCTCAGCGTGCTCGCGCTCGCCGACGTGGCGATTCAGGCGGCGGTGATCCTGGTCGGCGTCGCGGTCGTCTTCGAACCCGAGCTGCTGACCGCTGAGCTCGACCCGTTTACCTCGCCCTCGCTAGAGGACGTCGTCTACGCGGCGGTGCTGGCGACGGTCGCGTTCGCGGGGATCGAGGCGGCCTCGGACCTGGCGCCCGACCTCGACTTCGAGCCGGCCGACCTGAAGCGGGCGCTGACGGCGGGGGCGATCCTCGTGCCGCTGACCTACGCCGCGATGGCGGCGGTGGCGCTGATGGCGGTTCCCGTCGTGGCGACCCCGCAGGGGCCGGAGACGGAGCTCGCGGGCCCGTTCATCGACGACCCGATCCTCGGGGTGGTCCAGAGCTACGAGCCGGCGTGGCTCGCGGACGTGATGCAGTGGGCGGTGGTCGCCGTCGCGCCGGTGGTGCTGCTGTGGGCGGCCAGCACCACGATGCTGGGGCTGTCGCGGCACACCTACTCGCTGGCGACCAACCGCCAGATCCCGCGCTGGCTCGGCAAGCTGGGACGCCGGCACGCGACCCCGCACGTGGCGATCGCGATCGCGTCGGTGCTGACGTTCGGGCTCGTGGTGCCGGGGGACATCGAGTTCCTGGCCGGGGTGTATGCGTTCGGCGCCCTGCTCGCGATCTCGATCGCCCACCTCGCTGTGATCCGGTTGCGGGTCACCGATCCCGACCGCGAGCGGCCGTACCGGGTCCCGCTCGACGTGACCGTGGGCGGCAGTCGCCTGCCGCTGCCGGCGATCGTCGCGGCGGTGATCACGATCATGGCGTGGGTGAGCGTGGTGGTGTTCCACGGCGGCGCGCTGTACCTGGGAGGCGGGTGGATGGTGCTCGGGCTGGTCGGCTACGTGATCTACCGGCGGGTGTTCGAGCGCACGTCGCTGACCAGGCGGGTGACGGTTCCGCCCGAGGCGCTGGTCAAGGAGGAGCCGGACGTCGAGTACGCGAGCATCCTCGTGCCCGTGTTCGGGACGAAGCTGGACGATGACATCGTCGGGACGGCGGGGCGGCTGGCGGCGGCGGAGGAGCCCGAGTCGGGCGACGGGCTCGGGCCGCGGCTCGACGTGGTGTACGTGATCGAGCTGCCGCTGACAGTGCCGCTGACAGCGCCCCCGCCGACGGAGGAGCTGGAGCGGGCGGAGACGGCGTTGGAGCGGGCGCGCGAGGTGGGGGAGGAGTACGAGTCGGTCGAGGTCGCGACCGAGATGGTGCGGGCGCGAAGCGCGGGTGCGGGAATCGTCGCGTTGGCGCGCCAGCGTGGGGTGGAGGCGATCGTGATGGGGGGAGAGCCGCCGACGCGGGTTCGGGGTGGCGCGATCCTCGGCGGGGTGGGCGCCGCGCGCCCGCCGGAGATCGGCGAGGTGACCGAGTACGTGCTGCGCAAGGCGCCTTGCCGCGTGCTGCTCACGGCGCCGCCCGAGGCCGAGCCGGCTCCCGCCGAGGACTAAGATCCGGCCATGTTCATCCTCATCGTCGGCGCGGGGCGCGTCGGCTCGTCGCTGGCGCGGGCAATGCTCAAGGACGGCCACGAGGTGTCGTGCCTGGACGAGGACCCGGAGTCGCAGGCGCGGCTGGCGGTGGGGATGGAGCG
>DATAFB010000162.1:0-1686 GCA_036257695.1 Solirubrobacterales bacterium | reverse complement strand
CGACCTCGAGCGGCTGGTGGCTACGGGCGACGAGACCGGGCTCGCCGACCGGGTCGTGACCCTCGTAGCCGAGCAGCGCGAGGCGACGACCGCCTGACCGCGTACACCTAAGATGCCGCGCTCATGGATCTGATCGAGCAGATCGGGGCGATCCTCGGCCTCGTTGCATTCGTCGGGCTCGCCGTGTTGGTGCTGCTGTACTTCCAGCAGGCGCGCGACGTGCGCCGGCTGCGGGAGTGGGCCGGCCGCGCGCCCGAACGCGCCGCCGAGGCGGCCGACGAGGCCGCAGCAGCCGCGGCTCGCGAGGCGGGGATCGAGCCCGAGGAGCAGGGCGCATCCGAGGCGCCGCTCCGCGAGCGGGTGCTCGCGAGGCTGCGGCCGCCGGAGGGGGCGGCCCGGCGCCTTCCCCCGTTGCCCTATCTCGCCGCGGCCGCCGCCGCGGTGGCGCTGATCGCGGTCGCACTCGTGACCGGCGGCTTCGGCCTCGTCGGCGACGACGACGGGGCCGCCGAGGGCGGGCGCAAGGGGGTGCGGCCCGGTGACATCGAGGTCGCCGTCCTCAACGGCACCGGGGTCGGCGGGGCCCCCGGCGTCCCCGGGCTCGCGCAGGCGGTCGCGAAGAAGCTGAAAAAGGATGGCTACAAGCAGGGGCCGATCGGCGACGCGGGCTCGAGCTTCGTCGACAGCGTGATCATGTATACGCCCAAGGACGCGCAGCCGTCCGCCGACCGGGTCGCGTCCGACCTGCGAAAGACGCTCGGCAAGACCGACCTGCTGAAGATGAGCTCCGACATCAAGCCGCTGGCCAAGGACGCGCCGGTCGCGGTCGTGATCGGGTCCGAGGACTCGGAGCTCTAGGCGCAGCCCGACGAGGTCGCGAGCGATGGACGTCGTGCAACAGGTCGGGGTGTACGTGGGCGGCGCGTCGTTGGTCGGCCTGGCGATCTTCCTGCCGCTGTTCCTGTCCCAGGCGCGGGACATCCGCCGCCTGCGCGTGTGGTCGGAGCGCGAGCCGGAGGCCGCCGAGAGCGCCGTCGAGGCGGCTATCGCGACCGCCCGGGTCGCCCAGCAGGCGGCGGTGGCGCGGGCGACGGGAGCCGCCGAGACAACCCGCGCCGAGGTCCGGGCGGCGGCGCGCGACGCCGCCGCGATGTCCCAGAGCCCAGCGGCGCGCGTCGCGGCGGACCGGTCGGCGACGACGCGGATCACCGCGGAGCGCGAGGCGGTGAGCCAGCCGGCGTGGCGCCGGTGGGTGAGCCGCGGGCCCAACACCAGGCAGCTGATGTGGATCGTCGGCGGCGTGTTCGCGCTCGGCCTGGCCGTCGCGCTGATAGCCCTCCAGTTCGCGGGCGGCGGGGACGAGGTCGGCGAGGCACCTGGGCCGACCGTCGAGGAGGCGGGCGTGGTCAAGGCCGACGTCGACGTCGCGGTCCTCAACGGGACCGCGGTCCCCGGGCTCGCCGCGAAGGTCGGCGACGACGTCGACACGAGCGGATACGCCCTCGGGGTGGTCACGAACAGCGACGTCCCCGCCGACGAGTCGATGGTCCTGTTCGAGCGCGGCCACGAGGAGGAGGCCAGAGCCGTCGCCAGCGACCTCGGCATCGACCAGGTCGACCTGATCGACTCCGGGTCGAGCGCGCTGGCCGACGGCGCCGACGTCGTCGTGATCGCCGGCGAGGACCG
>DATAFB010000154.1:0-11612 GCA_036257695.1 Solirubrobacterales bacterium | reverse complement strand
CGATGTCGAGGTAGGTCTGGTCGGGCGGCACGTTGGCCCCGAGCCCGGCGCTCATCAGCCCCACCGCCACCCCGTCGACGCCCGCCAGCTCGCTCGGCTCGGTGCCCGCGGGGACGAAAGCGAGCGTGATACGGGTCGACTCGACAGCCTGCTTGGCGCCCGCGGCGGGGGCGGATGCGAGTGCAGCGACGGCGGTCACGGCCGCCACGACGAGCGCCGCCGCGCACCTATAATCGGGTCGGCGCCGCCCCGCAGAGGCGGCTTTCCTGTCCAAGGGCTCGCACCTGGTGGCCGACCGGACCTTCGCCAAGTTCACCTTCTTCAAGACCGACCCTGCGTGGCAGCGCAGGGACGCGGAGCAGCGCGCGCAGGATAAACGCGAGTTCAGAGCCGCCTGCGAGGACTTCGCGCTCGAGCGCTCGCTGCGCGCCTACTCGACGGTCGGGACGCGCGGCGACACCGACCTGCTGCTCCTCGCCCAGAGCCCGACGGTGGAGGACATCCACTCCTTCCACGTCGTGCTCGCGCAGAGCGGGCTGGCGCGGTGGTCGACGATCCCGCACTCGTACCTGGCGATGACCAAGCGCTCGCCCTACTCCGAGGCCGAGGCGCGGACCGAGATCTGCGTCTCCGAGCGCAAGTACCTGTTCGTGTACCCGTTCTGGAAGAAGCGGGAGTGGTACCGGCTGCCCGCCGACGAGCGCCAGCGGATCATGAGCGAGCACATCGACGTCGGGCGCCGCTACCCCGAGATCACGATCAATACCGCGTACTCGTTCGGCCTCGACGACCAGGAGTTCGTCGTCTCGTTCGAGGCCGACGACCCGGGCGAGTTCCTCGACCTCGTCCAGGAGCTGCGCTCGTCGGAGTCGAGCGCCTACACCCTGCGCGACAGGCCGATCTTCACCTGCGTCGCGATGTCGCTACCGCGGGCGCTCGACGCGCTCGACGGCACCGCGACCGCCCGCAGCGAACCCGTGATCGCGTGAATCATTTCCGCGCGCGTACTCGTCTCCGACTCCGCCGCGGGCGGGTGGTCGTGAATGCCTGAGATCGGAACATCGAGCAGCCCGCTCCGGGTCGCGATCGTCGGCTCGGGACCGGCCGGCTTCTACGCCGCCGAGCACGTGCTGAAGCGCGAGGGCGTAACCGCCGAGGTCGACATGTTCGACCGCCTGCCGACGCCGTTCGGGCTCGTGCGCGGCGGGGTCGCGCCCGACCACCCGAAGATCAAGTCGGTGATCCGCGTGTACGAGAAGACCGCGGCGCGCGACGGATTCCGGTTCTTCGGCAACGTGCAGCTCGGCCGCGACGTGTCGCCCGCCGAGCTCGCGGAGCGCTACCACGCGGTGATCTACGCGTACGGCGCCGAGACCGACCGCCACCTCGGGATCCTCGGCGAGGACCTCGAGGGCAGCGGACCCGCGACCGCGTTCGTCGGCTGGTACAACGCCCACCCCGACTACGCCGACCTCGAGTTCGACCTCTCGTGCGAGCGCGCAGTCGTGATCGGCAACGGCAACGTCGCCGCCGACGTGACGCGGATGCTCGCGCTGACCCGCGACGAGCTGACGCCGACCGACACCGCGGACCACGCGATCGAGGGCCTCGGCGACTGCCGGGTGAAGGAGATCGTCGTCCTCGGCCGTCGCGGCCCCGTCCAGGCGGCGTTCACGAACCCCGAGCTGCGCGAGCTCGGCGAAATGGCGGACGCCGACATCCACGTCGACCCCGCGCAGCTCGAGCTCGACGACCTCAGCCGCTCCTTCCTCGAGTCCGAGGCCGACATCACGGCGCGCAAGAACTTCGAGATCCTGACCGAGTTCGCGAACAAGCAGCCGCAGGGCAAGCCGAAGCGGATCGTGCTGCGCTTCCTCGCCTCCCCGGTCGAGATCCAGGGGGACGGGCGCGTCGAGCGTGTCGTCGTCGGGCGCAACGAGCTGTACCGCGACGAGACCGGCGCGATCCGCCCCCGCGACACCGGCGAGCGCGAGACGATCGAGGCCGGGCTGGTGCTGCGCTCGATCGGCTACAAGGGAATCGCGATCGACGGGATCCCGTTCGACGATCGCCGCGGCGTGATCCCGAACGAGGGCGGGCGCGTGATCGACCGCGAGGCCGGCGGGCACCTGCCTGGCCAGTACGTGGTCGGGTGGATCAAGCGCGGCCCGTCGGGCGTGATCGGGACGAACAAGAAGGACGCCCAGGACACGGTCGGGCGGCTGTTCGAGGACCTCGAGGCCGCGAACGTCCCGGAGCCGTCGCAGCCGGACCCGGAGGCGATCGACGCGCTGCTGCGCGAGCGCAGGCCCGACCACGTCACCTACCACGGCTGGGAGGCGATCGACCGCGCCGAGGTCGAGCGCGGCAAGCCCTACGGCCGCCCACGGGTCAAGTTCTGCCGCATCGACGAGATGGTCGAGGTCGCCTCCCGCGAGCGCGATCCGGTCGCGGGTTGACGCGCGCATAGAATCGGCCTCGTGGCGATCGAGCTGGACGAGGTCCGCGAGCTGATCCTGACGAAGCTCCCCGGCGCCGAGGTCGAGGTCAGCGACGACACCGGCCAGGGGGACCACCTGAGCGTCGTCGTGCGGGCGCCCCAGTTCGCCGGCCTTGGCCGTGTCGAGCAGCACCGCATCGTCAAGGCCGCCGTCCAGGAGCGGATGGACGACGGCTCGATCCACGCCCTGTCGGTGAAGACGGAGGCGATGGACGCCGAGGGCGCCTCGGGCGGCGGCGACGCCCACACAGGGGCCGAGGGGAGCGAGGCCGTAACCTCTGAGATCGACGCGCAAAGCCCGCCCGAGGAGGACTGAGCCGATGGCAGATCCAGCGCTACGCGACAAGGTCGAGGAGCTGATCCGCGACCACCCCGTGCTGCTGTTCATGAAGGGAACGCCCGAGGCGCCCCGGTGCGGGTTCTCGATGCGGGTCGTTCAGACGCTCGACTCGCTCGGCGTCGAGTACGGCGCCATCGACGTCCTCCCCGCGCTCGAGCCCTTGCGCGAGGCGACGGGCGAGATCTCCGACTGGCGGACCTTCCCGCAGCTCTACGTCAAGGGCGAACTCGTCGGAGGCGCCGACATCGTCGACGAGATGTACGCGTCGGGCGAGCTCGCGGAGCTGCTCGAGGTCGAGCAGCCCGAGGACGCCGCCCCGCCGAGCCCCAACGGCCAGCCCACACCCGGCCAGAGCCCGCCGCTGCAGATCGAGTAGCGCGGCTCGGAGCTAGACGCTCGTCGTCTGCTCGGCGGCGTCCTCGCGGACCTGGAACGAGGAGCCGCAGCCGCAGGCCGCGACGACATTCGGGTTGTTGACCGCGAAGCCGGCGCCCTGGAGGCCTTCGACGTAGTCGACTTCGGAGCCGAAGACGAACTGCATGCTGACCTTGTCGACGATCACCGAGACGCCGTCGTGCTCGAAGACGTGGTCGTCCTCGCGCGGCTTGTCGAACGCGAGCGCGTACTGGAAGCCGGAGCAGCCACCGCCCCGCACGGCGACGCGCAGCGCCTGCTCGGAGGCGTCCTCCTGAGCGGCGAGAAGCTCGTTGACCTTCTCGGTCGCCTTGTCGGTGAGCGTGATCGCTTCCTTCGTCTCAGTCATCGCCGACTATTGTAGAGGTAGTCAGGGACTCCCCCCCGACCGCGCCCGCCAGGCGTCTCGGCCCTCTCCGCAGGCATAGTCGAGGTACTCGAGTATTCGCTTCGAGTCGTGAATCACCTCGTCGCCGTCTACCAGCACCGGCACCCGATCCTGGCGCGTCAGCTCGACGATCACGGCGCGGTCGGCCTTCCGGTACGGGACGCGCTCGGTTCGGTGCTCGATCCCGAGCCTGCGCAGGCGCCTCTCGACGGCGCCGCACGGGCACAGCACGTTGGTCGGCGTGGGGCACCGATACAGGACGACGGTGTGCGTGTCCGCGCCGCTCACCGGCCCAGGATCCGGCCGCCGATCCGCAGCGCGCGACCCGCGACCTCGAGCGGCAGCATCGCGAGGTGGGTCCGCCCCACGCGGTCGCCGAGCTGGTCCATCTGCCACCGGACCGTGTCCTCGAGCGTCTCCTCGTGCGGGCGCGGCCGGAAGCCGAGCTCGCGCTGCGCCTTGTCGCTGCGGTACGTCCACCACTCCAGCCCCGAGCGGACCTCGTCGGACGAGGTCGGGATCCGAAGTGGCGTGTGCGACAGCGCCTCGATTCCCGCGACGGCCACCGCGCCAGGCAGCCGCAGCTGCGGCGCGGGCACGCCCGAGATCCGGGACAGGTCCGCGAACAGCCGTCCGAGGGTGAAGTTGCGTCCTCCGAGGATGTACCGCTCGCGGGTCTTGCCCTTCTCGTCCGCGAGCACGTGTCCCGCGGCGACGTCGCGCACATCGACGATGTTCAGCGCGCCACCCACGTACACCGGGATCTCGCGCAGCAGGAACCGCCGCACCAGCTGGTTCGAGGTGCCGTAGGGGTCGGGATCGTCGGGGCCGAGCACGAACGACGGGTTGACCGTCACGACGTCCAGCCCCCGCTCCGCGCAGCGCATCGCCTCCTGCTCGGCTTCGTGCTTCGAGTTGATGTACGAGATCCCGAGCCGCCCGCCGGTGAATGGCTGCGTCTCGTCCGCGGACTCGTTCGGCTTCGCGGGGCCGATCGCGCCGACCGAGGACGTGTGCACGACGCGCTGAATCCCCGCGCTGCGTGCCTCCTCGAGCACGTTTCGCGTGCCCCCGACGTTGACCTCGAACACGCGCTCCCGGTCCGTGGGGCGCATCGAGGTGATCCCGGCGACGTGGAAGACGCGGTCCACCCCCTCCATCGCCTGCCGCACCGACTCGCGGTCGACTACGTCGCCGATCGCGGGCTCGAGGTCGATCCCCTTCAGGCTCTCGAGCCGCGAGGTGCGGCGGACGAGGAGGCGCAGGTCGTCCCCCCGCTTCGCGAGCGCCCGGACAAGGTGTGATCCGACGAAGCCCGTGCCCCCGGTGACCAGCGTCTTCCCCATCGAGGCGGATGGTAGTCCGGCATCGCCCGCGGCCGGGGTGATAAGAACCCGGCGTGGAAGCGGGATCCGCCGGCACCGCGATCGTCTGCGACACGACGACCTACCTCCCGGCGGAGGTGATCGACGGCCTGGGCATCACCGTCGTCAGCCTGTACGTCACCCTCGAGGGCCACCAGGAGGCCGAGGCCGAGATCACCGACTACGCCGGATTCTACGACCGGCTCCGCGCCAGCGACGAGGGTGCGACCACGTCGCAGCCGTCGGTCGGCGACTTCGTGTCCGCGTACCGACCGCTGCTCGCGGCGCAGCGCGAGATCGTCTCGATCCACATCTCGGCCGGGATCTCCGGGACCTACGAGGCCGCGATGCAGGCGCGCCAGCGGCTGATCGACGAGAACGGCGGCGGCGAGCGGATCCGCGTCTACGACAGCCGCACCGGCGCCGGAGGGATGGGGCTGGTGGCGATCGCGGCGGCGCGCGCGGCCGCCTCGGGAGCGGACGCCGCGGCGGTCGTGGAGCGCGCCGAGGCGACCCGCCAGACGCTGCGGATGTGGTTCGCGGTCGAGACGCTCGAGTACCTGCGGCGCGGCGGTCGCATCGGTGCCGCTCGCGCCCTGCTGGGCTCGACGCTGAAGATCAAGCCGATCCTCACCCTCGACGAGGAGATCACGCCGGTCGAGCGGGTGCGGACCCGCAAGCGGGCGTTCGAGAGGCTGGTCGAGTACGGGCGCGAGCTGCACGCCGACGGCGCCGACGCCTGGGTCGTCCAGCACGTCCAGGATCCCGACAGGGCGTCGCGCCTGGCGGCCGAGTGCCGCGCGATCTTCGGCTCCGAGCCGGAGTTCGTGTCGGAGATCGGTCCCGTGCTCGGAGCCCATGTCGGGCCCGGCCTGATCGGCATCGGCGGGCTTCCGCGAAGCGCCCTCGGGTAGCCCGATCGGGCGTCGCAGGTGGTGGTCACTAACCTCCCCTCAGGTGAGCGGAATGTCGATACCACGCGGAAGAGGGCTGGTCGCCCTCGCCCTGATCGTGGTCATGGTCGTCGGCAGCCTGACCCTGTGGCTCGCGGTTCCGCTCGGGTGGCTGTGGGTGGCGTCGAAGATCAACCAGTCCCTCGACCCGAGCTTCGGCGCCTACGTCGCGGTCGCGGTCGGGATCCCGGCGACGATGCTGGTCCTGTTCACGCTCCTGCGCCGGCTCGACGCGGCCCACCGCGCGCTCACCGGCACCGCGACCGAGGCGGTGCCGGCGCCGCCGCCGTGGCGGCGCAGCATGCGCGACGCCCGCGACATCCGCACCCCCACCTCGGCGCTCGACGTGATCCTCGTCGCGACCGCGGTCGCCGCGGGGCTCGTGCTGCTGGTGTGGTTCGCGTTCTTCGCCGGCTCGCCGCTGCCGAAGTAGCCCGGGCTCGGGACGCGCGCTAGTCCCGCCGGCGCCAGCGGCGCAGGGCGAGGAAGCCGCCGGCGACGAAGCCCGCGATCGCCGCCCCGGCGATCAGTTCCTCGCGGTGCTCGCGGACCTGGCGGCGCCAGTCGGTCAGCTCGGTCATCCGGCGGCGCAGCATCTCGACCGAGCCGGCGAGCTCGCCGCGCCGGGTCTCGACGTCGCGGCGGATCTCGTCCGCCGACCGCTGCGGCTCACCTGCGGGGGCGGGCCCGGCGGGCGCGGTACCAGGGGCGACGCTGTCGGGCTGCGCGCTCACGGGCGTGGAGTCCCTTCGGGGCCGGCGGGTTCGCCTGCGAACCCGCCGCCTGATGTCTCGGCCTCGAACTGCTCCTTGGCGCGCTTGGCCTCCTCGATTGCCATGTCGGGGGTCGGCGGGGCGCCGGCCTGAAACGAGCGGTACGCGAACAGCCCCACGGCGATCCCGACGACGAGCCAGAACAGGCCCTCGATCAGGAACCCGAGCCAGACGTTGTCCTCGAAGAAGAGGTCGTTGAGAAGCCACGCGATCCCGTGCATGAACATCGCCAGCGCCATCAGCACGAACACGCCGGCGGCGATCCCGGCGACCGAGCCGCGGAGGATCTTGTTGACCTTCTCCGAGACCTCGGCCTTGGCGAGCTCGATCTCCTCGCGGATCAGGCCCGAGGTCTGCTCGGAGATGTCGAGGACGAGCTCGCCGACCGAGCGGTCGTCGGAGTCCGTGCCCGGCGGAGGCGACCCCTGCGGAGGCGACCCCTGCGGAGGCGAAGGTGGGACGCGCTCGGCCATCGTCACGCCCTCACTCCGGAGGGTCCTCGCCGAACACCCGCTGCCAGATCGCGACCGAGACGCGGTGCGCGCCGAGGCTCGCGAGCGCACCCGTCGCGGCGAGCAATCCGCTCCACATCAGGCGTCTGAGGAAGTCGTTGTTCATTGTCGTCGGCTTCCGGCACCGGCGGTCTTGACCTTCCCGGCACGCCGGGTGGAGTAAACCACCTCGGCGCCGGCCGGTGCCTCGCCGGCAGCGCCCCGCCGCTCGTAGTCGGCCCAGCGCTCGAAGAATCGGCGGTACACCGTGTAGGTCCAGTCGCGGTCGAGGACGTCGAACGCTGCGTGCGCGCCGCCGGGGACGATCCACACGCGCACCAGCTCGTTGTCCCCCTTCGCCTCGTCGAGCATGCGGGCGTGGTCGACCGGCACGATCTGGTCGTCCTCGGAGTGCAGCACCAGCACCGGGACCCGCGCCCCGGCGATGCTGTTGCGCGCCGAGGAGCGCTCCCAGATCTCGTCCGCGCTGACGCCGTAGTACGGCGCCGCGATCGCCTCGATCGGGCCGACGAGCGTGTCGATCTCCTCCGGCCAGCGCCCGGACCGCACCCTGGAGCGGAGCATGGCCAGGAACATGCGGTTGATCGCGTACGCGGGATGGTTGCGGGGCACCTTGCGCGACAGCCGCTCGGCCGCGCGCCTCGTGTCGGCGGGCCCGCAGATCGCGAGGATGCCGCCGTCGAGCGTAACCTCGGCGCCGGGGAGATGGGCCGCGTTCAGCACCGAGGAGGCGCCGAGCGAGATCCCGAGCGCGCCGACCGACGTCGCGCCGAGCTCCTTCAGGTGACGGCCGGCACAGACTATGTCCTGGCCCTCCTTCCAGCCGCCGGTGGACGGCGCGTGGCTGAGCAGCTCGGTGACGCCGAAGCTGCGGAGGTCGACGGCGGCGACGTTGAACCCCCACTCGAAGTAGGCGCGGACGGCGATCTCGCGCACGTAGTCGAAGAGGCGGTTCGAGAACAGCCCGTGGACGACGATCAGGCCCGGCCGCTCCCGGTCGTGGAGGGCGACCATGGCGCCGATCCGCTCGCCGTCGGCGCCCTCGAAGTGGTCATGGCGGAACTGGCTCGGGTACGAGTAGCCCCACCCGACCGTGTGGCGGTGCTGGGCGAGAACAAACGGCGCCCAGTCGAGCAACCCCTTGCGCAGCTCGGCGGTCTGCGAGGGATGGAGATTGTGCGGGAGCCTGGTCAGCTCGTCCATCAGCGCGTCCATCGAGCGCTCGGCCGGCGGCGGCACCGGGGCCGCGGGCGCCCGCCCCCCGACGCGCGCGAGCAGGCGCCTGAACGGGCCCGAAGCCCACTGGCCGAACAGCCACACGGGGAACACAACCGCGCCGACGACCACGTTGAGGACCTTCGCCAACCCGTGCAGGACGCGGTCCTGACGCCGCGTCGTCGCGAGCGACTCCCACATCGGTCAGGCGCCGTCGGCCGAGCTGCCGGCGCCGTCGCCCGCCGCGCGCGGCTCGAGCCCGCCGCAGATCGTCTCGGTGACCATGTCCTTGGCGCGCTCGAAGTCGGTGTCCCCGGTCGGGATCAGCTCGAACACCCACCCCGACAGCAGCTGCTCGATCGCGCCGTAGAACCACATCGAGGCGAACAGCGGGTCGACGTCGTGGCGGAACTCGCCGCGCTCCTGGCCGTCTGCGACGATCTTGGCGATCTTCTCGTACGCGCGCCGGATCTCAGGCAGGTGCGTGCGCCCGAACGAGTTCGCCGCCCGCGTCACCTCGACGATGATCACCTTCATCAGCTCGGGCTCGTGGCGGTAGGACTCGACGATGAAGTTGGCGACCGCGCGCAGCTTGTCGCGCGCCGGGACGTCTTGGGCGTCGACCTCGTCGATCGCCGCCAGCAGCAGCGACCAGCGCTCGGTGAAGAGCTCGTTCAGGACCTCGTCCTTGGACTTGAAGTAGTGGTAGACGAGGCCGTAGGCGACGCCGGCCTCGTCGGCGATGTCGGAGACGCGGCAGTGATGGAACCCCTGGCGGGCGAAGACGCGCATCGCCGCGTCGAGGATCACGCGCCGCTTGTCGACGGCCTGGGCCTGGGCCGTCACGCGTGCACCTCCTCGGGCCAGGTGTATGCCTCGGGGCGGCGGTTGGCGAGCGCCGGCAGCGACTCCCGGATCCGGTCCTGGAGCTCGAAGTCGAGCTCGGCGGCGACGAACGTCTCGCCGTCGGGCGCGGTGGCGAGCGGCACCCCCCACGGGTCGACGATCGCCGAGCGGCCGTACGAGTGGTAGTGGGGCGGCGCCTCGCCGACCTGGTTCGGCGCGACGACGAAGGCGCTGTTCTCGATCGCCCGCGCCCGCAGCAGCACCGCCCAGTGGTCCTTGCCGGTGTGGAGGGTGAACGCCGACGGGACGACGATCACGCGCGCGCCGCGCACGGCGAGGATCCGGTACAGCTCCGGGAAGCGCAGGTCGTAGCAGATGCTCATCCCGACCTCGACGCCGCCGGCGTCGGCGACGACGATCTCGTCGCCCGGCGCCTCGTGCTCGGATTCGCGGTAGGCGACCCCGCCGACGTCGACGTCGAACATGTGGATCTTGCGGTAGACGGCCTCGATCTCGCCGCCGGGACCGATCAGGACCGAGGTGTTGGCGAGCTTGTCGCGGTCCGGGGCGCGCTCGGAGATGCTGCCGGCGACGACCTGGACGCCGAGCTCGCGCGCCCACGAGCGAGCGGCGGTGATCGTCGGGCCGTCGAGCTCCTCGGCCCCGGCGCGCAGCGCCTCGCCCGCCCCGAGCAGGTTCCACTTCTCGGGCAGCGCGATCAGCTCGGCGCCGTCGGCGGCGGCGGCGCGCACCAGCCGCTCCGCGGTCTCGAGGTTCCGCTGCTTGTCATCCGTGGAGTTGAGCTGTACGGCCGCGGCGCGCATTCCTCTCCGCTCCCAAATATCGGGTCGAGCGACCGGTTCGCTGGTTGACTGACCAGTCAATCCAAGTCCCGGCCAGTATACGGACGGGCGCCGAGGGCTCGCGCTACCGGCCTACCGCCGCGAGCACCGCGCGGAGGTCCTCGCTGGCAAGCACCTTCGCCGCCGGCTCGTCGTCGTCGTTCGGCCACCGCACGAGTCGGATGCGGCCGTCGGCGATCTCCAGGCCGGTGACGTCGCCGTCGCCGAACGAGCAGCAGCCGGTGTTGAAGTAGCACGGGGGGTCGATCGGCAGCGGCGGCGGCCCGCGGCGCCTCGCCGCCGCCTCGACGAACTCCAGCTCCGCGCGCAGCGCCGCGCGCCTCTCGACGTCCGGCTCGTCCGCCGCCCTCGCCGCTTCGAGCTCGCGCACGACGTCGGCGCGCTCGCGCTTCGTCGGAGGGGGCGGCTTGCTGGTCCCGAACACCGGCCGGTGGGTGTGGCCCGCGATCAGGACCGGCGTCGCCGGATGGGTCCGCGCCCACGCGAACATTGCGGCGTCGTGGCGCTGGCGCAGCTCGAAGTCGTTCGACGGGGTGGTCGAGGGGAAGTTGAGGCGGCGCTGGAGCGGGCGCCAGATGTAGCGGACGACGAGGCGCGAGATCCACGCGTACCGCTCGCTGTCCTTGGTGCCCTGATGGCCGTGGGCGAGGAAGATCAGCCCCAGAGGCTCACCGCCGCCCGTGACGCGAATCCGCAGCGCCTCGGCGACGGCGAGCCCGGGATAGATCGGGTGCAGGTGCTTGTCGACCTCGTTCTCGCGCGCCCACTGGTCGTCGTGGTTGCCCCAGAAGCGCCGGTAGCGGGCCTGCTTGTGGAACTCGGCCTCGAGCGCGAGCGTTTCGGGGTAGGCGTCGATCACCTCCTGCGGCCTGCACTCCCACAGCTCCTCGACGTCCCCGAGCACGTACAGGTCGTGCCCCGCCTCGAGGTAGTACCCGAGCGCGGCGTGGTAGGCGCGCTCGCAGCGCAGGAAGTCGTCGGCCCCGTCGCGGGCGCCCTTGTGGTGGTCGGAGAACACGATCACCCGCGCCGCGTCGAGGTCGAGCTCGATCTCCTCGGTGCGCTCGTCGGCGAATGCGTCGTTCAGCCCGTCGGCGATGTCGCGCTGGTAGGCGTCGTCGCTCATCGCAGACAGCTTCGCCCCGCGCACTCCTCGAGCTCCGCCAGCAGCGCCGCGAGCCGGTCCTGGATCGCGGCGTATCGCTCGTCGTGGGTCAGGTTGCGGAGCTCCATCGGGTCGCGCTCGAGGTCGTACAGCTCACGCTGGCCGCTGCGGCGCTCGACGTACGCATAGCGGGGGGTGCGCACGCCGACGAACTTGTTCGCCTGGATCAGCACGGTACGCCGACTGCGCCGCGCGGGGTGCCTGGCGAAGGGCAGCAGCGAGCGCCCATCCATCGTCAGCTCCGGCGTCGCGCCGGTGAGGGCGGTGATCGTCGGCGCG
>DATAFB010000142.1:0-4760 GCA_036257695.1 Solirubrobacterales bacterium | reverse complement strand
CGGCGAAGATCGAGGATTTCGACCGCTTCTGGAGCGCGTTCTCCACCACGGGCGCTGAGAAGCGAAGGCAGCACGGCAGCAAGGGTTCGTCCGTCTTTCGCGATCCCAACGACGGTCACCGGGTCTGGGTGGTTTTCGACTGGGACGAGGAGGGCTTTGAGAAATTCGTCTCCGACCCCGACGTGCCGGCGATCTTCGAAGAAGGCGGGATCCAGGGTCGGCCCCAGGCGGCGGGGCTTGCCCGCGAGCACGACGCCTAGTTCGAAATAGTCCGAGGCGCTCGAAGCCGCCGGGGCTGTCGGAGTAGACACACCTGGGCTATTGACACTCCCAGTCGTCGCGGTGGTGGGTCGGGGTGCCAAGCGCCGCGCTGACGTCGCGGATCGCGTCGGGGATCACACGGCCCTCGGCGGTCGCGCTGCCCGCGTAGTAGAACCAGTACTGGAGGTCGAGGTTGCCGCGGCGCCGCCCCGCGCAGTTGGCGCCGGCGCGGCGGGTGGCCTCGATCCCGGTCGCGCGGCAGTCGACCACGTGGACGAACGCGACCACCGGCTCGCCGGTCGTCGAGCGCCACACCTCGCCCGTCGTCGCCCCGCGCGAGCACGCGTCCTCGCGGCAGCTGCGGTAGTCGACCGGGAGCGCGGTCATCCCGCGCTCGTAGCGGAGCCGGGGCGCGTGCTCGGCGACCAGCGTCGCCACCTCCGACCCGTACGCCCGCTCGAGTCCGGGCTCGCTCCCGCAGGTGCCCGAGAGCCGAACCGCGCACATGATCCGCTCCGCGATCGCCCGCGCGAGCGCGCCGCCCGGCACCCGCGGGCCGGCCGCGACCAGGGCCGCGAACAGCAGCGCCACGAGCAGCACAAGTCCGATCCACTCCACCGTGCCCTGTCCCGCGTCGCCGCCGAGTCGCCGCACGCCGCCCACGCGGCGACGCTAGGCCGGGCCGGATCGCGGGTGGGACGGCGGATGTCGCGGCGGTGCGCCGGGAGGCGGACGCCTTTCCGCGCCGCGCGGCCGCTGTTACAGTCGCCCCGTGGAGGAGCAGCGATACCCGCGGGAGGCGGGGCGCCAAGGGACCAACTGGAAGGGCTGGGCGATGCTGGTGTTGGTCGTCCTGCTCCTGATCTTCATCATCCAGAACGCGCAGGAGGTGGAGATCAAGTTCCTCTTCTTCGGCAGCTTCAACACGGCGCTGATCTTCGCCCTCGTGATCGCGGCGCTGCTCGGCGCGCTGATCGGGTGGCTCGGGCCGCGCGTGCGGCGGCGCGAGTAGAACTAGCCGCCCGGCTCGGCCACGCCTGCGACTCCGCCTTCGGCCGGCGCCACCCTGTCGCGGCGGCACGGCTGAGGACGACAGCTCGTCCCGCAGCTCGTCGAGCGCCGAAGCTTCCCTCCCGCGCTGCCGCGGCCACCCACGCCGCGCGCGTCGGTCTGATCTAGAGCTCCTGCACCTCCGCGGCGATGTCCTGCGCCGCCGCCTTGGCGTCGCTGAACAACATCGAGGTCTTCTCGTGGTAGAAGAGGTCGTTGTCGATCCCCGCGAACCCGGGGCTGAGGCTGCGCTTGATCACGATCACCTGGTGGGCCTCGTCGACCTCGATGATCGGCATCCCCGCGATCGGGCTGTTGGGGTCGTCCTTGGCGGCGGGGTTGGTGACGTCGTTGGCCCCGATCACCACCGCGACGTCGGTGCGCGGCATCTCGGGGTTGATCTCGTCCATCTCCTTGAGCTTCTCGTACGGGACGTCGGCCTCGGCCAGGAGGACGTTCATGTGCCCCGGCATCCGCCCGGCGACGGGATGGATCGCGTAGTTGACCGCGACGCCGCGGCGCTCGAGCTCGTCCGCCATCTCCTTGACCGCGTGCTGCGCCTGCGCGACGGCCATCCCGTACCCGGGGACGATCACGACCGAGTCCGCGTAGGCGAGCGCGATCGCCGCGTCCTGCGCCGAGACCGAGCGGTGGGGGCGCTCCTCCCCCGCCCCGGCCGCGGCCTCCGGCAGCGCGCCGAAGCCGGCGAAGAGGATGTTTGGCACCGAGCGGTTCATCGCCGTCGCCATCTCCAGGGTCAGGATCGTTCCCGAGGAGCCGACCAGCGTCCCGGCGACGATCAGGGCGACGTTGTCGAGCGCGAACCCCGCCGCCGCGGCCGCCAGTCCCGTGAACGCGTTCAGGAGCGAGATCACCACCGGCATGTCGGCGCCGCCGATCGGCAGCACGACGAGGTTGCCGAGCAGCGCCGCGCCGACCAGCACGGCGATGAACAGGCCCTGCGACGGCTCGTCGTTGGTGGCGCCGAGCACGATGCACGCGCCGACCACGCCGACCAGGAGCAGCGCGTTGAGCGCCTGCTGGCCCGGGACCTTGACCGGCTGGCCCGGGATCAGCCCCTGCAGCTTGCCGAAGGCGATGTTCGAGCCCCAGAACGAGATCGAGCCGATCACGGCCGAGAACAGGATCGGCACCATCTCGTCGAGCGGGATCTCCTCGCCCAGCGCGAGGCCGTGGCGGAGCTCCGACCACGCGATCAGCGCCACCGCGCCGCCGCCGACGCCGTTGTACAGCGCCACCATCTGCGGCATCGCGGTCATCTGCACGCGGACCGAGGCGACGACGCCGACCGCGGTCCCGATCGCCAGCCCGAGGACGATCAGCCCCCAGTTGCCGATCCCGTCGAGCAGCAGGGTCGTGACGACCGCGATCGCCATCCCGCCGGCGGCGATCAGGTTGCCCTGCTTGGCGGTCGTCGGGTGCGTGCCGCGCCGGACGCCGAAGATGAACAGCGAGAAGGAGACGATGTAGAGCGCGGTGGCGAGATCGCCGCCTGGCTCGATGACCGCCAGGAACGTCATCCCTGCTCAGACCCGGCAGAACCGGAGTCGCCAGACGAGGATTCTGCCGGCTTTGATTTCGGTTTCCGGGCGAACATGCCCAGCATCCGGTCCGTGACGAGAAAGCCGCCGACGATGTTGATCGTCCCGAAGGCGATCGCGATCACCCCGATCACGTACTCGAGCCCGTCGTCGGCGAACCCGATCACGATCAGCCCGCCGAGCATCACGATCCCGTGGATCGCGTTCGTCTGCGACATCAGCGGCGTGTGCAGCGTCGTCGGCACCTTCGAGATCACCTCGAATCCGACGAAGGCGGCGAGCACGAAGATCGTGATCTCGGTGATCAGGTCCATATCGGTTGCTGGATCCTGGTTGCTGGTTGCTGGGGCTCTCTCTCCAGCAACCAGCTACTAGCCACCAGCCACCTCCTTTGCCCTTTCATTCACGATCGCGCCATCGTGCGTGATGCACGCGCCCGCGACGATCTCGTCGTCGAAGTCGAGCTTCAGGCTCCCGTCCTCGGCGACGAGCAGCCCGAGCAGGTTGTCGACGTTCTTCGCGTACAGCTGCGAGGCGTGGGTCGCCATCTCGCTCGGAAGGTTCGTCGGCGCGATCACCTTGACGCCGTCTTCGACCACCGTCTCGCCGGCCCGCGTCAGCTCGCAGTTGCCGCCCGACTCCCCCGCGAGGTCGACGATCACCGAGCCGGGCGACATCGCGCGAACCGCGTCGGCGGTGATCAGCAGCGGCGCCGGGCGACCGGGGATCTGGGCGGTGGTGATGATCACGTCCTGGCGCGGGGCGTTGTCGGCCAGCGCGTCGCGCACCTTCTCGTTCTCCTCGTCGGTCAGCGGCCGCGCGTAGCCGCCCTCGGCCTCGGCGTCGGGGATGAAGTCGAGCTCGAGTGGACGCCCGCCGAGGCTCGCGATCTGCTCCCACGCCGCGCGGCGGATGTCGAACCCGGTGACGACCGCGCCGAGCCGCTTGGCCGTTGCGATCGCCTGCAGCCCCGCGACGCCCGCGCCGAGCACGAGCACGCGCGCCGGCGCCACCGTCCCGGCGGCCGTCGTCATCATCGGGAAGAAGCGGCCGGCCTCGCGGGCGGCGAGCAGCGCCGCTGCGTACCCCGCGACGTTCGCCTGCGAGGACAGCGCGTCCATCGCCTGCGCGCGCGTGATGCGCGGGATCGACTCCATCGCGAAGCTCGTCACCCCGGCGCTCGCGAGCGCACGGTTCGTGTCCCCGGAGGTCAGCGGCGCGAGGTGGCCGATCAGGACCTGACCGCGCCGCAAAAGGCGGATCTCATCCGGGGTCGGCGGGGCGACCTTGACGACCACGTCGGCGCCCCACGCCTCGTCCGCCGGCCCCACCGAGGCGCCTCCCTCCGAGTACTCGGAGTCCGGATGGCCCGAGCCGTCGCCGGCGCCCGACTCGACCGCGACGTCGAGCTCCTTGGCGGTCAGATCGCGCACCACGTCGGGGATCAGCGCCACCCGGCGCTCCCCCTCGGCGGATTCTTTGGGCACGCCGATCTTCAAAGCCGCGAGAGGGTACCCGGATCGATCAGGCCGCCGCGCCGACGCCCGCCACCGCGGCGAGACGCTCCAGCGTGTGCCTGCGCTGCGCCCCGTCGAGGTGGATCGGCGACACGATCAGCCGGTCCGCCCCCGCGTCCGCGTAGCGCTGGACGCGCTCCGCGACCTCGGACTCGCTGCCGACGAGCGAGGTCTCGTCGACGAGCTCATCGGGAATCGCCTCGTACGCCTTCTCGCGGTCGCCGTCCAGGTACAGCGACTGGACCTGGTTGGCCTCGCTCTCGAACCCGATCCGCGACGCGAGGTCGACGTAGAAGTTGGTCTTCTGGCTCCCCATCCCGCCGAGGTACAGGAGCAGCCCCGCCTTGACGACGTTGCGGGCGGCTTCGAG
>DATAFB010000128.1:0-5219 GCA_036257695.1 Solirubrobacterales bacterium | reverse complement strand
GGGTCGCGGGCCCCGCCGGTGTCGTTGATCGCGACCGCCCCGGCGTCGAGCGCCCGGCGGGCGACCTCGGGCGCGAACGTGTCAGCCATCACCGCCACCGGGCGGGCGGCGATCATGCCCTCGATCGCCGGGATCAGCCGCGCGGCCTCCTCGTCGGCGGGAACCGGCGGCCCGCTGGCGGCGGGAACGGCGCCGACGTCGATCAGGTCGAAGCCGGAGCGCGCCATCCACAGCCCGTCGCGGATCGCGACGTCCGCCGACCCGCTTCGGGCGCCCTCGAAGAACGAGTCGTGGGTGACGTTGACGATCCCGACGGCGAGCGGGCGGGGGAACCCGAGCGTGCGGTCGCGCAGCCGCCACCGCAGAGCCTGCCGCTGTGCCGTCCCCGTCGAGGCCATGCGGCTACGGTAGCGCCGTGGCCCTGCGCTGCGTCTACACCGATCTTGACGGCACCCTGCTCGGCCGCGGGGGCTCCCTGTTCCGCGACTCGGAGGGCGCGTTCTCACTCCTGCAGGCGCGCGGGCTCGAGGCCTGCCACCGGGCCGCGGTCGAGGTGGTGGTGAAGTCCGGGCGGCGCGAGCCCCAGGTGATGGAGGACGCGCGCCTGATGGGACAGAGCTCGTACATCTTCGAAGCCGGGTGCGCGATGCGGATCGACGGCGAGCTGACCGTCTTCACCGGGGAGATGGACGCCGACGGCGAGGTGACGATCGCCGAGCAGATCTACCGCGACGGCGTCCCCGAGCTCCTGTTCGAGGCCTACCCGGGGCGGATCGAGTACCACTCGCCGTGGCACCACGACCGCATCTACTCGCACCTGTTCCGCGGCCTGGTCGAGGTCGAGGAGGCGAACGTGCTGCTCGCCGACCGCGGTCACGGGCACCTGCGGCTGCTCGACAACGGCGCGATCGGGCGCCCGATGGGCGACCTCGGCGTCGCCCACGCCTACCACCTCGTTCCGCGCGGGGCGAGCAAGGTGGGGGCGGTCGAGGCCCACATGCGGGCCCGCGGCTACGCGCCCGGCGAGTGCATCGCGATCGGGGACTCGATCGAGGACCTCGCGGTCGCCGACGTCGTCGGGCACTTCTTCGTCCCCGCCAACGGCCCCGAGCGCGACCCCGGCCTTCCGGCGGCGATCGCCGGCCGCCCCAACGTGACGGTCACCGAGGGACGGATGGGCGAGTGCTTCTACGAGGCCGTAGTCGAGACTCTGGCCCGGAGGTAGCCTGGAACCGCGCGATGTGCTCGCACATCGCGCGCTTGGTTCGTCGTTAGTCCCGGCGGGGAGCCGCGGTCGCGCCGCGCAGCGTCGCGAGGATCCGGTCGGCGAGCCGCGGCGCGATCCCGTTGAGGCCGAGCGCGCGGACGATCCCGGGGACGTAGGCGGCGCGGCGATCCTCCTCGACCGCCGTCACGATCGCCTCCGCCACCCGCTCCGGGGGAATCGCCTCGTCGGCGTGGTACCAGTCGGGCATCCGGCCGCGCTCGTGCGCGTGCAGGTCGGTGGCGATCTCACCGGGGAAGATCGTCGACACCGACACCCCGGTGCCCGAGAGCTCGTGGCGAAGCGCCTCGGCGAACGCGCTCTGGGCCGATTTCGTTGCGCCGTACGTCGCCGCCCACGGGAACGCGCGCAGGCTCGCCCCCGACGCGACGACGACGACGTGGCCGGCGGCGCGGTCGAGCATGTGCGGCAGCGCCGCCTTGAGCGTGTACAGGGTGCCGAGCAGGTTGATCCGCACCATCTCCTCGGCGCGCTCGATCGGCAGCTCGACGAACGGCGCGTAGTGCGCGATCCCGGCGTTGGCGACGAGCAGCTCGAGGCCGCCCGCCTGGCGCACGAACTCCTCCACCGCCACCTCGACGTCGCCCCGCTCGCCGACGTCGGCCGGGAGCACGATCGGCTCGCCCGTGAGCTCCCGCGCGGCGGCCTCGAGCGGCTCCCGCGAGCGGGCCATGAGGCCGACCGTGGCGCCGCGGGAGGCGAGCGCCGACGCCGTCGCGCGGCCGATGCCGCGCGAGGCCCCGGTGACGATGGCGCGCGTTCCGGAGTCGATCCTCACCCGCTCATCCTGCCACGAACAAGGCGCGCGATCCGCGAGCAGATCGCGCGGTCACCGGTGGGACTACGGACCGACTACTAACATCGGGACGATGGCGCACGAGGCGACGGTCGCCGAGGAGGAGTACCTCCAGATCATGTACTGGCTCGAGGAGGCGGGGCTGCCGATGACCGGCGCCAACGTCGCCCGCGCCATGCACCTGTCGCCGCCCACCGTGCACGAGATGATCGGCCGGCTGGAGAAGGACGGCTACGTCAAGCGCGCCGACGACAAGTCCCTCGGCTTCACCACCGAGGGCCGCGAGCACGCCCGGGTGATGGTGCGGCGCCATCGCTTGATCGAGCGCTTCCTCACCGACGTGCTCGGGATCCCGTGGGACGAGGTCCATGAGGAGGCCGAGCGGCTCGAGCACGCGATGTCGCCGGTGCTCGAGGAGCGAATGGAGGCCGCGATCGGCGACGCGACGACCTGCCCTCACGGCCACCCCCTCGTCGAGGGGAGCCGCGAGCAGGGCGTGCTGCTCGCCGACTGCGAGCCGGGCGCCAAGGTGGAGATCCTGCGGTTCGAGAACGAGGCCGAGGAGCTGCTGCACTACCTCAAGCAGACCGGCGTGTACCCCGCGCTCGAGGGGACGATCGAGAGCTCCAACGACGAGGTAGTGATCGTCTCCGACGAGGGCAGCCACAAGGTCAAGCGCGACGTCGCCGAGACCGTGTCCGTGCGGGCCGACCCCGCGCCGCCGCCGCGCGCCCCGCTCCCGGAGCAGCTCGAGCTGTCCTCGGACCGCTACGGGCGGTAGCCAGACTCAGGCGGGGCTCGCCGCGCGGACGCGCTCCAGGGCGCGGGCGAGCCGCGCGATTCCCTCCGGCACCTGCTCGGGCGGCACGCCGGCGAACGAAAGCCGCAGGCTGGAGCGGCCGCCGTCGATCATGAAGTCGGCGCCGGGCACGAACGCGACTCCCTCCTCGGCCGCGGCGCCGCCGAGCGCCGTCGTGTCCAGGTCGTCGCCGAGCGTCAGCCACAGGAAGTAGCCACCCTGTGGAACGACGAACTCGGCCTCGGGTATCCGCTCTCGGAGCGCGTCGACGAGCGCGTCGCGACGGTCCCGCAGCGCCCGCTTGACGGCCTCGGTGTTCTCGGCGAGCCCGCCGGACCTGCACAGCTCCCACACGATCGAGCCCGCAAGCATGTTGGGCGAGATGTAGGTCTCGTTGGCGCGCTTGGCGAGCCTCGCGATCTCCTCGACCGGCCCCGCGAGGTAGCCGACCCGGACGCCGGGGCTGACCGTCTTCGAGAACGAGGACGCGTAGATGACGCGGTCGGCGCGGTCGATCGAGTGCATCGTCGGCGACGGCTCGCCCTCGAAGCCGACCTCGCGATACGGGTCGTCCTCGAACAGGGTGAACCCGTGCTCCGCCGCGAGCTCGACAACCCGCCGGCGCTTGTCCGCCGACAGGGTGCAGCCGGCGGGGTTGTGGAAGTTGGGGATCACGTGCACGAGCCGCGGCGACTCCCGCTTGGCCGCGGCGGCAAGCGCCTCGACGTCGACGCCGTCGTCCTCCAGCGGAACGCCGGTCACCTTCGCCCCGCCGCGGTTGAGCAGCAGCAGGGTGCGGTCGTAGGTCGGCTGCTCGACCACGACCGGATCGCTGGCGCCGACCAGGTGCGCGAACAGGAACGCGGCGGCCTCCATCGACCCGTTGGTGACCATCACCTGCTCCGGCTCGATGTCGTGCGCCTCGGCGACCCACTCGCACAGCCCGAGGTGGCCGCGGCCCTTGCCGTACGAGAGCGCCCGCTCCCAGTCGTCGGCGAGCGCGCGCTCGGACGCGCCGCGGACGTGATCGACCGGAAGGATGTCGGCGCTCGGGGCGCCGCGCGCGAAGCTGATCATCCCCTCGGCCATCGTGGGCGAGTATAGGGTCGGCCGATGACCCGAGCCAGCGACAGGATCGAGCTCGTTCGCCGCGGGACCGAGTTGTTCAATCGCCGCGAGCTCGAGGAGTTGCTGCGGATCCTCGCCGCGGGCCCGGACTTCGAGTGGGACACCAGGCGCCTCGGGCGTGCCGCCTGACGGCGGAGCTAGGCGCGGGTCCCGACCGCCTCGACCGCGAGCTTCGCGGCCTCGGTCGGGTTGCGGCCGACGCGAACGCCCTTCGCCTCGAGCGCTTTCGCCTTCGCCTCGGCCGTGCCCGAGGAGCCGGAGATGATCGCCCCGGCGTGACCCATCTGCTTGCCGGGCGGGGCGGTGAAGCCAGCGATGTAGGCGACGACCGGCTTCGACACGCTCTCGGCGATGAACTCCGCGGCGCGCTCCTCGGCGTCGCCGCCGATCTCGCCCACCATCACGATCAGCTCGGTCTCGTCGTCGTCCTCGAACCAGCCGATGATGTCGATGAAGTCCGAGCCGACGATCGGGTCGCCGCCCATGCCGACGATCGACGAGTTGCCGACACCTGCCTGGGCGAGCTCGTTGCCGATCTGGTACGTCAGCGTGCCGGAGCGCGACACGACACCGACCGGGCCGCGCTCGAAGAAGTGCGCCGGGATGATCCCCACGTTCGCCTTGCCGGGCGACAGCACCCCGGGGCAGTTGGGGCCGATCAGCCGCACTCCCGCCTCCCTCGCGCGCCAGTAGACGCGCAGCATGTCGTGGACCGGGATCCCCTCGGTGATCGCGATCACGGTTTCGATCCCGGCGTCGATCCCCTCCTCCATCGCCGCGGCGGCGAACCGCGCCGGGACGAAGATCATCGAGGTGTTGGCGCCGCGCTCGGCGACCGCCTCGGCGACCGTGTCGAAGATCGGGATCCCGTCGACGTCCTGGCCGCCCTTCTTCGGCGTCACCCCGGCGACGACGTCGGTGCCGTAGTCGCGGTTGCGAAGCCCGTGGAAGCTGCCCTCGCGCCCGGTCAGGCCCGAGATCACGAGCTTGGTGTCGTCGCCGACGATGATGCTCACGCCGGCTCCACCACCCGCTCGGCCGCGCCGAGCATCGTCTTCTCCACGTGCAGATTGGGCAGGTCGGCGTCGGCGAGCAGGCCGAGCCCCTCCTCGGAGTTGGTGCCGTCGAGACGCACGACGACCGGGACGTCGATGTCGATCCGCTCGTAGGCCTCGATGATCCCCTTCGCGATCTCGTCGCAGCGGGTGATC
>DATAFB010000109.1:0-7559 GCA_036257695.1 Solirubrobacterales bacterium | reverse complement strand
AGGTCGGGCTCGTCGGTCTCGACCTCGAACCACCCGATCGACATCGGTTCGGCGGGCGAGATCTCGCCGCCGAGGGCGACCGACAGCGCCTGGCCGCCGAAGCAGATCCCGAGCACAGGGACGTCGGCGTCGACGGCGCGGCGCAGGAAGGCGATCTCGTCCGGGACCCAGCGAGGCTCGGTCTGCGTCGCCGAGTCGCTGGCGCCGAGCACGGCGACCCACCCGTACTCGCGCGGGTCGTCCGGGACCCCGTTCTCCCACGCGCGCACGGTCCGGTGCGCCATGCCCCTGTCGCGCAGCCATGCCTCGAGCAGCGCGGCTGGGGCGGCGTCCTCGTTCTGGAGCACGATGCCTGGTGTCTCCGCCATGGGGGACCCGACTGTAGCTAGAACAGGCTCGCGTGCCGCTCGGGCGCCGGCAGGCCGAGGTGCTCATACCCGCGCTCGGTGACGACGCGGCCGCGCGGCGTGCGCTTGATCATCCCCTGCTGCAGCAGGTAGGGCTCGAACACGTCCTCGATCGTGTCGCCCTCCTCGTCGATCGCTGCGGCGAGCGTCGACAGCCCGACCGGCCCGCCCGAGAACTTGGTCGCGATCGTCGACAGCAGCATGCGGTCGTGCCGGTCGAGTCCGGCGCTGTCGACCTCGAGCATCTCGAGCGCGTCGGCCGCCATCGCGCCGGTGATCACACCCTCGCCGCGGACCTCGGCGAAGTCGCGCACCCGCCGCAGCAGCCGGTTGGCGACCCGCGGCGTGCCGCGGGACCGCTCCGCGATCGCGAGCTCGCCGTCCGGCTCGATCTTCACGTCCATGATCCCGGCCGAGCGCCGCACCACCTTGGCGAGGTCGTCGGCCGCGTAGTGCTCGAGGCGGTGACAGACCCCGAACCGGTCGCGCAGCGGGGTCGTCAGCAGCCCGGTGCGCGTCGTGGCGCCGATCAGGGTGAACGGCGGCAGCTCGAGCGTGACCGTGCGCGCCCCGGCGCCCTGCCCCAGAACCACGGGCAGCCGGCGCTCCTCCATCGCCGGGTACAGCGTCTCCTCGATCGCCCGGTTGAGGCGGTGGATCTCGTCGATGAAGAACACGCTCCCGGGCTCGAGCGCGGTCAGGAACGCGGCGATGTCCGCCTTGCGCTCCAGCGCCGGTCCCGCGGTGCCGACAACCGGGGCCTCGAGCTCGGCGGCGACGATGTGCGCGAGCGAGGTCTTGCCGAGCCCCGGTGGGCCGGCGAGCAGCACATGGTCGAGCGCCTCCTCGCGGCGCCGCGCCGCCTCGATGAAGATCTCGAGCTGGCCGGTGACCTGCTCCTGGTTTACGAACTCGGACAGGCGGGGTGGCCGCAGCGAGCGGTCGAGGTCGTCGTCGTCGCCGCCGACGCGGGCATCGCCCACCCGCTCGCGCCCGGTGTCGCCCGCGGCGATGCTCGGGTCGCTGATCCGCGGAGCCGGTTCGACGCCGCTCATGACATCACCTCAGTTCGCGCTCGGCCCACCATCAGATTCCCCGCCCACCCCCACCTTTGTAGAGCCTCGCGCTCACGCGGCCTCCTTTGTGGGCGTCGCCTCGCCGGCCCGGCGCAGGGCGGCGGAGATCAGCTCCTCGGCGCTGTCGCCATCGGCGCCGCCGAGCAGCTTCTCGGCCTCGGCCGGCGAGTAGCCGAGGTTGACGAGCCCCTCGCGGGCCAGCGCGCGCGGCTCGTCCTCGGGGCTGTCGCCCGCCAGCGCCGCCTCGTCGAGCGCCTCGGCGATCTTCTCGCGCAGCTCGACGATGATCCGCTCGGCGGTCCGCTTCCCGACCCCGGGAACCGCCTGGAATCGCTTCGCGTCGCCGGCGGCGATCGCGCGCAGCAGCTCGCGTGGGGCGGCGCCCGACAGGACCGCGATCGCGACCTTGGGGCCGACCCCCGACACCGACACGAGCTGTCCGAACAGGTCCCGCTCCTCCTCGGTCGCGAAGCCGTACAGCGACAGCGAGTCGTCGCGGGCGACGAGGTGGGCGAGCAGGATCGCCTCGTTGCCCTTCGCGGGCACCGCGCGCAGCGTCTCGGCGGAGACCGCGAGCCGGTAGCCGACACCGGCCGCCTCGATCACGACGTGGTCGGGGCGGCGCACCAGCACCTCCCCGCGGACCGACGCGATCACCCGGCCTCGGCCTCCGAAAGCGGCGCCGCGGCGGGCGCCCGCGGCACGGGCGCCTGCGCGAACCGGGACCGGCGCTGGGGCGGCGCGTGCGCGGCGTGGCAGATCGCGACCGCGAGCGCGTCGGCGGTGTGGTCGGACTCCGGCGGCTCAGACAGGCCCAGCAGCGAGCCGACCATGTGTTGCACCTGCTCCTTCGCCGCCGCGCCGTTGCCGCACACGGCGTTCTTCACCGCCTGCGGCGTGTAGTCGAAGCATGGAAGGGCCTCATTCGCGGCGGCGAGCATCGCGACGCCGCGAACCTGGCCGACGCCGATCGCCGAGCGCACGTTCTTGCCGAAGTACACGTCCTCGAGCGCGACGGCGATCGGCTGGTGCCACTCGATCAGCTCGGCGAGCGCGGCGTGAATCCGGGCGAGGCGGCGCGCGGGCGTGTCGTCGCCGGAGCCGTCGATCACGACGCCGTCGATCGCGCTCATCTGCGCGCCCGCGAGCCGCACGATGCCGAAGCCCGTGTTCGCCACCCCCGGGTCGATTCCCATGACCACGAGCATGGGTATTGATTCTGGCCCCCCGCTCGGATGCCTCCCCGGAACTCCCCGCTCCCCCTGTCGCCTACTTCTGCTTCTTGTACTCCAGGCCCAGCACCCAGCAGTTGACCAGCCCCGACGTGCCGCCGGTTTCGTCGAACGCGAGCAGCCGCCACGTGCCCTTGGTCTTGTCGCCGTTGAACGCGGCGAGCGACTCCGAGGGCCTGAAGGCGCCGTTGAACGGCGCCGATCCGGTCTGGATGAAGGTCGGCGCCGCCCCGTCGAAGATCGTGAACGTGCCGGCGCAGTCGGCCGTCCCCGAGCCGAAGTTGTTGCCGCCGCCGCCAACGCCGGTCGCCAGGCGGACGTACTTCTCGCCCTTGAACAGGTACAGGCTCAGCTGGCTGACGTTCGGGTGCGAGATCCGCACCGCGACGTTGACGTCCTTCACCGTCCCCTTCTTGCCGACCTCGATCGGGGCGAACACGCCGACCGGGTCGTTGTTGGGGATCGGGCGGTTGATTGGCCCGCTCGTGAACGCCTTCGACTTCGCGCCCGCCACGCCCGGCAGTGCCAGGATCGCGATCGCGCCCACTGCCGCCACCGCGGCGGCCACGGCTGCATCCCTACGTCGCACTTGGTTCCTCCTTCGGTTGCGGTCCCCGCAACCCCCCGACCTACGTGATCGTATCCCCACTGCATACCGCCGTGATTGCATACTGTCTGTATGGAAGCTGCGACCGAGGCGTGGATACGCGAGTTCGAGGAAGGGTGGCGGCGACCGGCGGGGCCCGACGCCTTCACCGACCACTTCGAGCCGATCCTCGACCCCGAGGTGCGCCTCGTCCAGCCCCAGGTGCCGACGGCGGTCGGGCGGCGCGCGTTTCGGGAGCTGTTCGCGCGCCCCGTGTTCACGCTGATCCCCGACCTGCACGCCGAGGTGCACGAATGGGCGGTCCGCGGGGACGTCGCGTACGTCGAGTTCACGCTTCGCGGCACGCTCGGCGGGCGCCCGATCGCGTGGCGGGCGGTCGACCGGCTCACGCTCCGCGAAGGCCTGCTCGTCGAGCGCCGCTCGTTCTTCGATCCGGGCCCGCTGCTGGTCGCCGTCCTCACTCGGCCGCGCGCGTGGCCGCGCTTCGTGCGCGCCCAGCTCGTTCGTCTCCGCGCGCGCCGGAGCTAGGCGGCGGCGCGCTCGAGCACGTCGGCGGGGATGTCGAAGTTCGCGTGCACCGAATCGACGTCGTCGTGCTCGTCGAGCGCCTCCATCAGTCGCATCAGGCGTGGGGCGTCCCCGCCCCCGATCTCGATCACCGAGGTCGGTTCCATCGTCAGCTCGGCGGACTCGGTCTCGACCCCCTCCGACTCGAGCGCCTCGCGCACCGCAGCGAGCCGGTCCGCGGCGCACACGAACTTGAGCAGGTCGCCGTCCTCGCTGACGTCGTCGGCGCCGGCGTCGATCGCCGCGATCAGGTCGTCCTCGGAGTAGCGCTCGGCGTCGACGAGGATCACGCCGCGCTTCTCGAATATCCACGCCACCGACCCCGGCTCGCCGAGGCTGCCGCCGTGCTTGTCGAAGGCGTGGCGGACCTCCGCCCCGGTCCGGTTGCGGTTGTCGGTCAGCGCCTCGATCAGGATCGCGGCGCCGCCCGGCCCGTACCCCTCGTACACGGTGCGCTCGATCCCCCCCACGGCGCCGCCGGCGCCCGTCCCGCGGTCGATCGCGCGCTGGATGTTGTCCTTCGGCATCGAGTAGTCCCTCGCCTTCTGGATCGCCGTAGCGAGCGTGGCGTTGCCGTCTGGGTCCCCCCCGCCCTCGCGCGCCGCGACGGTGATCGCGCGGGCGAGCTTCGTGAACTGCTTGCCGCGCTTGGCATCGGTCGCCGCCTTCTTGTGCTTGATCTGGGCCCACTTCGAGTGACCGGCCATGGCGCTGATATTAGGCTCCGTGCCATGAAGCTGATCGACCTTTCGGCCGCGATCCATCCCGACCCCGAGGAGTACCCGGAGCCGCTGCGAACCGAGATCACCTACAGCGACCACGCCGAGGGCGCGACGGCGATCGAGACGCTGTTCGGCGTTGGCGCGGAGCTGCTCCGCGACGGCGAGGGGTGGGCGGTCGAAACCTTCACCCGCTTCGGGACCCACAACTCGACCCACGTCGATGCCCCGTGGCACTACAACTCGACGATCGGGGGCGAGCGGGCGCAGACGATCGACGAGCTTCCCCTCGACTGGTTCCTCGCCCCCGGGCTTGTCGTCGACGCGACCGACCGCGCCGACGGGCAGGCGCTCAGCGCCGCCGACATGGAGGAGCGCGTCCCCCGCCCGCCGGCGGAGCGCGACATCGTCCTCGTCCACACCGGGCGCGACGCCTACATCGACGACGCGGACTACATCGCCCGCGGCCCCGGGGTCACCGCCGAGGCGACCCGGTGGCTGTTCGAGCGCGGTGTGCGGGTGATGGGCATCGACGCCTGGGGCTGGGACGAGCCGCTGCACATGCAGGCCGAGCGCGCGAAGCAGAGCGGCGAGCGGGGCGTGTTCTGGGCCGCCCACCAATGCGACCTCCCCTACTCGCAGATCGAGCGGCTTGTCAACCTCGACAAGCTGCCGCTGCAGGGGTTCGAGGTCGCGTGCGTCCCGCTGCGGCTGGTCGGCGGCAGCGCCGCGCCTGCCCGCGTCGTCGCGATCCTGCGCGACGAGTAGCGCGTACGCGGGCATGCCGCCGGCCGCGGTCTCCCGCGGCCGGCGTCCCCTGCCTTCCCGCCATTCCCGCTACTACGCCGACGGCCGGGTCCTGGGCCCCGGCCGTCGTGCTTGCATCCCTCCTGGGGCGCTCGTCCCAGGCGCCTGCAAGCTGGGAATCCGTCCGCGCAGGCGCTGACCCCTATAACCAGCCTGGATGCGAGAAGTTGCGGCCCCTCAGACGACGAATTTGCCGTCTTCTTGCAGCGTTTCTCCGTCGACGGTGATCCGGCCGCCGCGGCGCAGGTCGCAGATCATGTCCCAGTGGATCGCGCTCTCGTTGACGCCGCCGGTCTCGGGGTAGCTGCGGCCGACCGCGAGGTGGACGGTGCCGCCGATCTTCTCGTCGAGCAGGATCTCCCTGGTCGCGCGCGAGATGCCGTAGTTGGTCCCGATCCCGAGCTCGCCGAGGTGCCGCGCGCCGTCGTCGGTGTCGAGCATCTGGTGCAGGAACTCCTCCCCGCGTTCGGCCGTCGCGTCGACCACCTTGCCGCCCTCGAACCGGAACCGCACCCCGGAGACCTCGCGGCCGGAGTAGGTCGCCGGCAGGTGGAACGTGATCTCGCCCTCGGCCGAGTCCTCGTGCGGCCCGGTGAAGAACTCGCCGTCCGGCATGTTGTGGGTCCCGTCGGCGGCGATGAAGGTACGCTCCGCGATCCCCAGCGTCAGGTCGGTGCCCGGGCCCCCGATGTGGACCTGCTCGCGCCCCTGGATCCAGTCGCGCAGGCGTTCGACCTCCTCGGACTGCCGCTGCCACGCCTCGACCGGGTCGGCCTCGGTCGCGAGGCAGGCGCCGAAGTAGAAGTCCTCGTAGTCGGACAGGCTCATCTCGGCCTCGGACGCATACGCGTGCGTCGGGAACAGCGTCAGCGCCCACCTGTACTCCCCCTTCGCGGCGCGCTCCAGCGCCGTGCGCATCACCGGCTCCATCGCGCGCTGGCGCGTCGTCTGCCGCTCCGGAGGCACCGCCGATAGCTCGCGAGTGTTGGCGCTCGCCATCGCCATGATTCGCACGTCGGCATTCTCGGCGCCCCACTTCGAAACCGGGGACACCCACTCGAGTTGCTCCTCGTTCGCGTGCCTGAAGTACGTCGCCGCCTGCCCCTGCATCGACAGGTTGACGATCGGGTTGCCGCCCGCCACCAGCACCTCCTCGTACACCGCGTGCAGCAGCGGCTCCGCCGCGACCTCGCCCTCGATCAGGCACACCTCGCCCGGCTTCACCTCGGTCGAGTAGCGGACGAGGATTCGGGCCAGCGCGGTGACGCGCGGGTCCCTCACGCCACTCGCTCCGCCCGCTCGCGCGCGGAGGTGGCCATCGCCATGAACAGGGCGTGGAGGCGCGAGTCGTCGGTCAGCTCGGGATGGAACGCCGACGCGAGCAACGCCCCCTGGCGGACGACGACCGGGTGCCCGTCGTAGCTGGCCAGCACCTCGACCTCGGGACCGTGCTCGTCGATCCACGGCGCGCGGATGAACACCGCCCGCACCGGGTCGCCGCCGAGGCCCTCGACCTCGAGCTCGGCCTCGAAGCTGTGCAGCTGGCGCCCGAACGCGTTGCGCCGCGCGATCGTGTCCATCAGCCCGAGGTGGTCGCGGTCGAGCATGATCATCCCGGCGCACGTCCCGAGCACCGGCCCGCCGGCCTCGACGTGGGCCCGGATCGCGTCCTCGAGCCGGTCGCGCTCGATCGCCTTCGAGATCGTCGTGCTCTCGCCGCCCGGGATCACGAGCCCGTCGAGGTCGGCGAGCCCCTCGGCGTCGCGGACCTCGACCGGCGCCGCGCCGAGCGACCGCAGGACGCGGGCGTGCGCCGCGAAGTCGCCCTGCGCCGCGAGGATTCCTATGCGCAGGCTCACCAGCCGCGCTGTTGCAGCAGGGAGCCCTCCTCGGCGAGCTGCGCGATGTCGTCGCCGCGCATCGGCTCCCCGAGCTCGGCCGACGCGGCCGCGACCCGCTCCGCGTCCTCGTAGTGCGTCGTCGCCTCGACGATCGCCCGCGCGCGCCGCGGCGGGTCCTCGCTCTTGAAGATCCCCGAGCCGACGAAGTTGCCCTCGGCGCCGAGCTGCATCATCAGCGCGGCGTCCGCCGGGGTCGCGATCCCGCCGGCGCAGAACAGCGGCACCGGCAGCCATCCGCGCTCG
>DATAFB010000105.1:0-13301 GCA_036257695.1 Solirubrobacterales bacterium | reverse complement strand
CGATCCCGACAGTGGCCGCCGACTCCGATCGCGAGCCGCTGTCGAGCAACTCGGCGAGCCGCGCGATCAACGCATGCTCACCGGAATCAGGCGGCAAGTTCGCGAGCGAACTTGCCGGTTTGGTGCAGGTCGTTCACTCTTCTCGTGACTCTAGAGCGCGGTGGGCAGCTGCAGGGCGCAGACCGCGAGCACGACCGCGACGACCGCGCGGTCGCGGGCGACGGCGGCGAACGGCAGCGCCCAGATCACGTACCAGGGGACGAGCCAGGCGCTCGCGACGAGCAGCCCGGCGGCGGCCCACGCCGTCGCCCGCAGCCAGTCCCCGCCGCGCCACGTCCATCGCAGCAGCCACGCGACGAGGACCGCATACGCGGCGAGGAACGCGTACCGAACCGGGTCCTCCCCGACCCCGGCGACCCGCGCGACCGTGCTCGGCACGCTGTAGTGGCTCGACTCGTTCTGGTTCCCGCCAATGATTCCGAGCGCGTTGACGACGTCGCCGCCGAACACGGCCACACTGATCGCGGCGAGCGCGGTGGCTGTTACCGCAGCGCCCGCCACGAGGCGGCCGGGCCGGTCGGTGCCGAGGGCGGCGAACGGCGCCGCGAACGCCCCGGAGACCTTGACCGCCGCGGCGGCGACGAGGCTCGCTCCGGGGCCTGCGGCGAGCCCCGCGACGACTCCGGCCGCGGCGGCAGCCAGCGCGGCGACCATGAGGCCGTCGTTGTGCGCGCCTCCGACGACGTGGACGAGCACGAGCGGATTGAGCGCAACCAGCGCGGCGGCCCCGTGGGGGCTGACCCCACGCGCGGCCGCCAGGCGTGCGGTGAGCGCGGCGACGCCGAGCACCGCGGCCGCGGCCGCGGCCTTCAGCACCCACAGAGCGGCGGGGACAGAGACGAGCCCGAGCGGGTAGGTGGCGAGCGTGAACAGCGGCCCGTAGGCGCTGACCGCGAAGCGAAAGTCCTCGACCCTGGAGCCGGCGGGGTCGGCGCCGAGATCGGCCGGCGCCGCGTCGTAGGGGTTGAGGCCCTCGTCGGCGCCGAGCCGGGCGTAGGAGATGTAGCTGAACACGTCGAGCGACAGCAGGGGCGGAGCGAGCGCGAACGCGACGACGAGGACGACGATCGCTCCCCACACCAGGCGCCGGTCGAGCCTCGCCGCGGCGGCGGCGACCGCGAGGTAGGCGACGAACGCGGCGGCGAGCACCACGAGATAGGCGCCGTCACCGAGCCCCAGCCCGTCGCCGTATGGGCCGAGCAGCCATCCCGGCGCCCCCTCCGCCGCGCCCGCGACAAGCGCCTCGCCCGGCGCCGCGAGCGGCACCGCCGCCGCGACGAGCAGCGTCAGACCGGCGATCCCGGCGACGCGGCTAGTCGACGGGATCGGCCCCGTCCTGGAGCCCCGGCGCGTACGCGCCCGAGTCGCCGGTCCCGCCGCCGCCCGTGATCGGCGGCGTCGTCGTGTCGGTCCCAGTGTCGTAGCCGGTGTCGCCGTAGGTGGTGTCGTCGCCGTACGACGACGTCGACCCCGACGCGCCGCCGTTCGCGTACTCGCCGTAGAACGGCCTGAACTCGACCGGGTCCTCCGGTGCCGGGAAGTCGCCGCAGAAGTCACCCTTCGCGACCTCCATGTAGTCGTGCCAGATCGGAGCCGCGAGGGTGCCGCCGAAGGCGCTCGAGCCGAGCGTCGAGCGCGCGTCGGGGTGCCCCACCCACACCGAAGTGGACAGCCGCGGCGTGTAGCCGACGAACCACGCGTCGGTGTAGTCGTCGGTGGTGCCCGTCTTGCCCGCCTGCGGGCAGCCGATGTTGGCGGCCGTGCCGGTTCCCCCGCTGACGACGCCCTTGAGCACGTCGGTCACCTCGTACGCGACGCCGTCCGAGAACACGCGCTCGCGCTCGCCCGGCTTCGGCTCGTCGGTGTCCCCGTTCGGGAACTCGACCTTGATGATCGCGGTCGGCGTGTTGCGCGTGCCGCCGTTGGCGAGCGTCGCGTACGCGTTCGCCATCTCGAGCGGCGTGACGCCGATCCGCAGGCCGCCGATCCCCTCCGCGGGCACCGCGTCGAGCGTCGTCTCGATCCCCATGTCGTAGGCGGTGTCGCGAACGTTCTCCGGCCCCACGTCGAGGTCCATCTGCGCGAACACGGTGTTGTCCGACGCCTCGGTCGCCTCGCGGATCGTCATCGAGCACCCGCACGCGCTGCCCTCGGCGGTGGTCACCGTCCACGGCCCGTACTCGGGCAGGTTGAGGTTGAGCACCCGCGACTCGTAGGTGGTCGAGTCGGGGTCGACGCCCTGCCTGATCGCGGCGGTGAGCACGAACGCCTTCATCGACGAGCCCGGCTGGCGGTGGCCCTGGGCGGCGAGGTTGAAGTTGCTCTCCTGGTAGGTCCCGGACGAGGCCATCGCGACGATGTTCCCGGTCGAGGGGTCGATCGAGACGACGGCCGCGGCGGGATCCGAGGTGTATCCGTGGGCGACGATCGCCTGCTTCGCCGCGTCCTGGAGCTCCGGCTGGATCGTCGTGTGGACCTTGAGCCCGCCCTGGCGCACGGTCGCGACCCCGTAGCGGCTGATCAGGTCCTGCTGCACGTAGTCGAAGAAGTAAGGCTCGCGGATGGTCACGTAGCGGTACCCGCGCTCCAGTCCGAGGCCGTCCTGCGACGCCTTGTCCGCCTCGGCCTCCGTGATGTAGCCCTGCTCGGCCATCTTCTGGAGCACCTGGTTGCGGCGCTCGAGCGCGCCGGTCGGGTTGATGAGTGGGTTGAAGCGCGACGGCGACTGCGGCAGCCCCGCGAGCAGCGCTGACTCGTCGAGGCTGAGCTCCTGGACGGGCTTGTTGAAGTAGGTCTGGGCGGCGGCCTCGGCGCCGACCGACGTGCGCCCCTCGATCGTCCCGTACGCGGCGGTGTTCAGGTACTGGCCGAGGATCCACGACTTGGAGTGGGCGTCCTCGAGCCCCTCGGCGAGCGTCGCCTCCTTGATCTTGCGCTCGAGGTCGCGCTCGGGGTTGGAGATGTAGAGGTTGCGGACCAGCTGCTGGGTGATCGTCGAGCCGCCCTGGACCACCTTGCCGGCCTCGATGTTCTCGAGCAGCGCCCGCATGATCGCGTTCGGGTCGACGCCGCTGTGCACGTAGAAGCGCTCATCCTCGATCGCCACCGTGGCGTCCTGGAGCTCCTGCGGCATCTTCTCGATCGGGACCGGCGTGCGAACGACGTCCGACTGGATGTAGCCGAGCCGGCTCCCGTCGGCCGCGAAGACCTGCGAGCTCGTGCTGCGGTCTACCGGCTTCAGCTCCTCGATCGGGGGCGCCTCGGAGGCGATGCTGAGCGCCCAGATGCCGACGCTGAGGATGCCGATCGCGATCAACGCGATCAGCACGCCGAAGCCGAGCAGGATCTTGCTCGACTTCCTCCCGGAGCGCCGGTGCCTTCTACGCCCCCGCTGCGTCATGCGACCGACAAGAGTAGCCGCCCGACATCAACACGCCCGATTTGCAAGCAAATCGTGCGGTTACTGCCGGGACTTCTCGGGCTTCAGCAAGCCGGCATGCTGGAGCGCCGCGAGCGCGTGCTCGCGCAGCGCCGCCTCCTCGTCGCCGGTGCGGGTGCGGCCGGCCTCGCGGGTGGTGCCGACCTCGATCCGCACGCCCTCGGGCGTCGTCTCGCCGACTGTCACCGTCGCGGCGCCGGCCTCCTCGAGCGCGCGCCGCGCAGCGCCGACGTCGGTGTCCGGCGGCACCCACACCGAGGCCGTGATCGGCGCCGCCTGGTCTCCGGTCGAGTGGTTGAACAGGACGCCGCTGACGATCTGCTCGTTGGGGACCACCATCAGCCGTCCGTCCCCGGTGTCGATGTAGGTGAAGCTGAGGGTGACGTCGTCGATGCGGCCGCTGTTGTCGCCGACCGTGACCCGATCGCCGATCCGGATCGGCTGCGTGATCGCCACCGTGATCCCGGCGACCATGTTGGCGATCGTCTGGCGGGCGGCGAGGCCGACGACCAGTCCGACGAGCGCGCTCGAGGCGAGGATCCCGGTGGCGAGGCGCCTGATCGAGCCGAACTGGCTCAGCGCGAGGGCGATCCCGATCGCGAGGATGACGACGAACACCAGCCTGCGCACGACCTGCAGCCGAGTCTGCGCCGCGCGCGACACGCCTGTCTCCGCGAACCGCTCCGCGACCCGCTTGGCGCGCCCGAGGACGAGCCGGTCGACCACGAACGCGATCGCGATCGTGATCGCGAGCGTGATCGCGGCGGAGATCTCGGCGCCGTACTGGTCCCAGAAGCTCTCGTCCACGCCCGGCACCGTACCCGGCGGGCGCCGGTCAAGGGCGCCGACCCCGGATCGCCAGAATTGAGCGGTGGCCCCGAAGCGCGCCCTGCTCCTCGACGCGCTCGGCACCCTCGTCGAGCTCGAGCCGCCGTGGCGGCGGCTCCGGACGGCGCTCGGGGACGAGATCCCGGCGGACCGCCTCGAGGCGGCGGTGCGGGCGGAGATGCGCTACTACCGCGAGCACAGCCACGAGGGGCGCGACCCTGCCTCGCTCGCCGACCTGCGGGCGCGGTGCGCGGCGGTGCTGTCGCGTGAGCTCCGCCGCGAGGTGCCGGTCGAGACGCTGATGGCGGCGATCCGCTTCCACCCCTACCCGGACGCCGCCCCGGCGCTCGACGCGGCGCGCGAGCGCGGGCTGACGACGGTGTGCGTCTCGAACTGGGACTCCGCGCTGCCCCAGGTCCTGGAGCGGTGCGGGCTGCGGGAGCGGCTGGACGGGGTCGTCGCCTCCGCCACGGCGGGCGCCCGCAAGCCGGATCCCGCGATCTTCGCCGCCGCGCTAGAGCTCGCCGGCTGCGCGCCGGCCGACGCAGTGCACGTCGGCGACACCGCGGAAGAGGACGTCGCCGGGGCGCGCGCCGCGGGCGTCGACGCGCTGTTGCTGGTCCGCGACGGCGGCGCCGAGGCGCGCGCGGCGGTCCCGCGGGTCGCCTCCCTGAGCGAGATCGACCAGTATCTGCGGCCGTGAACGAGACCACGGCAACGGACGCCGCGTACGCCGGCCTAGGCCAGCGCGGGCTGGCATTCCTGATCGACAGCCTCGCGTGGCTGTTTCTGCTCGGGCAGATCGCGTCCAGCATCCCCGAGGGGACCTACGAGGACTCGCCGGCCGTGGTCGGCGTCGTGTTCCTCGTCCTGCTGTCGCTCGCCTTCAACTACTTCTGGCTCACCGAGTGGAAGTGGGGGAAGACGGTCGGCAAGGCCGTCGTCAGCATCCACGTCGAGGGCGAGGATGGGGAGCGTCCGCGCTTCGGCCCGACGACGATCCGCAACATCCTTCGCCTCGTCGACATCTTCTTCATCGGGCCGCTGCTGATCGCGTCCTCGGATCGCCGCCAGCGGCTCGGGGATCGCCTCGGCCACACGGTCGTCGTCCGCGACGAGGCCGCGCCCGCGGCGCAGCCCAGCCCCCAGCCCGCCGTCGCGACCGCAGGCGCCGCCCCGACCCCGACGCCGACCGTCGTCGCGGCACAGGCGACCCCGGCGCCGCCGGCACCCACGACCGCGCCGCGGAAGCGGAGCCCGTGGGCGGAGAGCATCGGCATCCCCGAGCCCGGATGGGGGCCGACGAAGGTCCTGTGGGGCACGCTGGCGGCGATCGGCGCGCTGATCGTCGAGACGGGGGTGATCGCGGCGTTCGACCCCGAGATCGAGTCGACCGCGGCCCAGCTCTCCCTCCAGGCGCTGCTCGCCTTCAACCTGTTCGCAGTCTCGCTGGGGTTCGCGTCGCCGCGCGCGTCGCCGCTCGCCCGGCTCCACTCGCTGGGGCTGCGCGGGTTCGCGGCGTCGGCGCTCGGGATCACCGCGCTCGCCTACGTCGCCTACATCGTGTTCGCCGCGGTGTGGTACGCCCTCGTGCAGCCCGAGCAGGAGGACGTCACGCGCGAGCTCGGGTTCGACGAGGGCGGGCTGGCGGCGGTGATCGCGGGCTTCCTGATCGTCGCCGTGGCGCCGCTGTCGGAGGAGATCTTCTTCCGCGGCTTCATGTACGGGGGGCTGCGGCGCCGGCTTCCCGTGTGGGTGGCCGCGGTGATCTCGGGGGTCGTGTTCGGGCTCGTCCACTACACGGGGCCGGACAGCATCGGCGTCGTGCCGCAGCTCGCCGTGCTCGGAATCCTGCTCGCGTGGCTGTACGAGCGCACCGGCTCGCTGTGGCCGCCGATCCTGCTTCACCTGCTCAACAACTCGCTGGCGCTCGTTGTCATCACAAGCTCGTGAGCTCGGCCGAGGCGACACCCGCAGTCGTCGCCGCCGGGCTGCGCAAGAGCTACGACGGCCGCGTCGCGGTCGACGGGATCGACTTCGTCGTCGAGCCCGGGATCTGCTTCGGGTTCCTCGGCCCCAACGGAGCCGGCAAGACGACGACGATGAAGATGATCTACGGGCTCGCCTCGATCGACGGCGGCGAGCTGGCGGTGCTCGGCAAGGAGGCGACACGGCAGCGCCGCGCGATCAAGCAGCGGCTCGGGGTCGTTCCCCAGGAGACCAACCTGGACGGCGAGCTGACCGTGCGCGAGAACCTCACCGTCCACGCGCGCTACTTCGGCATCGACCCCGACTGCGCCGCCCGCCGGGCGGACGAGCTGCTCGAGTTCTCGCTGCTCTCGGACCGCGCGGGCGAGCGGGTGTGGGCGCTGTCGGGCGGGATGAAGCGGCGCCTGCTCGTCGCCCGGGCGCTGATCAACGAGCCCGACCTCGTCGTGCTCGACGAGCCGACGACCGGTCTCGATCCCCAGGCCCGGCTCGCGGTGTGGCGCGCGCTGGACCGGCTAAAACGCCGCGGGGTGACACTGCTGATGACCACCCACTACATGGAGGAGGCGGCGCGGCTGTGCGACCGGCTCGTGATCATGGACCACGGCAAGATCGTCACCGAGGGCGAGCCCGGAGCGCTGGTGCTCGAGCACGTCGGGCGCGAGGTGCTCGAGCTGCAGCTCGCCGAGGGCTGTGACGCGGACCAGCTCCTGGCGAGTCTCGACGGAAGGCTCGAGGGCCACGACTTCGCCGAGGATCTGCTGATGCTGTACACGTCCGACGCCGAGGCACTGCTGGCCGAGATCGACCACCGCAGCTACCCGCACGAGTCGGCGATCGCGCGCCAGGCGACGCTCGAGGACGTGTTCCTGCGGTTGACCGGAAGGAGCCTGAGGGAGTGAGCGCGATGCAGGAGGGCGCCTACGCCGGCCTCGGGCCGCGGATCCCGCTGCGCGACCTCGTCCCCTCGCCGCGGCACGCCGCGGCGGTGTGGCTTCGCAACGCGCTCGTGTTCTCGAAGCTGTGGAAGGGGGTGCTGCTGCCGCAGTTCCTCGACCCGCTCTTCTACCTCGTCGCGCTCGGGTTCGGGCTCGGCACCTACATCGCGCGGATCAACGGGGTCCCGTACGAGGACTTCATCGCCCCCGGCCTGATCGCCTCGGCGGCGATGTGGTCGGCCGCGTTCGAGACGACTTACAACGTCTACCTGCGGATGAACGAGACGCGGCTCTACGACGCCGTGCTCGCGACCCCGGTCGAGGTCCAGGACCTCGTCGCGGGCGACCTCGCGTGGAGCGCGTCGCGCGCGGCCGTGTACGGGACCAGCTTCCTGGTCATCGTCACCGCCTTCGGGCTGATTTCCTCGTGGTGGGCGGTCCTGATCCCGCTGTTCGTGCTGCTCGGAGGGCTGTGCTTCTCGGTCGTCGGCTACACGTTCACGTCGCTGATCCCGAAGATCGACCTGTACAGCTACTTCTTCACCCTGTTCATCACCCCGATGTTCCTGTTCTCGGGGATCTTCTTTCCGTTTGAGCGCCTCCCCGGGTGGGTCGAAGTGGTGGCGTGGTTCACACCCCTGTTCCACATGGTCGAGATCACGCGGGGACTGGCGACCGGGCCGGACGCGCTCGAGATCGCGGCCCACACCGCGTGGCTGGTCGTCGTCAGCGCGGTGCTGTTCTACGTCCCCGTGCGCGCGCTCCGCAGCCGGCTGGTCGCGTAGGCGTCATTCGCGGTCCCCGCCGGGTGGTTGGAATAGAATCGCCCGCGGTGAGGATCCGGGAGGGACTGTTCGCGTTCGTCGCAGCGGCCGCGATCGTCGCGGTGCTCGTCCCGGCGGCTCTCGCGCAGGAGACACCGCCGAGCTCGACCGACCCGCCGCCTCAGCCAAGCGGCCCGACTCTCGGCCTCAAGCTCGGCGGCAAGGACGCCAAGATCCGGGTCGGCAAGCACGCGAAGCTGTTCGGCACGCTGCGGCCGTGGCGGCCCGGCCAGCATGTGGCGGTGACGTTCGTCCGCGGGGACCGCGCGGTGAAGAAGGAGGTGGTCCCGGTGAGCCGCGGAGAGGGCGATGCCGGCCACTTCGGATTCCGCACCCCGGTGCTCGTGCGGCCGGGGCGCTACCAGGCGACCGCGCGGCTCGCCGGGGGCGCCGCCACCGCCCGCAGCCCCAAGTTCAAGATCAAGTACCCCTCCCTGCACCGTGGGTCGAAGGGCAAGGACGTGAAGCTGTTCAACCGGCTGCTCGACAAGCAGGGCTACGTTCCCTCCAACGGTCGCCGGTTCACGGGGCGCACCGCCAGGGCGGTGCTTGCGTATCGCAAGGTGCACGCGATGGCAAAGACCACGCGCGGCACTCCCGGGATCTTCAAGACGCTTGCGGACGGACGCGGCGCGTACAGGCTCAGGCACCCGGGCGCGGGCAAGCACGTCGAGGTGAACATCGGGCGCCAAGTGATGGTGCTGGCCGACAAGGGGAAGCCGCGGCGGACCTACCACGTCTCGACCGGCAAGTCGTCGACGCCGACCGTCCGCGGCCACTTCCGCTTCTACCGCCGCCAGCCCGGCTTCAACAGCGTCGGGATGTATTACTCGGTCTACTTCCAGGGCGGGTATGCGATCCACGGATATCCGAGCGTCCCCGCGACCTATCCGGCGAGTCACGGCTGCGTGCGCACGCCGATCCCGGACGCCCGCAGCATCTACAACTGGGTGTCGCTGGGAATGTCGATCTACGTCTACTAGATGAGCGAGTCGAGCTTCCGGGTGGTGCTGGTCGTGCTCGCGGCCTCGCAGCTCGGGCTCGCCGTGTGGATGATCGTCTCCCCGGGGTCGTTCTTCGACGCGGTCGCCGGGTTCGGGGCCGAGAACGACCACTACATCCGCGACGTGGCGGTCCTGTACCTCGCGGTCGGGGCCGGGCTGGCGGTCGCGGTGACGCGGCGCTCGTGGCGCTTTCCGGTGCTCGCGATCGCCGCCACCTGGTACCTGGCCCACGCGGTCAACCACCTGGTCGACATCGGCGAGTCCGATCCCGACTGGGTCGGCCCGGTGGATTTCGTCGCCATCCTCGTCACCGGGCTGCTGCTGCTGGGGCTCGCGGTGTACGCGGCGCGCACCGATGTCGAGGCGTCCGCGTCGCGCCCCGGGCCGCCGTCTTGAGGGTCTTCCTCGCCGGGGCGAGCGGCGTGATCGGCAAACGCCTGATCGCGCCGCTGGTCGAGTCGGGGCACGACGTGATCGCGATGACCCGCTCGGAGGGGAAGGCGGGCGCGCTTCGCGAGGCGGGCGCGGAGCCGGTGGTCTGCGACGCGCTCGACGCCGATGCGCTGCGCGACGCGGTCGCGCGGGCCGAGCCCGAGGCCGTCGTCAACCAGCTCACCGACCTGCCGCGGGACCTCGGGCGGCGGGCGATGAAGCGGGGCCAGGAGACCAACAACCGCATCCGCGCGGTCGGCGGTCCCAACCTCGCCGCCGCGGCGCGGGCGGCGGGGGCGAGGCGGATCGTCGCTCAGAGCATCGCCTTCCTGTACGCGCCGCGGGGCGGGCCGATCAAGGACGAGTCCGACCCGCTGTACCACGACGCGCCGCCACCCCTCGACGACTCCGCCGACGCGCTGATGGCGCTCGAGCGGGCGACGACCGAGACCGAGGGCCTCGAGGGCGTGGTGCTGCGGTTCGGGTTCTGGTACGGGCCGGGAACGACGTACGCGAGCGATGGCCACGCGGCCGAGATGGTGCGCAAGCGCCGCTTCCCCGTGGTCGGCAGCGGCGCGGGGATGTTCTCGTTCGCCCACGTCGACGACGTCGCGTCGGCGACGATCGCCGCGCTCGGCGACGCACCCCCCAGGATCTACAACGTGGTCGACGACGAGCCCGCCCCGGCGCGGGAGTGGCTTCCCGCCTACGCCGAGGCCCTCGGCGCGCGGCCGCCCCGCCGCGTCCCGACGTGGCTGGCGTCGCTGATCGCCGGCCGCGCCGTCGCGTTCCTGATGGACGAGGTCCGCGGCGCTTCGAACGCCAGGGCGCGGCGCGAGCTCGGGTGGAAGCCGCGCTATCCGAGCTGGCGCCAGGGCTTCCGGGAGGCGCTGGGATGACGGAATCAAGCGCGCGACGTGCTCCGCTTCGCGTCCGCCGTCGCGCGGTTCGTGCAATTACGATCGCCTGCGATGGACGCCCGGCAGACTCTCCTTGAGGAGCTTCGCGAGCACGCGCTCGTGATCGGCGACGTGACGCTGTCGAGCGGCCAGCGGGCCTCCTACTACGTCGACGCCAGGCGCGCGCTGCTGCGGCCGCGAGGGTTTCGCGCCGTCGGCGAGCTGATCGCGGCCACCGCCGCCCTGCGCAAGGCGGAGGCGGTCGGGGGCCCGGTGATGGCGGCGATCCCGCTCGCTTGCGCGGCGATCGCCGTCCCCGAGGGCGACGGGCTGGTGGGGTTCTTCGTCCGCAAGGAGCGCAAGGAGCACGGCCTGCAGAGGTGGGTCGAGGGGCCGGTCGAGGAGGGGACGAGGTGCCTGGTGGTCGAGGACACGGTGACTACGGGCGGCTCGACGATCGCCGCGATCGAGCGCATGCGCGAGCACGGCCTGGAGATCGTCGGCGGGCTGTGCGTGGTCGATCGGCTCGCGGGGGGCGGCGCGGCGATCGCCGCCGCGCTCGGCGCCCCGTTCGACGCCCTGGTCACGATCGACGAGGTCTACCCGGAGCGGCCCGACCGCTAGCGACCCGGTCGCTTGGCGGGCCGTCCGCGCACGCTGCGCAGGATGCGCCGGATCTCGTCCCGGTGGCGCCCGCGGCGCGTTTCGCGTTTGTCGCGACGACCGCCGTGTAGGTGGCGAGCCCGGCGCGGCGCTCGACGACGAGCAGCCGCTGCCGCAGCCCGCCCTTCGCCTCGCCGCTGCCCGCCACGGCGACAGCGTCGTAGCGGGCGTCGAACGGGCGCGGCGGCTCCGTCTTCAGGCGCCGGAACCCTTCAGGGCGTCCGCGACCGGGTCGCGAACTCGTCCAGCGGCAGCGCCGTCGGCTCGGGCTCGTCCCGCTCACCGCACCCGGAGAGTGCCGGCGCGAACGCCAGCGCCACGCACGCGACGCGCCTTGCCCTCGCCGACATCACAGCTTCTTGCCGCACACCACCCCGATGATCGCGGAGCCGTCCGCTCCCGACACATTGAGCAGTCCGAACTCCCAGATCCTCGCCGACGTCTCGCTGATTGCCGAGGCGTCGAGCACGATCGCGCCGGTAGAGATGAAGTATCCGGACAGCGCCTTGTGCTTCGACGGGCACGGGGTCGCCACAGCGGCGCCCGTTGCCGGCACCGCGAAGGCCTCGGTCTCGAAGTAGCGCACCTTCGGCTTTCCCTTGGCGCTGGCCCCGGCGGTCCCCGAGACGGACGCGCTCGGGGTCCCGACCGGATGCGCCGGCACGCGGTCGTAGTCGCGGTCGAGCGCTGGGCCGCGGCTCGCCCCCTGATCTCCGATGCTGGACGCTGCGAACACGGCGGCCAGAGACAGCGCGGCGGCGCTTGCGACGATCGATCTCCTCATGTTGGTCTCCCCTCGTGTTGGCTGGGCCTCAATTACAGCGCGTCACGCGCTCGCGGGGCAGACGTGGCGCGCGTTGCGCCGATCCGCGGCCGTGGGAGAGGGTCCGCGCCGTGGCCGCCACGGACGGCATGCTCGAGGCCGAGGGAAGATGAGCGTGCCGGCTGTTGGTCTCGAACCGCCTCTCGGAACCCAACTACGACGTTATGCTCGCGTGGAACCCGGCGCGATGCTTGCCGGCTGGGAGGAGACGCGGCGGCGCTACCTCGCGCTCAACTGGATCTGCGGCTTCGCCACGTGGACGGCGTTCGGCCTTTTCGATCGGGCGCGGCTGTCTAGCTCTAGCGCCGCTTCCTGCCTCCGACATGGCTCTAGAAAGCGGTTCGCGGTGTCTGTAGGGCTCATCGCCGGCTGACTGTGCCACCGCGCTGCGCAAATACGCCGCGCCGATCACGGTAGTGCTCCCCCTCCTCCGGAGGGGGATACTGAGCGGGCGATGTCGCAGGAGAACGTGGAGATCGTGTGGACGCTCTACGGCGACTGGCAGGCTGGGCCGCAGGAATGAATTCGAGCGAGCTTGTCGGCACCGTCCGGGGGCTGTGGCGTCGCCGCCATTCATGGCACACATCGCGGGATCAAGGCGGTGAAGAATGGCCGGAGCCGGTCGCAAACCATCCGACCCCAGGTATGCACATTTACGGCTGGATGACCCCCGATCAAATGAACTGGCTTGGCGCACAAGCTGCGCAGATGCAGAGCGTGGTAGAGGTGGGGAGCTTTTACGGCCGCAGCGCGTTCACACTGCTGACCGCTTGCAACGGCCCCGTCTATTGCATCGATCCGTGGTCCGGCAATCAGTACGACAGCTTCATGGACCAATGTGGCCACTTCCCGAACTTGGTAGCCATCAGAGCATGTTCGCCTGCAGCCGCCGAGCAGGTGCCGGACGTAGACATGGTGTTTGTGGACGGCGACCACGAATACGAGGCGGTTGTCGCAGACATCGAGACCTGGTTGCCCAAGACGCGGAAGCTCCTGTGTGGTCACGACTACGACCACCCCCGTTGTCCGGGTGTGAGGAGAGCAGTCGACGAGATCTTCGCCGACCGCGTCGTGCCGGCTGGTCGAGGTCATCTCGCGGGCATTTGGATGGTTCAGCTCGGCTAGGCCCTCGAAGCCGCCGGGCTGCGGGACGGATGAAAGTCAAGTCCTCTGGACGCCCGCCCCCCTTTCTGGCAGAGTCACCCTCGGTGCGGGTGACGACGAGCTAAAGCGCAGGTCCGGGGCTGATGCCTGCCGCGCTGCTTGGCTCTTTCGAGATGCCTTCAAGATGCGCGCCCCCGTGTCGCACCCGCACCGCTTCGCTTCGGCTGCCAGTCGTCGGTAAGCCGGCGGTAGGCCGCCTCGAACTGCTCCGAGAGCTCGCGCTCGTGGCGCTGCTCGC
>DATAFB010000100.1:0-10867 GCA_036257695.1 Solirubrobacterales bacterium | reverse complement strand
GGCTACGACCCGAACGACGGTGAGATCGAAGCCTTCCTCCGGTTCTACGCGGACACCTGCCTCGCTCACGGCGTCAAGCCGCTGATCGAGAACGTGCCACCCGTGCTGCGAATGCGCGTCGGCGGCGTCTTTTTGTCGCCGATCGGCGGACACTGGCGCGACCTTCAGAAATGGCGGCAGCGCGTCCCGGAACTCGGGTTCACGATTGACATCTCCCATGCGGCGCTGTTCCGCTCGTTTGCCGCGACATACCCGACGCCGTTCGGGCTGATCTCGGACGAGGATCTGGAGCTGGAACGGTTCATCGAAGAGCTCGGACCGGCAGCGGAGGTGGCGCATGTCTCCGACGCTCACGGGTTGCTTGGCGAGGGCCTGCCATACGGCGCCGGCGAGCTCGAGCTCGATCCCGTTGTGCGGCGCCTTGGCGAGCTCGTGCCGTTCATCGTCGCCGAGATCAACGAGCCCCGCAGCTCAAGCTCGCAGGATATGAAGGCGGGCTATCGGGCCATCGAGCGAGCGCTGCGCGAGCGCGACGCGTCGCGGAAGCCTGCGCCCGCTCGCCTCCCGAGCAAGGGGTTCGCGTGGCAGGCGGTGCTCGGACGGCGCGACCCGATTCCCTCACTGCTCGAGCTGCAGGAGTCCTTCGGCGGCCGGCGGGTGCTCGTGACCGGCGGGGGCGGCTCGGTGGGACGCTCACTCGCGACATTCCTCTCCGGATTCCGCCCCGAGCGGATCACGCTCATGGACACCCACGAGGCCTCTTTGACGGCGGACGCGCGCGGCAGGGACGCCATCTCGCTGCAGCGCGTCTCCCACGCGCTCTGCGACGTGCGCGAGGTCGAGCGGCTCGAGACCGAGTTCGCCAGGGTGCGCCCCGACGTGGTGTTCCACCTTGCCGCCTACAAGCACGTCGACAGGGCAGAGCGATACCCGGAAGAGTTCGTGGACACCAACTTGCACGGGACCTGGAACGTGCTGCGGGCGGCGGAGGCCGCGGACGTGGAGACGGTCGTGGTGGCGTCCACCGACAAGGCCGCCCTGGCCGCGAGCTTCTACGGGCGGACGAAGCGGTTCATGGAGGAGCTGACCGCCTTCGTCGCCCGTCGCCAGGGAGCTCAGCGACTCGCCGTGCGCCTCGTAAACGTGCTCGGCAGCGCCGGGAGCGCTTCCGAGCTATTCCTGGAGCAGGCGAGGGCCGGGATCCCGCTCACGGTCACCGAGTCCCGCATGGTGCGCTACTGGATCACGATGGCGGATGCGGTCGCGCTCACCGCTCACGCGGTGCTCGTGGCCCGCGAGGGCGCCTTGCTCGCCGCCCCCGCCGACCCGGCGATGCTGACAGTCGGTGAGCTCGCCGAGCGGATCTGGAGACAGGTAGGTCGCGAGGGGGAGCCCCCCGTGGACTTGGTCGGCATCCGTCGCGGCGAGACGATGAACGAAGTGCTCACCGGGCCCGGCGAGGAGCTGAGCGGCGAGCCCCATCATGGGATCTCGGTACTGCGGGGTGAGATTCCTACAACTGGCGCGGCGTGGGTCGCCGAGAGGCTTCCCGAGCGTGCTACCCGGGAGAGCGCACGCCAGGTCTGGCTCGAGGCAATGAGCCGTCCCGGGCTGCTCGCCGGCACGGGCACTTCCGCGTAGCGGCCCCCGGGTCGAGGTGCGGTCCGCCGCGCGGGCCGGGGAGGAGTCGCCCGCCTGCGGAACAATGGCGCACCGATGCCCCGCGTCCTATATGTCCACAGCCGCGACACCACCTTCACGCGCATTGACCGCGCGGCTCTCGCCGATCGTTTCGAGGTCATCGACCACTACCAGCCCGGACAGCGCCCTCGGCCGCTGGAGCTGATTGGCAAGCTACGCCGCGCGGACGTCGTCTTCGGCTGGCACGCGTCCTCGCACACGTTGCTAGCCCTCACCCTTGCCCGTCTGATGCGCAGGCCCTCAGTGCTCGTGATTGGTGGCGTGGACACGGCGCGGATGCCGGAGATCGGCTACGGGATGCAGCGCCCCGGCGTGCGCCGCTGGATCGCGCGCTGGACGATCGCCTCCGCCACCCGCCTGATAACCAACTCTAGGTACTCGCTTGCCGAGATCCAGGCCAATCTCGGGCTCGGCACCGATCGGGTGGCCCTCGTGTACCACGGGATCCCCGACCGCTTCGCCCATCGCGGCCCGATCGAGCCCGAACGGCTGGCGCTCACCGTTGGGGTGGTGTATCGGCTGAACCTGAAGCGCAAGGGACAGCGCCCGTTCGTCGAGGCGGCTGCGCAGCTGCCAGACATCGAGTTCGTGCTCGCCGGCAAGTGGCTGGATGGCGCCATCGAGGAGCTGCGTGCGGTGGCAGGACCGAACGTCACCTTCACGGGCTATCTGGACGACGAGACACTCGACTCCTACTTTCGCCGCGCCGCGGTGTACGTGCAGCCGTCCATGCACGAGGGGTTCGGGTTGGCGGTTGCGGAGGCGATGCTGGCGCGCTGCGTGCCCGTGGTCACCGACGCCGGTGCGCTTACCGAGGTGGTGGGAGACACGGGCGTGATAATCGCCGAGCCTGCCCCCGGCCAGCTGGCGGAAGCAGTCCGCCGCGCGCTGGAGCTCGGCCCGCGTGCCGGCGAGCGGGCGCGCCGCAGGGTGCTTGAGAAGTTCTCGTACGAGATGCGGCGAGACGGCATCTGCCGCGAGGTCGATGCCGCGCTGGCACGCTGAGCCGGCGGCGGCTCAGACCGGAGCGGCTGACAGCTGGGGGTAGAGCGGGTAGCGCTCCATCAGCCCGCGGCTACGCTCGAGCAGCGCGTCGCGCTCCCCGTCGAAGCGGTCGGACAGGGCGGCGACGATGATTCGCGCGACCTCACGCAGGTCGTCATCCCCGAGTCCCCGCGTCGTCAGCGCAGGCGTCCCGATCCGAAGCCCCGACGGGTTCATCGGCGGGCGCTCGTCGAATGGGATCGCGTTGCGGTTGACGGTGATCCCCACCTCCTCGAGCCGCTTCTCGGCCGTCTTGCCGTCGAGCCCGGTCGGGGTGAGGTCGACGAGGACGAGGTGGACGTCGGTCCCCCCGGTGAGGACGTCTATCCCGCCGCTCTGGAGCTCGTCCGCGAGCGCCCGGGCGTTCGCGATCGTGTCGCGCTGGCGCGCCCGGAACCCGTCGTTGTCCGCGATTCGCAGCGCGACCGCCTTGGCGGCCACCACGTGCATCAGCGGGCCGCCCTGCTGGCCCGGGAACACCGAGCGGTCGATGTCCTTGGCGAGCTCCTCGCGGCACAGGATCATCCCGCTGCGGGGCCCGCACAGCGTCTTGTGGATCGTCGTCGTGACGACGTCCGCGTGCCCGATCGGGTTGGGGTGCTCGCCCGCCGCGACGAGGCCGGCGAAGTGCGCCATGTCGACGAACAGGCGCGCGTCGACGGCGTCGGCGATCTCGCGGAAGGCCGCGAAGTCGAGCTGGCGCGGGTAGGCCGACCACCCGGCGACGATCACCTTGGGGCGATGCTGGCGCGCCAGCCGCTCGACCTCGTCCATGTCGACGAGGTGGTCTTCACGGCGCACGTGGTACGCGACGACCTCGTACAGCTTCCCCGACACGTTGAGCTTCATCCCGTGGGTGAGGTGGCCGCCGTGGTCGAGCGCCATGCCCATGATCGTGTCGCCCGGCTCGAGCAGCGCCATGTAGGTGGCGTTGTTGGCCTGCGCCCCGGCGTGGGGCTGCACGTTGACGTGCTCGGCCCCGAACAGCGCCTTGGCGCGGTCGATCGCGAGCTGCTCGGCGACGTCGACCTCCTCGCAGCCGCCGTAGTAGCGGCGCCCGGGATACCCCTCGGCGTACTTGTTCGTCAGCACCGAGCCGGTCGCCTCGAGCACGGCCTGGGGGACGAAGTTCTCCGACGCGATCATCTCGAGCGTGCTCTGCTGGCGGTGGAGCTCGCGCCCCAGCACCTCGGCGATCGCGGGGTCCACTTCCGCGAGCGGCGCGGAGCGGACGTCCTCGGGCAGGTCGATCATCGCGGCGACGATACCAATGGCGCTGGCCGCCTACTCGGCGACGGCCCCGAGCCGGCGCTCGACCTCGACTGTCACCATCGCCCCGGGTCGCAGCACGCGCCACTCCCAGCCGGACTCGATCCGCGTCAGATCGACGACGGTCGACGGCTCTCCGCGCACCTCGCCGCCGTCGAGCGCCAGGTCGGCGCCGGACGCGATCGCCGGGTCGACGTCCTCGAACCGGTGCGGCGGCGGTGCGCCGCTGGGGTTGGCGCTCGTCTGCAGCACCGCGCTCGCGGCTCCCGACAGCGACCCCTCGATCAGCCGCAACCCGAGCCGCTCGGGATCCTCGCGGCACGCGAGCGGGTAGCGGCGCTCGGGGTTGGGGACGACGACGGTGACCGGGCCGGGCAGCAGCACGCCGAGCGCGTCCCGGGTCCGCGAGCCCAGTGTCGCGACGACCTCCCGCATCGCCAGCGGGGAGAAGAACATCACCGCCGACGGCTTGCCCTCGTCGCGGCCCTTGAGCGCGTGGATGCGGTCGATCGCCCCCGCGTCGAGCGGGTCGCACGCGAGCCCGTACAGGGTGTCGGCCGGGAAGACGGCGACGCCGCCGTCTTGGATGCAGCGATCGAACGCCGACCGGGCCGCGGCGGCACCGGCGTCGGCGATCACGACCCGGTCCCGCACGCCCTCACCGCCTCCCGACGACGACGCGCTCGATCCCGGCCAGGTCGCGACGGGGCTCCGCCCGCTCGAAGCCCGAGTCGAGCACGAGGCGGACCACCTCGCCCGCCTGTCCCGCGCCCACCTCGACCGCGATCGCCTCCGCGTCGAGCCGCGGAACGACCGCGGCGATCGCCTCGAGCCCCGTCGGCCCCGGCACCAGCGCCCCGCGCGGCTCGTACCCGGTGATCTCCGGCGCCAGCTCCTCCCAATCGTCTTCGCGCACGTACGGGAGGTTCGCGAGCGCGAGGTCGAAGCGTTCGCCCTCCGGGACCGAGCCGTGGCGAAGCGCGACCCGCCGCTCGAGCCCGAGCCGCGCCGCGTTCTCGCGCGCCACGTCCAATGCCACCTCGGAGACGTCCGTGGCGGTCACGGTGACGCCGGGCAGCTCGTCGGCGACGGCCAGCGCCACCGCTCCGGAGCCGGTGCCGACCTCGAGGACCGACCGCGGCTCGAGCTCGTGCGCGACCTCGACGAGCAGCTCGGTCTCCGGGCGCGGGATCAGCACCCGAGGGTCGATCGCCACCTCGATCCGCCGGAACCCCTTGCGCCCCACGATGTAGGCCAGGGGCTCCCGCCTCAGCCGGCGGCGGACCATGGCGCCGAACGCCCGGCCCGCCGCGGAATCGATCTCGCGGTCCGGATCGGCCGCCAGCCGCGCGCGATCCACACCCGTCGCCTCCGCAAGCATCAGCTCGGCATCGAGCCGCGGGCTGTCGACGCCCGCCGCCGCGAGCGCGTCGGTCGCGGCGCCTATTGCCTCGCGGACCACCCCCGACGCGGTCGAGGCGTTCACCGTCGTGGAGGCCCGGCGGCCTCGAATGCGTGCAGCATCCCCGTCGCGACCTCGAAGTCGCCGCGATTGAACGCCTCGTACATCTCCCGGACCATCGCCACGTTGGTGGCCGCCACGACTTCAGGCTTCGGCCGCCTGCGCCTCGAGACGGCGGCGGCGCTCCTCGCCCGCGAGCGCATCCGTGAACTCGTCCAGCTCGCCGTTCAGCACCTCGTCGAGGTTGTGCGAGGTGTGCTTGACCCTGTGATCGGTGACGCGTGCCTGGGGGAAGTTGTACGTGCGGACCTTCTCCGAGCGCTCGCCGCTCCCGACCTGCGCCCGGCGCTCCGACTCGATCTCGGCCCGCTGCTCGGCGAGGGCGCGCTCGTACAGTCGCGCCCTCAGGACGCGCATCGCCTTCTGGCGGTTCTGGAGCTGTGACTTCTCGTCCTGCATCGAGACCACCGTCCCGGTCGGCTTGTGGGTGATCCGCACGGCCGAGTCGGTCGTGTTCACCGACTGGCCGCCTGGGCCCGTCGAGCGGAAGGTTTCGATCTCGAGCTCGTTCGGGTCGATCTCGACCTCGACCTCCTCGGCCTCCGGAAGCACGGCAACAGTGGCGGTCGACGTGTGGATCCTGCCCTGGGACTCGGTCTTGGGCACGCGCTGCACCCGGTGCGTCCCGCCCTCGTACTTGAACACCGAGTAGGTGCCCTCACCCTTGATCGCGAAGGTCACCTCCTTGAACCCGCCGACGTCGGCGGGCGACTGCGACAGCACCTCGGTGGCGAAGCCGCGCCGCTCCGCGTACCGGGTCAGCATCTTGAACAGGTCGCCCGCGAAAAGAGCCGCCTCGTCCCCGCCCGTCCCGGCCCGGATCTCGACCAGCACATTCTTGTCGTCGTTGGGATCGCGCTCGACCATCGCCAGGCGGATCTGCTCCTCGAGCTGCGCCAGGCGCTCCGGCGCCTCGGTCACGACCCGGCGCAGCTCGGGGTCGTCCCCGTCCTCGGCGAGCAGCTCCCGCGCGCCCTCGAGGTCGTCGCGCAGCCGGCGGTACTCCTGGGCCAGCGCGTGTGCCGGCTCGAGCTCGCTGTACTCGCGCCCGACCTCGGCGTAGCGGTCGCGATCCGCGATCACCTCGGGGTCGGACATCTGGCGCTCCAGGTCCGCGAACCGGCCCTCGATCTGGTCGACGAGCTCGTCGATCACGCCACTGATTGTGACCGCACCGTCGGGTGTGCGAGGTCCACACCCAGGGTGGGTTGCGCGGCGGGGGAACTCGGCGCATCCTGTGGGCATGGATATCACCCGCCCCCACACCGCACGCACGACTTCGATCATCGTCGTCTTCGCCGCACTCGTCGTGGCCATGCTCGCGACGGCCCCAGCAGCGGACGCGAAGCCCCGCTGCTTCGGCAAGAAGGCGACGGTGGTGGGCACGAACGGGAAGGACCGGCTGAAGGGATCGCCGGGCAAGGACGTCGTAGTCGCCCGCGCCGGAAAGGACAGCGTCAGCACCGGACCCGGGAAGGATTTCCTCTGCGGCGACGGCGGCGGCGATCTGCTCCGCTCCGGCCACGGCTCGGACAAGCTCGACGGCGGACCCGGCGACGACGAGGTCCACGGCGCCGACGACAACGATGCGTTGGTCAAGGGTGGGAAGGGCAACGACTTCTGCGATGGGCAGCGCGGCGAGTCGGACAAGCTGGTGTGCGGGCCGGGCGACGATCTGCTCCTCGGCGGGACCGACGTCTCGGGAGGGCCTGGCGATGACGAGATCCGGAGCTACGGTGGGATCGTTGACGCGGGGCCCGGCGAGGACCGGGTCGACAACCAGAACGCCTCCGTTTCGAGCGAGATCCACGCCGGGCCGGACAACGACTTCGTGATCGGCAGCTTCGTTGACGACAGCATCTTTGGCGAGGACGGAAACGACACGCTCGACGGGAGCTTCGGAAACGACGAGATCGACGGCGGGACCGGGATCGATCAGTGCACGCAGGGATTCGGCGGCACCGGCCCGATCCTCAACTGCGAGCCCTAGGTGTAGTTCCTCGACCTAGGCGACGATCTCGATCTCGGGCTCCTTCTCCTGCTTGCCGGGGGTCTCGACCGCGAGCACCGCCTCGAGCGCGCGGATCGCGACCTCGAGCTGGTCGTGGTCGGGCTCGCGGGTGGTGAGGTTCTGGAGCATCAGGCCCGGCCACATCACCGCCCGTACCCAGCGCTTGTGGCGATTGCGCCCCGCCCACTTGATCACCTCGTACGACAGGCCGGCGATCAGCGGGATACCGAGGATCCGCGACAGCAGCAGCCAGTACCACTCGGGAAGCCCGATCGGGGCGAAGACGAAGATCGCGAGCACCATCACGATCAGCAGGAAGCTCGTCCCGCAGCGGGGATGGAGTCGCGAGTAGCGCGCCGCGCGCTCGGGATTGAGATCGTCGCCCGCCTCGTAGCACGAAATCGTCTTGTGCTCGGCGCCGTGGTACTCGAACACGCGCCGGAGGTCGGGCAAACGGCTGATCAGCACGATGTAGCCGATGAAGATCGCCGTGCGCAGGATCCCCTCGACGAGCCAGAACAGCAGCGCCGAGCCGAGCTGGTCCTTGATCAGGCTCGTGGCGCCGACGGGGATGACGAAGAACAGCCCGATCGCGAGCACGAGCGAGAGCGCGATCGTGATCCCCCACGTGAGCCCGCCGATCGGCTCCTGGTCCTCCTCCTCGGCGAGCTGGGCGTTGGCCGAGATCGCGAGCGCGCGGAAGCCGATCTTGAGCGACTCCGCGAGCGCGACCACGCCGCGGATCACCGGCAGGCGCAGGAGGCGGTGCCGCTTCGCCCACGAGACGAGCGGCTCCGAGGACACCTCGATCTCCCCCTCGGGCTTGCGGACCGCGACCGACCACGTCGAGACGCCGCGCATCATCACGCCCTCGAGGACGGCCTGGCCCCCGATCGGGGCGTCGCGCCCGGCGACCGGCATCCCGTCGGGCATCGACTCGAGATCCTGCGGCCGATGGCCGTCCGGGCCGGGTGGCATCGGGCCTATCCCTTGGCTCGCCTGGCGGCCCTGCGCTTGAAGCGCTCGACGCGGCCCCCGGTGTCGACGAGCTTCTGCTTGCCGGTGTAGAAGGGGTGGCAGGCGGAGCAGATCTCGACGTGCAGCTCCGGCTTGGTGGAGCGTGTGTAGAACTCGTTCCCGCACGAGCAGCGCACGTGCGAGAGGACGTACTCGGGATGTATCCCGGTCTTCATCGCGGTCGATTCTAGCGACGGGTACGTGGCGCTCAGGCCGCCTCGCGCAGCGCCTCGATCTCGCGGCGCTCGGCGAGCCGGGCCAGCGCCCGCTCCTCGACCCGGCGCAGCTGCTTCTCGGACATGTTCAGCCGCCGCCCGACCTCCGCCGCCGGGGTCGGCTGGTCGCCGTTTATCCCGTACCGCAGCCGGACGACCGTCTGCTCCGGCTGCGGCAGCTCCTCGACCGCGCGCCGAAGCGCCTGCTCGCGCAGCGTGATCTCGACCTCCTCCTCGGGCAGCTCGGCGTCGCTCGGCACCAGGTCGCCGAGCTCGGTGTCCTCCTCGGCCCCGACCGGGCGCTCGAGGCTGGTCACGGTTCGGGCTGCGTCGCGCACGCGGCGCATCTCCTCCAGCGACAGCTCGGCGCGCGCGGCGACCTCCTCGTCGGTCGGCTCGCGGCCGAGCTCGGCCGCGAGCTCGCGCTGGGCGCGCGCGATCTTGCGCTCGCGCTGGGCGAGATCGACCGGCAGCCGGATGGTGCGGCTCTTGCTGTCGAGCGCCCGCTGCAGCGCCTGGCGGATCCAGAACGTGGCGTAGGTCGAGAACTTGTACCCGCGCCGCCAATCGAACTTCTCCGCCGCCCGGATCAGGCCGAGCGTCCCCTCCTGGATCAGGTCGAGGAGGCTGAGGCCGTGGTTCTGATACCGCCGCGCGTTGGAGACGACGAGGCGCAGGTTGGAGTTGACGAGCCGCTCCTTCGCCTCGAGGTCGCCGCGCTCGATCCGCTTCGCGAGCTCGACCTCCTCCTCCCGGGTGAGCAGCGGGTGCCGGCGGACCTCGCGGAAGAACAGCTGCAGCGCGTCGGTCGTCGTCTCGGCGAGCTCCTCGTTGCGGTACCCGCTCCCCTCCGCCCGATCCCGGCCGCAGTCGTCGCGGACCTCGATCCCGCGCTGCTCGAGCCGCCGGTTGAGCTCCTCGACCTCATCGTCCTCGAGGTCGAGCGCCTCGATCAGCTCCGAGAGCTCCGACAGCTCGACGCAGCTGTCGGCGGCGCCGCGCTCGATCAGCGCTGCGACCTCGGCCCGGTCCAGCTTCGATGTCGCCATTGCGGCTTCCATTGTCCTGCTCCTCGCCGATCCGCGTACCCCGGGCCGTGCAGGGACACGTCGGGTCGGCCCGGTCGCGGTCGCGCACGCGTCAACGGAAGCAGTCAGGGCAGCCGAGACGCCGCAAACGTCCGGCTCGACCCGGCCGCGCAAACCAACCGGGAGTTGTCGGCGTATATAACCGTCAACTCCCGCTTCAACGGCACGGAGCAGTCGAGACGGGGGTTTGCGTCGTACCGCGGCGTGTTCTCCCTTGTTGCCGCTGTTTGGACCCCGGCAGCGCCCCTTACGCGTTCGCCTGTGACAGCAGGAACAGCCCCAGGCACGTGAACCCGATCATCACCCCCAGCATCCAGTACTGGGACCGGGTCGCCGCGCGCTGGTCGCGGTACGTGACGAGCGCGCGGTCGTGGGCGAGCGTCAGCCCCGCGACGTGCCCGATCACCAGCGCCGCCACCTGGACGTACCACACCGCCGTCGCCGAGATCAGCGTGTAGTCGATCCCGGCGCCCGCGGTCCCGAAGTAGTCGGAGCCGTCGCCGAGCGGGTCCGAGAGCAGGTACCCGAACTGGGCCTGCTCCTGGAACACGAACAGGCTGAAGTAGTGGGCGACGAGGTACGCCAACGCGATCGGGATCAGGGTGTGACCGAACGCCCGCCACAGTCGCTCCGCCGGCGGCGATCCGGCGACCGTGCACATTCCCCAGATCCCGATCGCGAACAGCGCGAAGACGGCGACGAGCGTCAGCGCGAGGAACAGCGTGTCGGCGATTCGCAGCGCGTCGGCGAACCCGAGCCCGCGGTCGACGAGCCAGTCGAACACGCTCTTGATCGGGTCCACGAGCGCGCCCTCCTGCGCCCCGTCGAAGCTGGTGCCGCCGATCGCGATCAGCACCATGGCGACCGACCCGGGGACCTGCGCCCACCGCCCCGCGGCCGACAGCGGCCGGCGCACCCCGAGCTGCTCGCCGCGCCGCTCGAACGCGGACAGGCGCGAGAACATCCCGAAGTAGACCGAGAACGCCTCGCCGCGGTCGAG
>DATAFB010000095.1:0-1940 GCA_036257695.1 Solirubrobacterales bacterium | reverse complement strand
GGCTCGCAGGCTCGGGATCCAGATCGCGGGCGTGGCGAACTTCAACGACGGCAGCAGACACGATCGCCTGGCCGAGCGGGTGGCGCGCTCCGGGGCGCAGGGCGTGTTCATCGCCGGTCTGGGATCGGTGGGCGGCGGCCGCGCGGTGATGGCCCTTCGTGAGCGCCTCGGAAGCCGGATCAAGATCGTGGCGGTCGACCCGTACCTCCCGATTGCGAAAGTGCTGGCGTTCGTCGGGCCGGCGGCCCACGGCCTGTACTTCAGCAGCACCGACGTCCCGCCGAGGGGGCAGCCCCCCGCGGGCCGGCGCTTCGCGCGCGACATCGGGACCTTCGACGCGCCGGTGTTCGGGGTGCTGCCGGCGGGGCAGACGACCGAGCTGCTCCTCGACGCAATCGCCCGCTCCGACGGAACGCGCGCCTCGGTGCTCGAGGAGCTGCGCGAGGCCAAGGTCGAGGACGGCATCCTCGGCGACTTCCGCATCGACCGCTACGGCGACATCACGCCGGCCCGGCTCGGGATCTTCCGCATTACCGGAGCGACTCCCCCGGACGCGCCGGTCTTCCCGCAGTACGAGGGAGCGGTGTTCGACCGGGTCATCGAGGTGCCGGCGAACCTGGCGCGACCATGAAATCGGCGGTAGGTCCGGGCGAGCTGTTCGCCGGCTACCGCGTGGAGTCGCTCGTCGGTCGCGGGGGCATGGGCGTGGTGTACCGCGCCACCGACCTGTCGCTCGAGCGGCCGGTGGCGTTGAAGCTCATCGCGCCGGAGCTGGCCGAGGACGAGCGCTTCCGGGCCCGCTTCCTGCGCGAGCCGCGTCTGGCCGCATCGCTCGACCACCCGAACGTGATCCCGATCTACGAGGCGGGCGAGCACGACGGTCAGCTCTACCTCGCGATGAGGTTCGTCGAGGGGAGCGACCTGAAGAGGATGCTCGAGCGCGAGGGGAAGCTGCCGCCGGAGCGGACGCTGGCGATCCTTGCGCAAGTCGCCGACGCGCTCGACGCCGCTCACCGGCGTGCGCTCGTGCATCGCGACGTGAAGCCCGCCAACGTGCTCCTCGACGAGGACGGGTATGCCTATCTGACGGACTTCGGGATCACGAAACAGCTCGGCGGCGACTCGACCGACACCGGTCGCGTGGTGGGGACGCTCGACTATCTCGCGCCCGAGCAGATCCGCGGCGACCCGGTCGATGGGCGGACCGATGTGTACGCGCTTGGCTGCGTTGTGTACGAGTGCCTGGCCGGTGCGCCGCCGTTTCGCAGCGCGACGGAGGCGGAGACGCTCTGGGCGCACATTCAGGAGCAGCCCGCCCCGCTGCGCGAGCACGCGGCGCTGGATCCAGTGCTGCGCAAGGCTCTCGCCAAGGACCGCGAGCAGCGCTACAGCACCTGCGGCGAGCTGATCGAGACGGCCTCCGGAGCGCTCGGCCTCGCCGCTCCCGCGCGGGCGCGCCGCCGGCGGCTGTCGGGCGCGCTCCTACGTCGCCCGCACGCCATCCTCGCCCTCGGCCTTTTCCTGCTCGCCGGGACGATCGCGGCGGCCATCGTCGCCGCCACCGGGGGCGAGGAGGCTCGCTTGGAGCCGCTCGGGACGGGTGTCGCGGCGATCGATCCCGCCAAGGCGGAGGTCGCGTCGCTCACCGAGTCGACGGCGCTGCCGAGGAACGTGGCCGCCGGCGAGGGCGCGGTCTGGGTCCTGAACGACGGAGAGGACAGGATCACGCGCATCGACCCGGAGACCAAGAAGGTCACCGGAGCCCTGGAGACGCCCGGCACGCCGACCCAGCTCGCGACTGGTGCGGGCGCACTCTGGGTCGGAAACGGTGGCGGCCGCTTCGTCACCAGCACCGTCAGCATCTCGCGGGTCGATCCTCGTTCGACCAAGGTCACTCGAACCGTCAAGCTTCCCGACGCCTCGGACGGCGGCTTCACGAC
>DATAFB010000087.1:0-14241 GCA_036257695.1 Solirubrobacterales bacterium | reverse complement strand
CCCGCATCTTCGTCTCGAGCCAGTTCCCCGCCCACACCGTGAGTGCCGCGCTGGCGGCCGCGATCAGGTAGCCGAGCGTCGGTGCGTACACGTCCGCGCCCGCAGACACGCTGATCACCCCGGCGAGGCCGCCGGAGACGGTCCAGAAGGGATCGCCGCGGCTCGCGAAGTAGCCGCCGGTGAAGCCGCCCGCGAACCCGAACGTGATGATCATCGCGATCGAGCCGAGGGTGGTGGGACTGAGGTAGATGTTGGCCCAACCCGGGAACGCGGTGGATGCGATCACCAGGCAGGCGGCGTAGAAGCCGTAGAACCCCGTGAAGATCAGCATCAGCCCCATCAACGTCATGTGGAGGTTGTGGGGCTTGAACGCGCGGGTCAGCCCATCCCTCGTGTACTTGCCTATTCGCGGCCCGAGGTTGAACAGCACCCCGAGCGTGAACGCGCCCGCGATCCCGTGCACGACGAGCGAAGCGATCGAGTCGTGGAACCCGAACCGCATCGTCAGCCACCCGCCGGCGCTCCAGCCCCACGCCGCGTCGAGGATCCACACCGCCGAGCCGAGCAGGACGGCCAGCACGAGGTACGCGGACAGCCGCACCCGCTCGATCAGCGCCCCGGACATGATCGACGCGGTCGTCCACGAGAACAGCAGGAAGGCGAGGAAGAAGACGAGGTTGATGTTGTTCGTCAGGTTCGGCCCGAAGACGTCCGACCACGGGATGCCGCCCTGGCAGGCGACGCTCGTGAAGTCGGTGCTGTTGGGGCCGATCGGGAGACCGGGCTGGTTGCAGTTGTAGATCCACCAGCCGAAGTAATAGAAGCTCGGCGTGACGACCGCGATCGTGAGGATGTTCTTCATCGCCGTGGCGATCGCGTTCTTGCGCCGCGCGACCCCGGTCTCGTAGCTCATGAAGCCCACGTGGATGAGCCACATGGCGACGACCGTGAAGAAGTAGAAGAACTCGCCGAGGATGACGCTGTCGAGAGTCAGACTCTCAGCGCTGGCCGCATCCTTCAGCCTCTCGACCTGGGCGATGACGAGGCTCAGGTCCATGCCGTCTCCCTCCGCGCTCTCCGCATGTACACGGCGACGCTCAAGCGAGGCGAACCTATCCGCATAGGCAGCGGCACCGCAATAGGCGATGCACACATACTTTCGCCGGCCCGAATGTAGGATGCGCACGTAGGCCGCGGCGCTGGCTCGGACTAGCATGCGCCCGGCAGGCACCCGAAAGAACGGAGGCGCTCGCTTGACCGTGCAGTCCGTCGCCGAGGGACAGGAAGCCTTCCGGCGCGCGCGGCAGGAGAACGAGACCCTGTACGCGGTCATCAAGACCGTCTCCTCCTCGCTCGACCTCGACCGCGTGCTGAACGGGATCGTCGAGATCGCGACCGACGCCACAGGGTGCCACGCCTGCTTCATCTACTTCCTCGAGGGCGACCGCCTGGTCCTTCGCGCCGCGTCGCCACGCTACTCCCGGTTCGTCGGCGAGCTCGGCCTTGGGGTGGACGAGGGTCTCGCCGGCGCCGTGGCCCGGACAAAGACGCCGGAGTTCATCCGCGAGAACGCGATGGCGGACCCGAGGATGAAGTACGTGCCGGAGCTCGAGGAGGAGCGCTTCCAGTCGATGGTCGCGGTGCCGATCCTCGCCAAGGGCGGCGATGTGATCGGGGTCGTGGTCCTGCACACCGAGGCGCCGCACGAGTTCGACAGCGACGTCCTTAACTTCCTTGTCCACACGGCGTCGCTGGTGGCCGGCGCGATCGAGAACGCCCAGCTGTACGAGGAGACGAGGACGCGGGTCCAGGCGCTGACCACGCTCACACAGCTCAGTCAGGCGCTCGCCGGCGTCAGCCTGCAGGAGGACCTGTACGACGCGGTCACACGGGGCGCACGCGAGTTGCTCGGCGCCGACGCGTGCCAGATTTATCGCCTCGACGCGGACACGGATGAGCTGACCCTCGCCGGCTCCGATCCCGAAGACACGCAAGGACCGAGCCCGCGGCCCGGCGGCGCCGCGCTGGTGCTCGACATCCTGCGTCGCGCGGGAGGGCACACCCGCAGCGTGCAGCGAGGCGCCGCCCGATCCCTGTGGCCGGACGTCGTCGACGACGCCCTGCTGGTCGCGCCGCTGGTGGCGGGCGACGAGCAGCTCGGATTGCTGTGCTGTCTCGCCGCGGGGCGGGAGTTCACCGAGGAGGACGCGGAGCTGCTCCGCGCGGTCGCGAACCAGACGGCCGTTGGCCTGAAGAAGGCGGAGCTGATCGAGCGGCTGACTGCGGAGAACATCGTCAGGGAGATGTTCGATGCGCTGGCCGCGGGCTCGGTCGACGCCGCGGAGGCGAAGGCAGGTGAGGCGCGCTGCGACCTCAGCCGGCCGCACGCCTTCCTGCATGTCGAGCGCGCTCCGCGGGCGTCCAACGGAGCGACCGAATGGCCCCGGCGGACGGACAGGCTCGAGGCTCGCCTGCGCCGCCTGTCACCGCGAGCGTTCTTCGACTCCCGTCACGACCGGATCCGCGTGCTCGCCCCGCTGTCGACCTCGCGGCCGGGCGCGGTCCAGCGCCTCCGCGCTGAGTGCGAGCCGCTCGGCAGCGAGGACGGGTTGGTCGTCGGGCTGAGCGACGTGGACCGCGGCGCCGCGAACGCGCGACGCCGGATGCGAGAGGCGGCGGACGCCGCCCGCATCGGTCGCTCGCTCGTCGCGGAGGGCGGCGTCGTCTCGTACGAGGAGCTGGGGGCGTATCGCTACCTGGTGCACGTGGAGCTCGACGCGGCGCCGCACGATCGCTACCGCCAGTCGGTCGAGAAACTGATCCAGTACGACCGCCGGCGCGGCTCTCGGCTCGTCGAGACGCTCGAGCGGTACCTCGCCGACCGCGGCGGCGTGACCGCGAGCGCCCGCGCCCTGTACGTGCATCCCAACACCGTGCGGCAGCGCCTCGCGCGCATCGAGCGCGTCGCCGGCCTCGATCTACACGGCGAGGATCTGTTGTCGCTGGAGCTCGCGCTGAAGCTCGCGCGGCTGCACGAAGTGCGAGCCGAGGGGGAGTAGGCGCGGGATGGCGCTACGCGTGGCGGTGGCGGTGGCGCCGCGTCGCCAGCCAGATCCAGAAGATCCCGAAGCCGACCACGTTCGTGAGGAAGACGAACAGGACCCACCACGCCTTCCACAGGAACGGCAGATCGTTTTCCTTCCACAGCTCGTACCCGGCGAGATAGCACATGACGACCAGGGTCAGCAGCAGGATCGGCGGCATCTGGCCTGTGAGGACGAAGAGGATCATCCCGGCGGGCATCCTAGCGGCGGTGCCGTCCGGTGACGATCCGGGCGAAGCTGTACGCGGCGATCGTGCTCACGGTGCTGGGGCCGATCGCGACGACCGCGGTCGCGCTCCATGGGATGTCGCAGCTCGGCGATCGCTTCGACGAGGTCCAGGAGCAGGCCGAGCACGAGTCGATCGCCCGCGAGCTCAAGTTCCGCGTCACCGACCTCAATGGGTGGCAGACGGCGTACGGCTACGCGGGCGGCGACGTCGCGACGCGCGACGAGATGCGGCGCAGGTATGTGCGCGCCGAGAGCGAGCTCGCGGACGAGCTCCAGGTCGCGTCGAGCACGCTCGACGACCCCCGCGAGCAGGAGCTGCTCGCCCGGCTGGAAGGCGTCTTCGAGCGCTTCAAGCGGCTCGACGCAGTCGCGTGGCGGGCGCTTCGCGAAGGGGACGCCGAGCGCACCCGGCAGATCTTCCTTGGCCCCGAGATCAGGAACTTCGAGCAGATGGCGGCGATCGCCGACGAGCTCGCCACCTACGAGGACGAGCGCGCCGCGGCCACCGACGCCGAGTTCGACGACGCCCGTGACGACGCTCGGCGGCGTCTGATCGCGGTCGCGCTGGGGGCCGGCATCGTGATCGTGCTGTTGCTGTTCACCGCGAACGACATCGCCCGGATGGCGCTGGAGGGAGAACGCAGCGTCCGCGGGCGACCGTCCCGCGACACGCGAAGCGGCGGCGACGAGTGACGAGCGACGTCATCCTGACGCTGAGCCTGCTGCTCAGCGCGGCGCTAGTGGCACGCCTCGTGGCGAGCGTGCTCCGGGTACCGGAGATCCTCGTCCTGGTGCTGTTCGGGGCCTTGCTCGGGCCCTCCGCGCTCGACGTGATCGACGTGCCGTTCGACTCGACCGGGGCCCAGCTGATGTTCACGCTGGGGGTGTCGCTGATCCTGTTCTACGGCGGGCTCAACCTCTCGGTCGGGGTGCTGCGCCGGGTGTGGGTCGGGCTGGGGATGCTGGTCGTCCCCGGCGTGCTCCTCACCGCAGGGATCGTTGGGGTGGTGGCGCATCTGGCATTCGACCTGCCGTGGTACGCCGCCCTGCTGATGGGCGCGGTGCTGGCGCCAACCGACCCCGCGATCCTGATCCCGCTGTTCACCCGGTCGCGCCTTCGCCGCAAGGTGGCCCAGACGGTGGTCGCGGAGTCGGCGTTCAACGACCCCACCGGGGCGGTGCTCGCCCTCGCCCTCGCGGGGCTGTTGCTGAGCGGCGGCGGGTCGCTCGCGACGCCGGTGGAGGAGTTCGTCGTCGACCTCGCGATCAGCACGGTTCTGGGGCTGATCGCCGGCATGCTGCTCGCAGCGGTGATCTCGAGCCAGCGCGCCGGAGTATGGCGCGAGTCCTCGGCCGCGGCGGTGCTCGCCGTGGTGACGATCGGCTACTTCTCGCTCGACTCGGCGGGCGGGAGCGGGTACCTCGGCGCCTTCCTCGCCGGGTTGATCGTCGGCAACATGGAGCGGCTCGGGCTCGCGATGCACTCCGAGCACGAGCAGGAGATGCGTCAGTTCGCGTTCAACGTCGCCGACCTGATCACGTTCTTCGTCTTCCTCGTCCTCGGAGCGAACATCCCGTTCGACGAGCTCGGCGAGAACCTGCTTCCCGCGCTCGCGGTGCTGGGGACCCTGCTGCTGCTCGCCCGGCCGCTCACCGTCCTCGCGTGCGTGCTCCCCGATCGGCGCGGGGCCTGGACCCGAAACGAGGTGGCGTTCCTGTGCTGGACGCGCGAGACCGGGGTGGTGCCCGCGGCCCTCGTCGGCGTCCTCGCAGGCCTCGGGGTGCCGAACACCGACGCGTACGCGAGCGTCGTCGCGCTGGCGATCATCCTGACGCTGGTCCTGCAGGCGCTCCCCGCCGCGTGGCTCGCGGGTCGACTCGGTCTGCTGGACGGTGAGGCCCCGTCTGCACCCTCGCCCGCACCCGGCACAGTGGGGTGATGGACTCCTTGTACCAATTTGTCTAGGATGTCCGGCGACCGGTGTCCTTCGTACTTACCTGTCCGAACTGCGGCGCGCGCGAGGTAACCGACTTCGAGTTCGGGGGTGAGGTGGTGCCGCGTCCCCGGGAGCGGCCGGCGGAACGTGATCTCGCCGTCTACAACTACTTCCGCCGCAACGTCGCGGGCGTGCAGCGCGAGTGGTGGTACCACCGCGCCGGCTGCCGGACGTGGTTCCAGGCCGACCGCGACACCCGGACCAACGTCGTGCAGGGAACGTGGCTGCCGCGGGACGACGCGTGACCCGTCTCGACCCCCAGCCCGGCGAGCGGATCGACCGCGACCGCGAGCTCAGCTTCGAGTTCGACGGCAAGCCGGTGCGGGCGCTGGAGGGGGACACCATCGCCTCCGCCCTGTACGCGGGCGGCCGCCGCATCTTCTCCCGGAGCTTCAAGTACCACCGGCCGCGCGGGCTGCTGTGCTGCGCCGGGCAGTGCCCCAACTGCCTCGTCAGCGTGGACGGTGATCCGGGGGTTCGGGCGTGCACCGAGCCGGCGCGCGAGGGGATGCGGGTCCGGCACCTGAACGCGGTCCCGTCCCTGGACCGGGACGCCATGCGCGCGGTCGACACCCTCGGAGGGCCGTTCACCCCGCCGGGCTTCTACTACAAGACCTTCAAGCGGCCGCGGCGCCTGTGGCCGCTGTACGAGCGCGTGCTGCGGCGCGCCGCCGGTCTGGGGCGGGCGCCGGAGCCGCGCGACGAGCGCGGGTGGCGAACGGACTACCGCCGCCGGCACGCGGACGTGCTCGTGGTCGGCGGCGGTCGCGCGGGACTCGCGGCGGCGACACGGGCGGCGCAGCTGGGCGCCGACGTCGTGCTCGCGGACGAGGGCCCCGAGCCGGGCGGACGCCTGCTGGAGCGCGGTTCGGCGGAGCGGGCGCGGGAGCTCGCCGCGGGGGCGCGGGACGCCGGAGTCGAGCTGATCTCGCCCGGGACCGCGATCGGGCTGTTCGACGGGCTCGCGGCGATCTGGGAGCACGACACCCTGCATCAGGTCCGCGCCGCGCGCCACCTGATCGCAACCGGGACGATCGAGCAGCCGCTGGTCTTCCCCGGCAACGACCTCCCCGGCGTGATGTTGTCGCGCGGGGCGCGCCGCCTGCTGGCGCTGTACGCGCTGTCGCCCGGCCGCCGGGCGGTGGTCGCCACGACCTCGGACGAGGGGCTGGAAGCGGCGAACGCCCTGCGCGAGGCTGGCGTCGAGATCGCGGCGGTTGCCGATCTGCGCCAGGGCACGACCGTGGTCGAGGCGGGAGGACGCCGGCGGGTACGCGCCGCCGTGCTCGCGAGGGTCGACGACGCGGGCAATCCGGTGGCGGGCACCCGGCAAACCGTCGGCTGCGACCTCCTCGTCGTCTCCGGCGGCGCCGCTCCGGCCGGCTCCCTCCTCCTCCAGGCCGGCGGCCGCACCGAGTACGACCCCGCCTCGGCCGCGTTCGCCGTCGTCGACGTGCCGGACGGCCTCCACGCCGCCGGCGAGGTCGCCGGTGTGCCCGACGGCGACGCGATCGAATTGTCGGGTGCGCTCGCCGGCGCCGACGCCGCACACGCGGCCGGCTGCGGCGACGCCCGCTCGCGCGAGCTCGCCGAGGAGCCGCGCCGCGAGCTCGATCGGCTCGCCTCGACGCCGCCGCCGGTCGCCGAGCCGCCCGCCGCCGCGGGCTCCGGTCGCGGCAAGTGCTTCGCCTGCCTGTGCGAGGACGTGACCGCGAAGGACGTGCACACGAGCATCGAGGAGGGGTACGACTCGATCGAGCTGTCGAAGCGCTACCTGACGGTGACCATGGGCCCGTGCCAGGGGCGGATGTGCCAGCTGCCCGCGGCGCGGCTGATCGCCCGCGAGACCGGGCAGCAGCTCGAGTCCGTCGGCACCACGACCGCGCGACCGCCGTGGTCCTCGGTGCCGCTGGGGGCGTTGGCGGGGAGGCCGATCGAGCCCGCCAAGCGCTCGGTGCTGCACGCCCACCACCGCGAGCTGGGCGGGAACGTGATGTGGGCTGGCGACTGGCGACGCCCGTACGACTACGGTGACCCGGACGCCGAGGTCCGCGCGGTCCAGGAGGCCGCAGGGTTGATCGACGTCTCGACCCTGGGGAAGCTGATCGTCAGCGGACCCGACGCCGGCGAGTTCCTCGATCGGCTGTACCCGAACCGCCACGGAAACCTCAAGCCCGGCCGGATCCGCTACGGGGTGCTGGTCTCGGACGCCGGCCGGATCATCGACGACGGCACGATCTGCCGGCTCGACGACGACTCGTTCTACGTCACCACGACCTCGACCGGCGCCGAGGCGATCGAGGCGTGGTTCGCGTGGTGGCTCGCCGACTGGACGGACCTGCGGGTCACCCTCACCGACGTCACCCAGGCGCTGTGCGCGGTCAACCTCGCCGGGCCGCGGGCCCGGGAGATCATGGGGCGCCTCACGTCCCTCGACTGCTCGAACGAGGAGTTCAGCTACCTCGACGGAAAGCGCGCGCGCGTCGCCGGCGTCCCCTGCCTGCTGCTGCGGATCGGCTTCGTCGGCGAGCTCGGCTACGAAATCCACTACCCGGTCGCCCACGGCCAGCACCTGTGGGACAGCATCATGGACGCCGGTCGCGAGCGCGGGATAACGGCGTTCGGGCTCGAGCCGCAGCGTGTCCTGCGGCTGCACAAGATGCACATCCTGGTCGGCCAGGACACGGACTCCGAGTCGGACCCGGTGGCGAGCGCGATGCCGTGGATCATCAAGCTCGACAAGGAACAGGACTTCATCGGCCGCTGGGCGCTGGAGGAGTTCGCCGAGCACGACCCCGCGCTGCGACTGGTCGGGTTCGAGCTCCGCAACGGCGCGGTTCCGCACGAGGGCGCGGCGGTCGTCGCGAGCGGCGACGGCGCGGTGGGGCGCGTGACGAGCTCGCGCTACAGCCGCGTCGCCGGACACGCGATCGGGCTCGCGTGGGTCCCGCGAGACCAGGCCGAGGACGGCGCCGCGATCGAGATCTCCGACCGCGGCACGCGAATGACGGCGACCGTGACGACGAAGCCGTTCTACGACCCCGACGGCGAGCGGTTGCGCTCATGAGCTTCGAGTTCCTCGAGCCCGACCGCGCGGCGCCCGAGATGGGGTTCGAGCCCGTGCCCGCGAGCGTCCTGCTTCCGCAGGCCCGCCAGGCGGGTGGCCGGATCGACGTTCGCGACGGGTGGGAGGTGGCGGTCGAGTTCGGATCGAGCGAGCGCGAGCGCGAGGCCTGCGCCGCGGGGGTCGGGATCGGCGATGTGTCGTGGCTCGGCAAGCTCGAGTTGCAGGGGGAGCCCGCGGACGTCGCGGCGGTCGCGGCGGCCGGCGGCGCCAAGGAGATCGAGCTCGGCAGGGCGTCCCGTGGGGGCGACGCGTGGTGGTGCCCGTTCTCGGGGCGGCGGGTGCTCGCGGTGTGCGAGCCGTCGCGCGCGCCCGGGCTGCGCAACGAGCTCGTCGCCGCGGAGCGGGGAGCGATGACCGTGACCGACATGACGTGTGCTCTCGCCGCGCTGGCCCTGGTCGGGCCGCTGGCCCGAGACGTCTTCGCACGGTTGACGGCGATCGACCTGCGCCCCGACCACACTCCGGAGGCGTCCTTCCGGCCGGGCTCCGTGGCCCGGATCCCCGGCATGGTGCTGCGCGAGCGCGGCGACCGCTACGTGCTGATGTTCGGGTCCGCCTACGCCCAGTACATGTGGACGCAGGTCACGGACGCCGCGGAGCCGCTCGGCGGCGTGATCGTGGGCGCCGACGCCCTGGCGGCGGTGGGCGAGGAGGTGCCGGCCGGTGCTTGACCTGTTTCGCACCCGCCGCATGTGGCGCCCGCCCGCCGAGCTGCGGGACTCTTACGACGTGGTGATCGTCGGCGGCGGCTCGCACGGGCTCGCGACGGCGTACTACCTGACCCAGCGCGGCGTCCGCGACGTCGCGGTGCTCGAGAAGGGCTACATCGGCTCCGGCGCCGCGGGCCGCAACACGGCGATCCTGCGCTCCAACTACCGCACTCCCGAAGGCGCCCGCTTCTACGAGCAGAGCCTGCGGCTGTACGAGCGGCTGTCGCTCGAGCTCGACTTCAACCTGCTGTTCGCCAGGCAGGGCCACCTCACCCTCGCCCATTCCGACCGCGCGGAGTTCGTGATGGAGGAGCGCGCCGAGGTCAACCGGCTGCTGGGAATCGACAGCCGGGTGATCGGCCGCGACGAGATCAAGCGGCTGGTGCCGGCGATGAACGTCTCGGAGGAGGCGGCGTATCCGATCCAGGCGGCGCTCTACCACCCGCCCGGCGGCACGATCCGCCACGACGCGGTCGTGTGGGGGTTCGCGAGCGGCGCCGACCGCGGCGGCGCCGAGGTCCACCCGTACACCGAGGTGACGGGGATCGAGCGCTCGAACGGCCGCGTGACCGGCGTTTGCACCACGCGGGGGGACGTCAAGGCCGGGACCGTCATCAGCTGCGGCGCCGGCTGGAGCACCCAGATCTGCGACCTCGCCGAGGTGCCGCTGCCGGTGACCACGCACATCCTCCAGGCCTTCGTCACCGAGCCGCTGAAGCCGTTCCTCGACGTCGTCGTGGTCTCCTCCCAGATGCACCTGTACGTGAGCCAGACCGATCGCGGCGAGATGCTGATCGGGGCCGAGATCGAGCCGTGGACAACGTATCGCCAGCAGGGCACGCTGAACTTCCTCCAGGAGGGGTCGCGGCACGCGCTGGAGCTGTTCCCCCAGCTCGAGCGCGTGCGCATGCTTCGCAGCTGGGCCGGACTGTGCGACCTCAGCCCCGACTACAGCCCGATCCTCGGCGAGACGGAGGTCGACGGCTTCCTGATCTCGACGGGGTGGGGCACCTATGGCTTCAAGGCGGCACCGATCGTGGGCTCGACGCTCGCGGAGCTGGTGGACACCGGGCGGACGCCCGATTTGATCGAGCCGTTCAGGCTCGAGCGGTTCTACGAGGACCGCCTCGTTTCCGAGCTGGCGGCCGCAGCGGTGAGCCATTGACAAAGGACAGGAGGATGAAGCCGTGAAGAGCAGCCTGGAGATCGCGCAGGAAGCCACGTTGCTTCCGATCGAGGAGGTGGCCGAGGGCGTCGGGTTGGAGCCCGAGGAGGTCGACCCGTACGGGCGCCATATGGGCAAGGTGCGGCTGTCCGCGCTCGACTCGCGGCGCGACCAGTCGGACGGGAAGCTGGTGTGCGTCTCGGGCATCACCCCGACCCGCGCCGGCGAGGGGAAGACGACGACCGCCGTCTCGCTCACCCAGGGCCTCGGCGCGATCGGCAAGTCCCCGGTGCTGGCCCTGCGCGAGCCGTCGGTCGGGCCCGTGTTCGGGATCAAGGGGGGCGCCGCCGGTGGCGGCCTCGCGCAGGTCGTGCCGATGGAGGAGCTCAATCTGCACTTCACCGGCGACATGCACGCGGTGGGCGCCGCCAACAACCTGCTCGCAGCGCTGCTCGACGCCTCGATCCTCCAGGGCAATCCGCTCAAGATCGACGCGCTGCGGGTGTCGTGGCGGCGGGCGCTGGACATGAACGACCGCGCCCTGCGCCAGATTGTCCTCGGCCTCGGCGGACGCCCGAACGGATACCCGCGCGAGACCGGCTTCGACATCACCGCGGCCTCCGAGGTGATGGCGATCCTGGCGGTCGCGCGCGACCTTCATGACCTGCGGCGCCGGCTCGGAGCGATCACGGTCGGTCACTCCTACGACGGCGCCAAGCCTGTGACCGCGGAGGAGCTGCGCGCCGCGGGGGCGATGACGGTGCTGCTCAAGGAGGCGCTGAACCCGAACCTGATCCAGACGCTCGAGGGCCAGGCCTGCCTCATGCACGCGGGCCCGTTCGCGAACATCGCGCACGGCAACAACTCCCTGATGGCCGATCTCATCGGCCTCAAGCTCGGCGACTACCTCGTCACCGAGTCCGGGTTCGGCTCCGACATGGGGATGGAGAAGTTCATGGACATCGTGTGCCGGGTCGGCGAGGTGCGTCCCAATGCGGTGGTGCTGGTCGCCACCGTGCGCGCCTTGAAGCATCACGGCGGGGTGGCAGACGACCCACGGGTGGACCGCGCCCGCGCGCTCGCCGCGGTGTCGATCGGCGCCGAGAACCTGCGCCGGCACCTCGGCATCGTGCGCGAGTTCGGGCTTCCGTGCGTGGTCGCCGTCAACCGCCGCCCCGGCGACACCGACGAGGAGGTCGAGCTCGTCCGCACCCTGGCGCTCGAGCACGGAGCGTTCGCGGCCGAGACCAACGAGGGCTTCGAGAAGGGCGGTGAGGGAACCACCGCGCTCGCGGAGGCGGTTGCCGATGCCTGCGAGCAGCCGTCCGAGTTCCGGTACATGTACGAGGAGGACGAGCCGATCGCGGACAAGATCCGCGCGATCGCGACGCGGGTGTACGGCGCGCGCGACGTGTTCTTCTATCCCGCCGCCGAGAGCAAGATCGCGCAGTACACGGACGAAGGGCTCGACCGGCTGCCGATCTGCATGGCGAAGACCCACCTGTCGCTGTCCGCGGACCCGACGCTGCTCAACGCGCCCGAGGAGTTCACGCTTCAGGTGCGCGACATCCGGGCCTACACGGGCGCGGGCTGGCTGGTCCCGCTGTGCGGCGACATCCAGCAGATGCCCGGCCTCGGCAAGAGCGCGGCGGCGTTCGACGTCGACATCGACGAGGAAGGGCGGACGGTCGGGCTGTTCTGAGCCGAGATCGGTCAGTCTCACCGCGATGAGCCTGGAGGAGACCCTCGATCGGCTCGCCTCCGAGAGCCCGGCGCCCGGCGCGGGCGCCACGTCGGCGTGGTGCTGCGCGCTCGCGGCCGCGCTCGTCGAGATGGTCGCCCGCGTCGTGCTGGCGCGCGGCGAGGAGAGCCCGGAATTCGAGCGCCGACGCGATCGCGCCGCCGAGCTGCGGGCGGACGGCCTGCGGCTCGCGAAAGAGGACGCGGCGGCGTACCGCGCGGCGATGGACGCCCCGCGGGACCATAGGCGGGAGGCGTTCGCCGCCGCCGCCGACCCCCCGCTTGCGATCGCCGAGGCGGCCGCCGAGACGCGTGCGCTGGCGGCCGCGTCGGCGGACGAGGTGGACGGCCCCGTTCGCGGCGAGGCGGAGACGGCGGCGCTCGTCGCGGCCGCGGCGACCCGCGCCGCGGCGGGGCTGGTCGAGCTCAATCTCGGCGCGACGCCCGACGACCCCCGTCTCGCTCGCGCCAGGGAGCTGGCAGACGCGGCCGTCCGCGCCGGCTAGCTCTGCGCGCGCTCGGCCCTGAAGGCGTCGAGCCGGCCCCGCGCCCTGCGCCGGGTCAGCGCGGGCAGGATCGGCGTCCAGCCGAGCGCCAGCCCGGCCGGCCCCAGCGCCTGCCGCGACCAAACGAAGAAGCTGAACTCGTCGACGTGGTCGACGATCAGCCCGTCGGCGAACCCGAAGCGCGCGTGGACGTCGTTGACGACCGGGCGGCCGGTGTCGGTGAAGGTGTAGCGGGCTATCCAGTGCGCGGTCCCGGTGTCGCCGTCCGCGTCGTGGTCGGCGAGCTCCACCGACAGGTCCTCGGCGCGCCCGGTCAGCATCCGCCACATGTCGCCCGCCTCGGCGCCGCTGAGCTCGCCGAACGCGGGGTCCCGGAAGCGGGCGTCGGGCGCGTAGCACGCCGCCATCGCGTCGCCGTCGTGACGATTTAGGGCGTCGTACAGGGTCCGGATCAGGGCGCGATTGGAGTCGCTCACCGCGCCGCTGACACTACTGCTCCCGCACCACCTCGCGCGCGTCCTTGTCCTCGCGCAGCCCCTTGTACGACGGCTGGCGCAGGGTGCCCTCGTGGGTCCACTCGCTGAACTGGACCTCGCACACGAGCTCGGGATCGCAGAACCGCGCCCCCGGTCGCTTCGGCCTGCCGACGTCGAACGGCGTCTCGTCGCGGCTGCGCGCGGTCAGCATCCGCGTCAGGCGCTCGATCTCCTCGTTCCGAAAGCCGCTGCCGACGCCGCCCGCGTAGACGAGCAGCGGCGGTCGCTCGAGCCCGCGCGCCTCGTCCGGCGTCGAGTCCCAGTAGCCGACCAGCAGCGAGCCCATCAGCCCGCTGCGCCCGCCCTCGCCCGGCATCCAGCCGCCGACCACGAACTCCTGCCGCCGCCAGTTGCGGACCTTGACCCACTCGCCGGTTCGCCGCCCGGGGCGGTAGGGGCTGTCGAGCCGCTTGGCGACGACGCCCTCGAGCCCGCGCGCCCGCGCCGCCTCGAGCAGCACCGAGCCATCCCCGAGCCGATGCGCCGGCGTCTGCCAGCTCGGCCCGTCGAGCTCGAGCTCCTCGAGCAGTCGCCGCCGCTCCTCGTACGGAAGCTCGAGGGTCGGCTCGCCGTCGAGCTCCAGCAGGTCGAAGATCTCGTATGTGGCGGGGCATGTCGGCGCGCGGCGCTGGATCGACATCGGCGACGTCAGCCCCATCCGCAGCTGCAGGCGCTGGAAGCTCGGCCGCCCGTCGTCGAAGGTGACGATCTCCCCGTCGAGGATCACCCGCCGGCCGGCGAGCGCCTCGCCCAGCCCCGCGAGCTCGGGGTAGCGCGCGGTGATGTCCTCGCCGCGGCGGCTCTCGATCCGCAGTCCGCCCTCGCCGTCGGTGTGGGCCAGCGCGCGAACCCCGTCCCACTTGATCTCAAACGCCCACCCACCGTCCTCGGGGGGCGTGCTCGCCTCGGTCGCGAGCATCGGGCGAAGGGTCGGTGTCGTGGTGGATGCCACGCCGTCGATTATGGACCGCGCCGATAATGGGCCGGTGCTGTTCGAGCTCGACTCGGTGACGATGTCGCGCGGCCGCAGGGTGGTGCTGCGGGACCTGACCGCCGCGCTGCCCGAGGGGGCCTCGTGCGTGGCGGGGCCGTCGGGATGCGGGAAGTCGAGCCTGCTGCGGCTGCTGA
>DATAFB010000084.1:0-18417 GCA_036257695.1 Solirubrobacterales bacterium | reverse complement strand
GATTTCCCGCGCGGCGGCCTCGATCCGCTCGCGCGATCGCGAGGCGATCGCGACCCGGGCGCCCTCCCGCGCCAGCACCGCGGCGATCCCGCGCCCGATCCCGGCGCTCGCCCCGAGCACCAGCGCCGAGCGTCCGTTGATCCCGAGGTCCACGCGGGCAACCTAGTCCACGGACGCCATAATCACCGGGTCGAGGGGCGGTTAGCTCAGCGGTAGAGCACGCGCCTTACACGCGCGGGGTCGCTGGTTCGATCCCAGCACCGCCCACTATCCCCACGGGACTGCGTTCTGTGGGCCCTCCGGGTCGACGTGTCCATGAACCCACTCGGGACCCCTTTCCGTATGTGCGGGGTTTGCCTCGCGGAACCCTAGGCGATGGCGCCCCAGTGCGTACAGGCCTCGGCGCCGGCCTCGACGGCGGCCTGCAGGGCGCCCGGCGCCGCCCCGGGGTCCCATCCGGCCGCGGCGAGCCGCGCCGCCAGCGTGCCCATGAACGCGTCGCCCGCCCCGAGCGACGAGGCGACGTCCACCTCGACGCCCGGCTGGTCGGCGCTCGCGGCGCCCCGCATCACGGCACCCTCGCGGCCCGTGGTGACGACCGCGATCCGGGCTCCCATCGCGGCCAGCTCCGCGGCCGCGTCGGCCGGGTGCTCGGCGCCGGTGATCGACCGCGCCTCGGCGAGGTTCGCCCGCACGAGGTACGCGCCCTCGCACAGCCGCCTGCACAGCTCCAGCGCCCGGTCGAGGTCCCGCCACCGGTGGGGGCGCAGGTTGGGGTCGAACAGCACCGGGACATCGCGGTCGATGGCGAGCCGCCGCGCTTGCAGGGTCAGCGCGCGCTCGGGCTCGCCGACCAGGGTGTTGGACCCGAACACCAGCGCCTCGCTGGCCGCGATCGCCTCCGGCAGCCGCTCGCCGCCGGCCCGCACGCACGCCTCGATCCCGTCGCCGTAGATCTGGAACTCCGGCTCGCCGTCGCCGTCGAAGGTTACGAACGCGATCGGGGTGCGGAGGTCGTCGACGAGCGTGAACCACCGCAGGTCGACTCGCTCCATCGCCAGCCGCCCGCGCAGCCACTCCCCCCAGGGATCGTCGCCCGCCCCGCCGGCGAGCGCGACCTCCGCTCCTGCGCGGCTCGCGGCGACCGCTATGTTCGCCAGGGCGCCGCCGAAGTGGGGGCGGAACGCGTCCGCGTCGGCGATCGACGCCGCGCGCCGCTCGCACACCAGATCGACGATCGCCTCGCCCCAGCACAGCACCGGCACGCGGGGGATTATCGCTCTGCCATCCTGGGTAAGGGCCACTTCCGGGGGTCGTGCGGCGTGAGCGCCGGCCACCGGCGCACGTAGCCCACCAGCTTCGGATGCCACGAACGGACTCCACAGCAGCGCCGGCCCCGGGTCCCGACGAGCAGCTCGCGGACGAGCGCAGGCTGCTGGAGCGCTACCACAAGGATCGCGACCAGCGGGTGCGCGAGGAGCTCGTCGAGCGGTTCATGCCACTGGCGCGACGCCTGGCGGCGCGCTACCGCGGAGACCGGGAGCCGCTCGAGGACCTGGTCCAGGTGGCGAGTCTGGGGCTCGTCAAAGCCCTCGACCGCTTCGACCCCGAGCGCGGCGTCGCGTTCTCGAGCTACGCGGTCCCGACGATCCTCGGCGAGCTCAAGCGCCACTTCCGCGACCGCGGATGGTCGGTGCGCGTTCCGCGCGACCTCCAGGAGCGGATCGCGAAGGTGGACCGCGCGATCGCGGAGCTGCCGGGGCGGCTCGGCCGCGCACCGTCGGTGAACGAGATCGCAGACCGGCTCGAGATCGAGCCCGAGGAGGTGCTCGAGGCGATGGAGGCAGGCCAGGCGCACCACGCGATGTCGCTCGACGCCCAGTCGCAGACCGAGGAGGGCGAGGGCGTCCCGCTCACCGAGCGGCTGGGCGGCGGCGATCCGGGCTTCAACACGGTCGAGTACGGCGCCGCGATCGAGGACGCGCTGGAGTCGCTGTCGGAGCGGGATCGCACGGTTCTCCACCTGCGCTTCGTCGACGACATGACCCAGACCGAGATCGCCGAGCGGGTCGGCGTCTCGCAGATGCACGTCTCGAGGATCCTGCGCGCCGCGGTCGAGCGGCTGCGCGGCGAGGTCGAGCCCGAGTCGGAACCCGACGAGGACTAGCTAGCGGTCGATACGGACGACGACGTACTCGGCGGCGTCGCCGCCTTCCATCTGCTCGCGCTTGACCGTTACGTCGCTGGCGAGCTTGCTGAGCGAGGTCCCGCCCGGCAGCTCGAGTCCATCGACGATCCGCTCGCCGCCGCCCTCGACGAGCGGCCCGATGCGGACTCCGATCCACCCCATGCCGTCGGAGAGCTCGATTCCGACCGTGCCCTGGCGAAAGTCGGAGGCGTCGTGGGCCGAGACGGCGTCACCGATCAGGATCGTGTCGGAGAGGCGGTCGACCGAGAAGTCCGCGCGCGCCGCCAACGCGCCGATCACCCGGGCGAGCACCGGCCGCACGAAGGCGCCGGCCGCGATCGACATCACCATCCCCTCGGCGGTCTCCGGGTCGTGCCGCTCGTCGCCGGACTCCTCCTCGGCGCCGTTGCGGGAGTAGCCCAGCTTCACCCGCACCTCGGTCCCCCCGCCGCCGCCGCTGATCTCGAACTCGTCCGACAGCGCCGCGATCAGCGGCAGCCCCAGCCGCAGGCCCGAGTCCTCAACGTCGGCGGGGCGGGGACGGAACCCCGAGCCCTGGTCGCGGACGCTGATCTCGAGCCCGTGCTCGTCCGGCTCGACGCTGACCTCGAGCGGCCCCGCGGTGCCGTCGGGGTAGGCGTGGACGACGACGTTCATGCACGCCTCGGTGACGATCGTCTTCAGGTCGGCGATCGCGTCGCTATCGAACCCCACCGCGTCGGCGTACCCCGCGAGAGCCTGGCGGATCACCGCGAGGTTCTCAGGCCGCGCGGCGACGGTCAGGTTCAGGCCCTGGACGGTCATTCTCCCGCCGGTCCGGAGCGTGCCGCCTCGATCGCCGCGCCCCGGGTCGAGTGGACGGGAAGGCTGGCGCGCAAGCCGGTGACGTCGAGCACGCGCTCCACCGGCTGGGCGCCCTCGTTGAGCGCCACCTCGAACGCGACTCCCGCCTCGCGCGCCCGCCGGCGCGCGTCCAGCACCGCGCCGAGGATCGACGAGTCCACGAACGCCGCGCCCGAGAGGTCGACGACGATCGCGAATCCGTCCTCGAGCTCGGCCGCGAGCTTCTGCCGCAGGTCGGGCGCGGTGTTGAGATCGTGCTCGCCGCTGAATGTGATCACGGCCACCCCTGGCTCGGTGCGCTCCGATGCGATCTCCCCTGCATCCACTGAGGCGAGAATACCCCGAGGGTCGGGGGTGACAAACCAGTTCCGAGGCTCGCCGCGAGGCGGGATGAGCTGTCTTGCGGCTCGGGCCGGGTCCAACTATGGTGCCGTGACGATCGAGCGGCCGGACGAGCGTCAGGGGCAGCGTGAGCGGAGTGGAGACGAGGATGTTGCCGCGGAGCGCCGGGATCGAACCGGAGCGCCGGCTGGCGACCCAGCACGCCGCCGTCAGCGCCCTGGCCGAGTCGGCGAGCCTGTCGGAGGCGGTTCCGCGGCTGCTGGAGGCGGTCGCGCGCGGGCTGGGATGGGAGTTCGGCGCGCTGTGGATGCCGAGCCCGAACGGCGGCGCCGAGACCCTGCGGTGCGTGCACTCGTGGGCGGCGCCGGACACCGACGCCGAGCGGTTCGCCGAGCGCTGCATCGAGCTCGAGTTCGAGTCCGGGGTGGGCCTCCCCGGACGGGTATGGGAATCCGGCGCTCCGGCGTGGGTCACCGACGTTTCGGCGGACCCGAACTTCCCCCGCGCGGAGGCCGCGACGTGCGCAGGCCTCCACAGCGCGTTCGCCTTTCCGGTCGTCCGCGGCGACACCGTGCTCGCGGTGCTCGAGTTCCTCACCCGGGAGATGCGCGACTCGGACGCCGGTCTCCTCGCCGACTTCAGCGTCTTCGGCTTTCAGATGGGTCAGTTCATCGGGCGCGAGATCGCGGAGCACGAGCTGCGCGAGTCCCGCGACCAGCTCGAGGCGATCCTGCGCGGCGTGCCGGCGGGGATCATGGTCGTCGACCACCGTGGCACGATCGTGTTCGCCAACGAGACCGTGGCTCGGCTGGCGGGGCTCGAGCGCGCCGAGGACGTCCTGTCGCGCTACGCGGAGGAGGTGCTCGCCGACTGGGAGCTGTTCGACGAGCAGGGCGAGCCGGTCCCGCACGAGGAGCTCCCCGGCACCAGGGCGCTGCAGGGGGTCGAGTCGCGGTCGGCGTTGCTGAAGAGCTCACGGTCGGGGGAGGAACGGTGGCTGATGGCGCGCGCGACTCCCGTGCCCGACGGTCGCGGCAGGCACATCGCGGTCAGCGTGTTCGAGGAGATCAGCGAGATCAAGTCGACCGAGGCGGCGCTGCGCGAGAGCGAGATGCGCCACCGGTCGGTGTCGCGCACCCTGCAGCAGGGGCTCGCGCCTCCGAGCGCCCCCGAGGTACCGGGGCTTCAGGTCGCGGTGCGCTTCCGCGCGCTCGGGGAGGCGAGCGAGATCGGCGGCGACTTCTACGACCTGTTCCGGACCGGCGACCGTCGCTGGGGCGTGCTGGTCGGCGACGTGTCGGGCAAGGGGGTCGAGGCGGCGGCCACCGCGGCGCTCGCGCGCCACACCGTCCGCGCCACCGCGCAGCACGACGACGACCCTCAGTACGTGCTGCCGATGCTCAACCAGGCGATCGGGCGCCAGGTCCAGGGCGCCCGATTCTGCACCGCCGTCTACGCGACGATCGAGCTCGGCGAGCTATGGGTGCGGATGCAGGTCGCCTCCGCGGGGCACCCCGCGCCGGTGCTGCTGCGAAGCCACGGCGGCACCGAGGAGATCGGCGGGCGGGGGCCGCTGTTGGCGGGGTTCGAGGACGCCGCTTATCGGTGCGAGCCCGCCCACCTCGCGGCCGGGGACTCCCTCGTGCTGTACACGGACGGGGTGACCGACGCCGGCGAGCGGCGGAGCGGCAACGGCGGCCTCGACGCGACGCGCCTCAACGCCTTGCTGGGGGCGTGCGTGGGCCTCGACGCGGCGGGCATCGTACAGCGGATCGCCGACGCCGTGACCCGGGCCGAGGCGGGCGACCCGCGCGACGACGCCGCCGTGCTGGTCCTGAGATCTCCCCCGATGGGGGGATGAGAAATTTTGTTTGGAGTTGTTTAGAGGACGGTTTGCCAGGGTAGACAACGCCTGGAGCAAACCCCGCTCCCCCCTGTACCAGCGACGGACCCGGAGGTCGTCCCCCGGGTCCGTCGTGTTTCTGCGTACGATCGACCCATGGCCAGGATCTCCGACTATGAGTTCGGGCACGTGGTCGTCGACGGCGAGGAGCACTCCCGCGACGTGATCGTGCTGCCCGGCCGGGTGGTGCCCGACTGGTGGCGACAGGACGGCCACTCGCTCGTGCTCGACGACCTCGAAGACGTCCTCGACGAGCTCCCCGAGCGGCTGATCGTCGGCTGCGGCGCGCACGGGCGACTGCGCCCGAACCCGTCGGTGCTCGAGGCGCTCGCCGAGCGCGGGATCGAGGTCGAGGCGGTGCCCACCGACGAGGCGGTGCGGCGCTACGGGCAGTCCGACCCGGCGCGGACCGCGGCGGCGCTCCACCTCACCTGCTAGCGAGGTGCAGCCCCCGACGATCGGCCTGCTCGGCGACGTGATGCTCGGCCGCGCGGTCGCCGAGGCGCTCGATCGGATGCCGCCGGAGGACGTGTGGGCGGGCGAGGTCCGCGAGGTCGCCGCGGGGTGCGACGCGGTCGTCTGCAACCTCGAGTGCTGCGTGTCGGCGCGCGGGACTCCGACCGACCGGATCCCGGGCAAGCCGTTCTTCTTCCGCGCTCCCCCGGAGGCCATCGGGTCGCTGCGGGCGATCGGCGTCGCCGCGGTCGGGCTGGCGAACAATCACGCGCTCGACTACGAGACCGAGGCGCTCGCCGACACGCTGGAGATCGTGCGCGATGCCGGGATCGCGCTGACCGGAGCCGGGATGGACGAGGTCGACGCGCGGCGCGGCGCCGCGATCGACGCCGGCGACGCGCGGCTCGGGATCGCCGCGGTCTCCGACCACCCGGCCGAGTTCGCCGCCGGCGCGGACGCACCGGGGATCGCGTACGCCGACCTGCGGCGCGGGGCACCCGAGTGGCTGGCCGACGAGATCGCGCGGCTGAGCGCGGAATGCGACACGGTGATCGCGTTCCCGCACTGGGGGCCGAACATGACGACCGCGCCGGAGCGGTGGCAGCGGCAGGTCGCCGAGCGCTTGCACGAGTCCGGCGCCGACATGGTGGCGGGCCACTCGGCGCACGTGTCCCACGGGGTCGGATGGTCGGCGCGCGGGCCGACCTGCTTCGACCTCGGCGACGCGCTCGACGACTACGCCGTCGACCCCGCGCTGCGCAACGACCTCGGCGTGATGGCGCTGTGGCGGCCGGGCGGCAGCGAGCGCGAGCTCGAGCTGGTCGGCCTCGCGCTCGACTTCTGCCACACGCGGCTCGCGGCTGGGGAGGAGGCGGAGTGGATCGCGACGCGGCTCGAGCGCGCGTGCTGGGAGCTCGGGACCGAGGTCGAGCGCATCGGCGAGCAGCGGTTCGCGGTCGGGCCGAGCTAGACCAGCGACCCCTGGCCGGGGTAGGTGATCCGGTCACCCTCGACGACGGCGAACGGCGTCAGCCGATGTGGCTGGAGGCGGCCGTCGGGCATCATGTGGCCGACCTCCCACCCGCGGGCGAGGAGCGCGTCGGCGATCAGCTGGCGGTGGCACCGCCACCACGGCCCCTCGGCGCACATGAACGCGGTCCGGCGCGCGCGCCCGAGGCGCTCGAGCTCGGCGAGCCCGGCGCGGAACTCGTCGCTCGACATGTGGTCGGCGTAGCCGCGGAACCCGGCGACGCGCCAGCCGCCGTTGGGGCTGTCCTCGTGGGCCTCGCGGCGCCCGCCGAGCGCGTCGCCGAGCTGCACGTACTCGATCCCGGCGGCCGGGAGCGACTCGGCGAGCGCGCCGGCGTTGAAGTGGGGGAGGCGCCGCGACGACGGGTAGCGCCGGACGTCGGCGACCGCCTCGACGCGGTGGCGCCGCAGCAGGTCACCGAACTCGTCCGCGCCGTGCGTCGAGTGCCCGACCGTGAGGATTTCAAGCCGGCAAGCTCGCTCGCGAACTTGCCGGTGGTCGTCAGTCACGAAGCGGTTACGAGATCCGGGTGTCCAGCCGGCCGAGCGTCGGCGAGACGATCGAGACCTCGTCGCCTGGCCTCAGCCACACGCGCGGCTTGCGGACGCTGCCGACCCCGGCCGGCGTGCCGGTCGCGACGATGTCGCCCGGCTCGAGCGTCATCAGACGCGACAGACGAGAGACGAGCTCCGGGACGCCGAACACGAGGTCCTCGGTCGACGCCCGCTGCATCCGCTCGCCGTTCAGAGCCAGCTCGATCTCGATCGCGTCGGGGGACCCGGCGTCGTCGGGGGTGACCAGGGCGGGGCCGCACGGCGCGGAGCCATCGAACACCTTCCCCGGCATCCACTGCGAGGTCGCGAACTGGAGGTCGCGGGCGGAGAGGTCGTTGAGCAGCGTGTACCCGGCGACGTGGTCGAGCGCTTCACCGGGGGCGACGTCCTTTGCCCGGCGGCCGACGACGAACGCGACCTCCGCCTCGTAGTCGATCTTCTCGCTCGCGTCGGGGAGCGCCACCTCGGCGCCCGGCGGCGCCAGCGCGTTGCGGAACTTGGCGAAGAAGGTCGGGCTGTCGGGCGGCTCGAGCCCCGCCTCGGCCGCGTGCGAACGGTAGTTGAGCCCCATGCAGACGATCTTGTCGGGGTCGGGGATCGGCGGCGCGAGCGCGATCCCCTCGGGCGGGCGCCGCTCGCGGGTGTCGGCGTCGCCGAGGGCGTCGTCGAGCTCGGCGACGCGGTCCTCTTCGAGCAGGCGGCGGACGCTGGACGCCGCGTCGGCGCCGGCGCCGAGAACGTCCCACGCGTCGACGACGCGACCGTCCTGCCGCACCCCCGCCCGCTCGCCCCGGTCGGAGACATAGGTGACGATCCGCATGACGGCCCAGCGTAACGAGCGCCTAGAATCTCCCGCGCGGGCATCGCGCTCGCCACATACGGGGGCGTAGCTCAGTCTGGTTAGAGCGCCGGCCTGTCACGCCGGAGGCCGCGGGTTCGAGTCCCGTCGCTCCCGCTCCACGTTCTCCCTGCAACCACGGCCGAATCCTGTCGCAGGCGCCGGTCGCTCATTCGGCACCCGTCGCCATTTCGTCGCCACTACGGCGGCCCCTCGCGTCGAGCCGGGCACGGATCGAGCCGGGCAGATCGGCCAGGAGCTGGAGCAGCGCGGGATCAGGGTGTCGAGCTTCCCGCAGCACGATGCGCGGACGATCCCCGCGAGCCAGCGGTTGCACGACGCAATCACCGAAGGGCGACTCGTGCACGGCAACGATCCCAGGTTGAACGCCCACGTCGTCACCGCAGTGGCACATCACGGGCGCCGAGGGTGGCGGATCGACAAGGCGCACTGGGCCGACAAGATCGACGCGGTGATCGCGCTGGCGATGGCGCTCGATCGGCTCGAGAACCGGCCCCAGCCGACTCGACTCGTGGGCTGGCTGTGAAGCGACCCTGCCTGCGCTGCGGCGTGCTCGCGGATGGCTCCTACTGCACCGCCCACCGCCCACACCGGCCGCGTGGTCGAGAACTGAAGCAGCTCCGGACCCGGGTGTTCGCCGTGTACGGACGCCGGTGCAGCGACTGCGGGCGGGCCGACGTGCCGCTGGAGGTCCACCACGCGTCAACGGCGGCCCGATGGACAACAGGATCTCGAACACGATCCCGTTGTGCCGCGATTGCCACCACAACGCGACGTTCCCCGGCATCTGAGGGGATGCGCCGGAACATCGCCTACTCGCGCAGCCCGGCGGCTTCGAGGGCAGCGGCCTTGTCCGGGAAAAGTTCCCATCGGATGATCCGGCCTCGGCCAAAAGTCCATACCTGCGCAAATCGCTGCTCGAATGGAGCGCCGCTGCCCTTTCCACGGCCTTGTTCGTGCACGACGACAACAACGCTCGATCCTGCATCTATGAGCTCCTCTGCATCGAGGCGGTAGTCGGTCCAAGTGCCCCACCAGTGGCGAGAAGCCTCGACAACCGCGTCGCGCCCGACGTACACGCCGTCAAAGTCTGGGATCGGATAGTCGCGCAGGTCCCAGACCACGTGCTCGTCAAGCATCGCCCAGAAGGCTTCCACGCTTTGAAATGCGCGTCGAACCAACTCGACGTTCTCCTGCGACACCGCCCACTCCCGCAGCCCGGCGGCTTCGAGGGCTTGCTCACGCTCCTGATACAGGGTGCTGCGCACGATCGCGCCGTCGCGGATCGTCCACACATTTGTGGGCCGGGCCTCAACCTCGATCCCGTCGCGGCCACGCGCGTGCAGCGTGACCGGCACCACCACGTGCTCTCCGGCATCGATGAACTCGTCCGCCTCGACCCGAACGGATTCGAACGTCTCGAAGAAGCCGCCGAAATTCTCAAGGAGCGCGCGCACCTGAGCGAGGCTGTGCACGCCGCGCCGTGGACCGGTCGCCCGGGAGAAGTCGAACTCGCAGTTCGGCGCCGCATCCTTCAGCGTGGCGTCCCAGTCGCCGCGGTTGTACGCGTCGAACGCGGCGCGAACGATCTCGACGTTCTCCTGCGACATCGCCCGCTCAGTATCCCGCGCCGGAAGAGGGGAGGCACGGCCGTGATCGGTCGCGGCGTTTTTGCGCAGCCCAGTCGCAGAGTGGGTCGAGCACGCCCGGCTAAGAAACCGGCTCGGCCCGAAGCCGACTAGCGGACCGGTAGCAATACGGCTACCACTCAGCCGCCAACTGATAGCAACCGTCGTCGGCTGCGGTTAGACCTGGTTCGCATGAAAGCTGGTCTTGCCACCCGGGGCGCTGATACATCAGGTCGGGGGCTGCAGCCAGGTAGGCACCGTAGGATTGCGGCTGTGCCGTTCACGCTCAGGAACCTCAAGGAGGACCTGGCGGACCTCGGGTCCAGGTTCGACGGGGCGCCGGACCTGGAGTTCCGCTTGGCGACCGAGGCGCTCGAGCTCGAGCAATCCGGCCTGGGCTACCAGCGCGTCTCACCCGGCTATCGCTTTCCGTACGGCCATACGCACAAGAAGCAGGAGGAGGTGTACGTGGTCGTGCGCGGGAGCGGGCGGATGAAGCTCGACGACGAAATCGTCGAGCTCAAGGAATGGGACGTGGTGCGCGTCCCGCCCGGTACGTGGCGAGGCTACGAGGCCGGGCCCGAGGGCCTCGAGATCATCGTCATCGGCGCGCCCAATCTTGGCGAGGCTCGGCGCGAAGACGTCGAGGGCGAGCGCGACTGGTGGGCTGACTAGCTCGATCCGAACTGCCGGCGGCCGTGAGAAGTGCAGTCCTAGTTCGAGGGCGCTTCTCCTTGCTGCTGCGCCGCGAACAGCCAAAGCACGGGCGGAGGCTCTCACACTCACCCGACCAGACTGCGGCGATGTCCGGGTGCTATGCCAGCGGGTCGGGCACCGCCCGGGCGACGTATGTGTTGAACTCCGGCCGAGGGGCCGTGCGCCACTCGATCGGCAAGCCGTGCTCGTCGAGCGCGGAGTGCTCGTTGCTGCCGGCGTCCCGCATCCGCGTATCTGCCCGGCCACCGGCTCCGGGATGTTGCCATTGCTTCCTCCTCTCGCTCATCGCCACTTCATCGCCACTACGTCTGACGCTCGGCCCGGACGGGTTCCGCTTGTCCATGCAGTCCGACTGGCCGCGATCCCGCATGGGGAGTCGGGAATCGCGTCCTTCGTCGCGATGTCGTCTCGCGTTGTCGCCGTCTTAGCGGCCTGTCACGCCGGAGGCCGCGGGTTCGAGTCCCGTCGCTCCCGCTTCTCCTGTCCCCTAGCCGATCTTCGTGTACGTCACGCCGAAGTCGGTCTTCCAGGTCGAGCCGTCCTCGGCCAGCTCCCAGGTACCGGTGAACGTCTTTCCGTCGTCGCTGAAGCGGCCCGTGAAGCGCTGCGCGAACGGGTCGAGCGAGTCGCGCCACAGCCTCCACTCGCCGTCGCTCAGGGTCATCTCGTAGATGCGATGGACGCCGCGCGAGTCGAAGTAGTGCTGCCGGTAGGGCGCGCCGGACTCCGCGAGCTTCTCCGCGACCGCCTCGGCGCTCGCGGGCGCATCCGCCAGCCCGATGATCGCGATGCCGTTCGGCGCCTCGGGCAGATCGACGCTCCAGCGCTGGACCAGGAACTTGCCTCCGTCCATCCACTCGAAGCTGAGCCAGCCTTCGCCGGGCCACGGCGGTCCGTCGGGCGGGCCGGCCTCCATCTTCCACTCGCCGAAGAGGGCCTCGAGCGGCTCGAGCGCGGGGTCGGGACTGCTGTGCTCCATCGATGTTCTCCTTCCGGTCGCCTACCCGGTGCGATGAATATCAGCCCGGCGACAGGTCTCAGGACCGCGAACGAAGCGAGGTGATCGAGATGCCAGAAAGCGACCATGTGCGGACAGTCCGTGCCTGCTACGAGGCGTACGAGTCCGGCGATCGCAGCGCCTTGGACGAGGCGCTGAGCGAGGACTTCACCTTCTACAGCCCACCCGACCCCGGCATCGACCGCCCGACCTACTTCGAGCGCTGCTGGCCGAACGCAGAGCTGATCGACTCATACGAGTTCGTGCGCCTGATCGAGTCCGACGACGAGCTCGTCGTCATCTACGAGGGCACGAAGACCGACGGCAGCCGGTTCCGCAACACCGAGGTTCTGACCTTCGACGGCGACAGGATCTCGCGCGTCGAGGTCTACTTCGGCTGGGACCTGTAGCTCGGCGCGGCTCCTAGTCCGCGCGGTCGTAGACCAGCGTCATCACGCCCTCGCTGCCGACCGGGTTCGAGTCGGCCAGGCGCATGTCCTTCTTGTCGCTCATGTCGCCGAACAGCTTGCGGCCGGTGCCGAGGACGACCGGGAAGATCATCAGCCGGATCTCGTCGACGAGGTCATTCTCGAGCATCTCCTGGACGAGCTGGAGGCTCCCCGCGACGAGGATGTTCCCGTCGATCGACTGCTTCAGCTTCGAGACCTCCTCCATCGCGTCGCCGCTCAGCACCGTGGTGTTGTTCCACTCCGGGTCGGACAGGGTCGAGGAGACGACGTACTTGGGATCCTCGTTGAGCCTGTCGGCGAAGTCGCCTTCGCGCGACGGCCACGCGTTGGCGAAGCTCTCGTAGGTCACCCGCCCGAGCAGGTGGGCGTCGGCGTTGACGATCTCGTCGAGCTTGAACTGGTTGCCGTCGTCCCCGCGATCGAACTCGAAGGTCCAGCCCGGGTACTTGAAGTCCTCGCCGCCCGGCGCCTCCATCACGCCGTCCAGCGACACGAACTCGGTCACGACGATGCGTCCCATCGTTCCTCCTCGGTCGAATTGCTTCGTCCCGATCCCCCTGTACGATGTTCAACCTATCAGTTGACTAAGGATCGAAGGGATCCCGATGGCGGTCGAACAGCTCGACAGCACCTTCGCGGCGCTCGCCGACCCGACGCGCAGGGCGATCCTGGATCGCCTCGCCGACGGGGAGGCGACCGTCAACGAGCTTGCCGAGCCGTTCCCGATCACGGTCCAGGCAGTCTCGAAGCACCTCAAGGTGCTCGAGCGCGCCGGGCTGATCACCCGCGCGCGCTCGGCGCGGCTGCGCCCGTCGCGCCTCAACGGGGCGCCGCTCGGGAAGGCCGTCGAGTGGCTGGAGAACTACCGCCCCCACTGGGAGTCGAGCTTCAAGCGGCTCGACGTGCGGCTTCGAGGGGAGGATCGCGGCGATGGCTGAGGACGAGAGAACGATCGAGATCACGCGGGTGTTCGAGGCGCCCCGCGACGCGGTGTGGAGGGAGTGGACTGAGCCGGAGCGGTTCGCGGACTGGTTCGGCGGCCCAGAGGCGGAGGTGCCGCTGCCGTCGGTGTCGATGGACGTGCGGGACGGCGGCTCGTGGCGGCTGGTCATGTACGCGCAGCGGGGCGAGATCGACTGGGCGGGGATGTACCTCGAGGTGGTCGCGCCCGAGCGGCTCGTGTTCACGATCACCGACGAGCCGGGCGCCGGCGCGGCAGCGCACGTGTGCACGGTCGTCTTCGCCGACCTCGGAGACAATCGCACCGAGATGCGATTCGAGCAGCGCGGCCCGATGCCGCCGGAGCAGGTCGAGGCCGCGGGCAAGGGGTGGTCGGGCTTCTTCGACCGCATCGCCGAGCGGCTCGCCGCGTAGCCGGCGGGTAACCGTCGACGTAGGCGGCTACTCGCCGCCGGCGGGCGGCCGAGCGGTGGGGTCGTCCTCGCCCTCGCCGGGCTGCTCGCGCGCGATGTAGTCCTCTGCGAGCAGCAGGTTGTCGCCGGCGCGCTCGATGACGTTGAGCATGTCGGTCATCAGCGAGACCTCCTCGACCTGCTCCTTGACGAACCACTGCATGAACTGCTCCGCCTTGTAGTCCTCGAGCTCGCGCGCGAGCTTGAACAGCGCGTTGATCTCCTCACCGACCCGCTGCTCCTGTTCGAGCGCCATCCGCACCGGCGCGACAGCGTCGGCGAAGCGCGTCTGCTGCGCCGAGATGTCGGGGATCCGCACCTCCTCCTCGACGTCGATCAGGTACTGGACCATCATCATCGCGTGGGTGCGCTCCTCGAGCGCCTGGCGGTAGAAGAACTGGGCCAGCCGCGGCAGGGTCTCGGCGTCGTAGTAGACGGCGGCGCCGATGTACTGCTGATGGGCGGCGAACTCGTTCGAGATCTGCTCGTTCAGCGCGTCGGGAAAGGACTTGTCCGCCATCGGCCGGAAGCCTACCCCTCGCCCCAACGGAACCCGGTCCGCGACGGGACCGGCACCATCGGGCTCGTCGCCAGCCCGTCGGGAACCGAGGGATCGTTGTAGCCGGACGGGGCGACGTCGTTGGGGGTGTCGGGGTGGAACAGCGACGCCAGGTACTGGATCTGGCCCCGGCCGGGCCCGACCTCGCCTTGGCCGCCGCCGTACACCGCGACCCCCTCGCGCTCGCAGTGGTGGTAGACGGCCGTCAGCTCCTCGAGGGAGCCGAACCGCGACGGCTTCGAGTTGATCGCCTTCGAACCGCGCTCGACCACGTCTGCGAGCGAGTGCAGCGCGGCGTCCCAGGTGACGCGGTCGGCGTGCGGCTCGAGCACCGGCCGCGTCTCGTCGTTGAGGTCGGGGTCCTCGAGGTATGCCTCCGGCCACGCTTCGGCGACCGCGCGGTACAGCTCCGGGTCGGTGTCGACGTCGACGGGGGTCCCCTTGTACAGGCCTTTGAGGTCGAGCACGTCGACGCCCGCGATCTCGTTCAGCTCCGCGATCAGGTCGTCGTCCCAGTCGTTCTCGGGGTCGAGCTTGAACCTTAGCCCTGGGTACTTCGCGAGCCGCTTGCGGACCGGCTCGGTCGTCGACGGCGGCGCGTCCTCGCCGATCCCGCCGAGCCGGGTCGAGCACACGAACGTGACTGGGCGCGGGTCGCGCCCCACCGCCTCGTGCAGCGGCAGCCCGCTCTGGCGCAGCGCGAGGTCGAGTGCCGCCGACTCGTACGCCCAGCGGCGGTAGTGGCGCGACGGCTCGCGGACCGGCGGCGCGCCTGGGAACAGGTCGAGCTCACCGAGCAGGACGCACAGCTCGCCGAGCGTCGACGGGCCGGTGAGGTCGAGGACCGGCCCCGCGTCCCGCTGCGCGATGTGGTCGAGCTCGTCGTAGATGACGTCCTCCCCGACTCCCTCCTCGCCGGAGCCGTGCAGGTGGACGATCGTCGACGGGCGGGTGAAGTCCCCGTACCGGCGATCGCGGTTCTCGAGCTCGTACGACTCGACGCGGATCGGGAGCTCCGCAAGGCGGTCAAAGGTCGGCATCGAGTGAAGCCTATTGCGAACCGGATATAACCCCGGACGGAATCCAGGGGAAGGAGACGACGGTGGCGATCGACGTGGACTATGGCGCCGGATTGCGGGCGCTGGGCCTGAACTGCACGCTGAAGAAGTCGCCCGAGGTGTCGAACACCGAGGCGCTGATGCGCCGGGTGACCGGGCTGCTAGAGGACCATGGGGTCAAGACCGAGATCATCCGCCCCGTCGACTACGCGATCCCCTTCGGCGTCACCTCCGACGAGGGCGACGGCGACGAGTGGCCGCAGGTGCTCAACAGGATCAAGGCCGCCGACATCCTCCTCGTAGGGATGTCGATCTGGTTCGGCCACCGCTCGAGCGTCTGCCAGATGATCATCGAGCGTCTCGACGGGATCTACGAGGAGCGCAACGACGTCGGCCAGTATCCGCTCTACAACAAGGTCGCGGGAGTGGTCGTCACCGGGAACGAGGACGGCGCCCACGCGTGCGCCGAGTCGACGCTGTTCAACCTCACTCACATGGGCTGCACGGTGCCGCCGAACGTCGACACGTACTGGGTCGGCGAGGCGGGGCCGGGCCCGTCGTACCTCGATGCCGGCGGCGAGGACCACCCCTATACCCAGCGGACCTCGTCGTGGTGCGCACACAACCTGCTCCACATGGCGCGGATCCTGCGGGACAACCCGATCCCGCCGCAGGGCAACACGCTCGAGGAGCACGGCGGCGACGCCGTGCACACCGGCTAACGCGACTTGCCGCAGTACGCGTCGCCAAGCTCGTGATCAGCCGCTGAGCGGCATCGCGGCGGCCCGGTTCGCGAGCAGCCCGAAGGCCTCGATGTTCGCCGCCAGGTCCTCCTCGGAGGTGTCCTCCTCGCGCGCGTGGCTGATCCCGCCGATCGACGGGGTGAAGACCATCGCCGCCGGGCGCACGCGGGCGATCTCGGCGGCGTCGTGGAGCGCGCCGCTGGCCAGCACGCGGTCCGAGCCGGCGGCCTCGCGACATGCCTTGCGCGCGAGCTCGACGAGGTCGGGGTAGAACCCGATCGGCTCGATCCGCCACCAGAGCTCCGACGACGACTCGCACCCGCGGGCAGCGGCGGCGTCCGCCACCGCCGCCGATGCCGCCTCGAGCATCCGGGCGAGCGCGTCGGCGTCGGGGTTGCGCAGGTCGACGCCGAGCGACGCGACGCCGGCGACGGCGGTCGGGATCCCGGGCTCGAGCTCGACCACGCCCGTCGTCGCGACGCCCCCCTCGCGGTCGGGGATCCGCTCGATCCGCAGCGCGGCGTCGGCGGCGGCGAGCCCCGCGTCGCGGCGGCGGTCCATCGGCGTGGTGCCCGCGTGCGACGCCTGTCCCTCGATCCGGAAGCGGTGTCGCTCGACGCCGGCGCAGCCCGAGACGGCCGCCGCCCGCCGGCCCTCCGCCTCCAGCACGGGGCCCTGCTCGATGTGGAGCTCGAGGTACGCGGCGACGCGGTCGAGTCGCGACGTCGCCTGCGGCGCTCGAGCCAGCTCGACCCCGTTGTCGGCGAGCACGGCGGCGATCGGCTCGCCGTCCGCGTCTCGCAGTCTGTCGAGCTCCGATGGCACGAGCGTCCCCGAAACCGCCGAGCTGCCGAACAGGCTGCGGCCGAATCGCGCTCCCTCCTCGTCGGCGAAGTCGACGAGCGCCAGCGTGCGCGGCGGCCGCTCGCCGGCGTCGGCCCACGCCCGCAGCACCGCCACCGCCCCCATCACCCCGAGCGCGCCGTCGAGCCACCCGCCCCCGGGCACCGAGTCGACGTGCGAGCCGAGCGCCAGCGCGGGGTCGGCGTCGCCCTCGAGGTAGGCCCACAGGTTTCCCGCCTCGTCGCGCTCGGGGGCGACGCCGATTTCCCCCAGCAGCTCGGTCAGGTACTCGCGCGCGTCGCGCCACTCCGGCCCCCAGCACACTCGCCGCGCGCCGCCGGGCCCGCCGGTGCGGCGGTCGAGCTCGCGCAGGTCGGCGATCGCTCGCGCTGCGTCGACCCGCGGGCCTGCGCTCACCGAGACCCCAGCCGCTCGCGCCGCAGCGCCTGGCCGAGGCAGTGGGCGCCGCCGCCTCCGAGCGTGAACATCGACAGGTCGGGGTCGTGCACGGTCATCCCGCGCGCGCGCAGCGCGTCGTTGAGCTCCGCGCCGCCGGAGCTCGACAGCACTCGGTCGTCGCCGAGCGAGATCGCGTTGCCGCCGAGCGTGAACGCGTCCTCGGCGCGGAACTCGATCAGCTCGAAGCCCTTGTCCCGCAGCCACCCGACGAGCGCGGCGGTGAGAGCGTCGACGCACACCGCCGCGAGCTTGTCGCCGAGGATCGCGCACAGGACGTCGATGTGGACGTAGCGCGCGGGGATCGGCTCGACCCGGGCCTCCCACCCGTCGTCGCGCATCCACCCCGCGAGCTGCTCGGCGGCGACCTGCTGGGTGCGCTCCTCGCCGGCGCCGATCAGCATCGTCCCGGGCTCGACGATCATCGCGTCGCCGCCCTCAAGGGCCCCGGCGGTGATCATCCCGCGGACCGGGACCTCGTTCCGCTCCAGGAACCTGACCACGGGCGCGTACTCCCCGCGCCGCCACCACTGGTGAAGCTGGGTGACGACCGACCCGTTCGCGGTCATCACGCTCGAGTCGCGGGCGAAGACCTGGTACGGGAGCGCCGCGTCGGGCTCGAGGAAGTGGCAGCGCACGCCGACTCCCTCGTAGATCGACACCATCTCGGCGTGCTGGGCGCGCGCCGCGTCGGGGTCGAACCGGAGCCCCGACTCGAGCGTCGCTCGCGAGATCGCGCTCGTCGGCAGCCAGCGGAAGTTGTCGGGCGGGCACAGCAGCACGTCGAGCAGCCGCCCGTGCTCGGAGTCGACCCCCCAGGGATCGGTCACGTCACCGGTGTTCGCGCTCGGCCCAAGATCACATTCCCCGCCCGCCCCCACCCTTGCGGAACCTCGCGCTCACTCGACGACCACTCGCACGGTCTCCAGGGTGCGATCGACGGCGCCCCGAAGCGTTCCGCCGTGGCTCAGGGTGTCGCGGATGAACCCCACGGTCTCGGCGCTGATCCGCTCGCCGGGGAGGACGTTCGGGACACCGGGCGGATACGCGGCGAGGGACTCGGCCGCGATCCTTCCCGCCGCCGATGCGAGCGGCACCGGCTCCAGCGGTGCGAAGAACGCCTCGCGCGGGGACAGCTCGAGCGGGCCCCACGGCGGCGGCGGCGCGAACCGCTCCGGCGCCCCCTGCTCCTCGTCGCCGATCGCCGCGACCGCGTGCCGCAGCCCGTCGACGAGCCGCGCCGCGCTGTCCGCCGCCGGCTCGCCGATCCCGAACACGGCGACGATCACCGTGTCCGAGGCGAGCTCGACGTTGATGTCGTCGAGCTCCCGCAGCAGCGCCGCCATCCGTAGCCCGGTG
>DATAFB010000064.1:0-8097 GCA_036257695.1 Solirubrobacterales bacterium | reverse complement strand
GGCAAGCCGGTGGTCGAGAACGTCGACGAGGTCGGATGGACCGCGGCGGCGCTCGACTACTACGCCGAGATCGGCCGCGACTCCGCGGGGCGGGTGATCCCGTCGATCGAGTCGACGCAGCTGTCGATGGTCGTCAAGGAGCCGATTGGGACGTTCGGCTGCATCGTGCCGTGGAACTACCCGCTGCTGCTGCTGTCGTGGAAGCTCGCGCCCGCGCTGGCGACCGGCAACACGGTCGTCTGCAAGCCGTCCGAGCTGACCCCGCTGTCCACCTTGATGCTCGCCGAGTGCTTCGACCACCTCCCGCCCGGGGCGATCAACATCCTCGCCGGCGGCGGCGACGTCGGGGCGGCGATCGTCGCCGACGAGCGCGTCGACGGCGTCGCATTCACCGGCTCGGTCGAGACGGGGAAGCGGATCGCCGCCGCGTGCGCGGCGCGCGTCGCGCGGGTCAACCTCGAGATGGGCGGCAAGGACCCGTTCATCGTCTGCTCCGACGTCGCCGACCAGGTCGGCGTGGCGGCGAAGGGCGGCGCGTGGGCGGCGTTTCTGAACGCCGGCCAGGTGTGCACTTCGGCGGAGCGGTTCTACGTGATGGACGACGTCTACGACGACTACCTGCAGGCGATCGTCGACTACACCGACGGGCTCGTGGTCGGCGACCCGACGGACTCCGACACCGACGTCGGGCCGATGGTGTCGGCGCCGCAGCGCCAGAAGGTCGCCGACCAGGTCGAGGCGGCAGTCGCCGCCGGCGCCGAGGTCGTGGTCGGCGGCGGAAACGGCGGCCACGACCGCGGGCACTTCTTCTCGCCGACCGTGATCACCGGCGCGCCGTCGGAGACCGAGCTGCTGCGCGAGGAGACCTTCGGCCCGATTGCGCCGATCGTCCGCGTCCGCAGCCTCGATGAGGCGATCGAGCTCGCGAACTCGACCCGGTTCGGGCTCGGCGCGAACATCTACACCGGCGATCTGAAGACAATGGTCCGCTGCATGCGCGAGATCAAGGCCGGCACGGTGTGGTTCAACGACCCGCTGACCGACAACGACGCGGGTCCGTTCGGCGGCTTCAAGCAGTCTGGCCTCGGCCGCGAGCTCGGGCGCGAGGGCCTGGAGGCGTTCCAGGAGACGAAGCACGTCCACGTCGAGACCGAGATCGCGCCGAAGGAATGGTGGTATCCCTACTCCGAGTACGCAGGAGGTGAGCACCCGGAATGAGCGCGACCGAAACCAGCACCTCGGCCAAGCCAAGCGTCGCGACCCTCGACAACTACGTCGGCGGCAAATGGCTCGCCGCAGGCGTCGCCGACGCGCTCGACGACATCAACCCCGCCACGGGCGAGCTCGCCGCGCGCGTGCCGCTCTCGAGCGCCGCCGACGTCGACGCGGCGGTGAAGGCCGCCCGCAAGGCCCAGCCCGGATGGCGTGACGTCCCCGTCACCCGGCGAGCCCGTGCGGTGATGGCGCTGCGCGAGGCGCTGTGGGATAACCGCGAGGAGCTGGCGCAGCTCGTCACCGCGGACATGGGCAAGACGATCGACGACGCCCGCGGCGAGGTCGGGCGCGGAATCGAGTCGACCGAGGCGGCGGCCGCGATCCCGCACCTGATGAAGGGCGAGAACCTGGAGGGGGTCGCGAAGGGGATCGACGTGGAGCTCGTACGCCAGCCGGTCGGCGTCGTCGCCGCGATCACCCCGTTCAACTTTCCGTGCATGATCCCGCTGTGGTTCCTGCCGTTCGCGATCGCAACCGGGAACACGGTCGTGCTCAAGCCCTCGGAACGCGACCCGCGGCCGTCGATGCGGATCTTCGAGCTGATCGACGAGATCGACCAGATTCCGGACGGGGTCGCCAACCTCGTCCACGGCGCCCACGACGCCGTCAACGGGCTGCTCGACCACCCTGACGTCGACGCGATCTCGTTTGTCGGCCAGGCCTCCACCGCCCGCTATGTGGCCGAGCGTGCCGCCGCGACCGGCAAGCGCGCCCAGGCCCTCGGGGGAGCGAAGAACTCGATGGTGGTGATGCCGGACGCCGATCTCGACCAGGCGGTGCCGGCGATGATGCAGTCGGCGTTCGGCAACGCGGGCCAGCGCTGCCTCGCGGGGTCGGTGGCGGTCGTGGTCGGTGACGACAGCCGCCAGGACGAGGTCCGCGACGCGCTCGTCGCCGCGGCGAGGGAGCTGACGATCGGCCCCGGCGCCGACCCGGACACCTACGTGTCGCCGGTGGTCGCCCCGGAGTCGAGGCAGAAGATCATCGACGCGGTGAAGCGCGCGCAGGGCGAGGGCGCCGTGGTGTGCCTGGACGGCACCGGCCACGACGGCGGCCCGGCCGACACGCTGCTGGGGCCGACGATCGTGGAGACCGACGACACCGAGTCCGAGCTCGCCCGCGAGGAGCTGTTCGGCCCCATGCTGGCGCTCGTTCGGGCGCCGGACCTCGATCGGGCGCTTGAGTTCGTGAACGGCTCCAGGTACGGGAACGCGACCGCGATCTTCACCCAGTCGGGCGCCGCGGTGCGCGAGTACCGGTACGGGGTCGAGGCGGGGATGGTCGGCGTCAACATCGGCGTCCCGGCTCCCGTCGCGTGGTTCCCCTTCGCGGGCTGGAAGGACTCGATGGAGGGCGACCTGCACGCCAACGGCCACGACGCGGTCGAGTTCTACACGCGCAAGAAGGTCCTGACGTCGCGCTGGTAGCGGAACAGCAAGCTACAGCAGGGGGTCTTGGATCGGGCGCTAGCGGTTGATGTGGATTCCGAGCCGGCCCGGGAGCGCCGCGACGGCGCGGGTGAGCGGGTCGGCCCGCGCGCCCCGCTCCTCGAAGCGCTCCTTGCGCATCAGGGCGCGGCGCACGATCGCGCCGCCCACGTAGCGCAGCGGCTCCGGGGGGACGACCACCGGCGGCGGCTCGACGATCGCGAGCCCGCTCCACCCTTCGCGGCGGTCGAGGGCCAGCGACGCGAGCACGCGCCCGACCATGTGCGACGGCCCGACGCCGTTTCCCGTGTACCCGAGCGCGTAGTGGACCCGGTCGCCCGCCAGCGTCCCGACGACCGGCAGGTGGGTGGGCGAGACGTCGATCGGGCCGCCCCACGCGTGCTCGATCCGGCGGCCCGCGAGCCCCGGGAAGAACTCGACCAGGTGGCGCTCGAGCTCGGAGACGACGTCGGCGTCGAGCTCGGCGCGCCCGCGGATCCGCGAGCCCGGCGCGACCCGGCCCCCTCCCCAGCCGAACGCGATCCGCCCATCGGGGGTGGTGCGGAAGTAGTGCAGCATCGCGCGCGAGTCGGTGATGCACTCGCCGCCCGTCCAGCCGATCTCCTCGAGCAGCTCCGGGACCGGCTCGGTGATCACGATGTGGCTGGAGGTCACCGTCAGGCGGCGCCGCAGCGGACGCACGCCCACCGTCGCCGGGCCGACCGCCAGAACGGCGGCGCCGGCCCGGACGCGCCCGCCCGCGGTCTCGGCCCGGACCCCGGCCCGGGAGGCGTCCAGCCGCAGGACCCGCGAGCGCTCGTGCACCGCCACGCCGCGATCGGCGAGCCGGTCGCGCAGCCCGAACGCCAGCCTCGCCGGCTGGACGGTGGCGGCGTCGGGATAGAACGCCGCGGCGCGAAACCGCGGTGAGTCGCACCTGGCGCGAACCTGCGCGGCGTCGAGCTCGACGCACGCGTCCGGTTCGCCGTGGCGACGGCACGCGTCGGCGATCGCGTCCCAGCTTCGGTCGTGCGCGGGTGTCGTCGACACCTGGAGGTAGCCGGCGCGGCGATACCACGCGTCGACGCCCTGCTCCTCGCACCACCGCCCGACGCCGGCGACCGACTCGCGCGCCGCCCGGACGAGGGCGAGCGCCCGCGGCGCGCCGAAGCGCGTCTCCATCGAGGGGAGGCTGAACGACATCGCGTTGACGAAGCCGCCGTTGCGGCCGCTCGGGCCCTGACCGCAGCCCGCTGCCTCGAGCACGACGACGCGGACCTCCGGCTCGCGCTCGCGGAGCCACCACGCGGTCCACAGTCCCGTGAACCCGCCCCCGACGACGACGACGTCCGCTTCGACATCGCCCGCGAGCGGCGGCAGCGGCGACGGGGCTCCTGCCTCCTCGAGCCAGTATCCGTGTGGCGTGTGGGTGTCCGCCATCGCGGCCGGCGCTAGAACGTCGCCGAGCGCACCCCCGTGGCGATCAGGATCAGCACTCCGACGCCGACCAAGACTCGGAAGATGACGAACGGGTCGTAGTTGTGGCGCCGGACCAGCGCCAGCAGACCCGCGATCGCCACGTAGCCGGAGATCGCTGATGCGATGACGCCAACGGCGATCGGGCCGAGCACTCCGTCCGGAAGCCCTTCCCGGATCGCCTCGTAGCCCTTGAAGGCGACGGCGCCGAAGGTAACGGGGAACAGGAGCAGGAACGAGACCCGCGCCGCGGTGTCGCGATCGAGTTGGAGCATCCGCCCCGTCGTGATCGTGATTCCCGACCGCGACACTCCGGGCGCCAGCGACAGGATCTGGGCGAGGCCTATGTAGAGCCCGTCGCGCAGCCGGACGCCCGCCAGCGCGCGGTGCTGCGGGAGCCGGTCGGCGATCCCGAGGACGAGGCCGAAGACGATCAGGAGGATCCCGATCATCCACGGCTCGCCGAGGTTCTCGTCGATCCAGTCCTCGCCCAGCCCGCCCACCACGACGGCGGGAATCGTCCCAATCACGAGCACCCACGCGAGCCGCTCGCTGGGATCCTTGATCGAGCGCTTGCGGACGCTGCGAACGAACCCAACGGCCGCGGCGCGCAGCTCGACGTGGAAGTACGAGACGACGGCGACGAGCGTCCCCGCGTGCAGCGCCACGTCGAAGGTCTTGTTGAAAGAGTCGTGCTCGCGCAAGTACGTGTAGTCCTGAAGCCATGGGACGAGGATCAGGTGCCCCGACGACGAGATCGGCAGGAACTCGGTCAGCCCCTGGACAACCCCCAGCAGCAGTGCTTCCAGCTCCGACATTGGCGGGGGAGGGTAGCTAGAGTCCGGAGCCGTGACCGGCTCACGCGCAGTCCGCGTCGTGGTTGCGCTCGTCGCGATCGCCGCCCTCGTCGCGGCGCCCGAGGCGATCGCGGCCGACGGCGAGGGCCTGTACGGGCGCACCGACGACAAGGTGATCACCTTCTTCGCCTTCGGCGTGATCGGGTTCTTCGCCGTGCTGGTGATCGTGCTGTCACTGATCCAGATCCGGCTCGAGAGCCGCAAGGAGCGGCTCCAACGCGACCTTCAGCGCTTCGGCCGCTAGATGCCGAAGGTCAGATATGAGCGCTCGGGTGCTGCGTCCGTCCTGGAGATCGACCGTCCCGAGCGCCGCAACGCGGTAGACGCCGAGACCGCGGACGGGCTGCTCGACGGCTTCCGTCGCTTCGAGGCCGACGACGAGGCGCGTGTCCTAGTCCTGACCGGGTCCGGGCCGGAGGCGTTCTGCGCCGGTGCCGACCTCAAGGCGATCGCCGAGGTCGGGGCCGACGAGCTCCCCGAGCGCATCGAGGCCGTGTCCGAGCGCCCCGAGGGGCCGATGGGGTTCACGCGGGTCGCGGCGTCGAAGCCGACGATCGCGGCGATCTCCGGCTGGTGCCTGGCGGGCGGGCTCGAGCTGGCGCTGTGGTGCGACCTGCGGATCGCGACCGACACCGCCCGGCTCGGCTACCCGGAGCGCCGCTGGGGAGTGCCGCTGATCGACGGCGGCACCCAGCGCCTGCCGCGGATCGTCGGGCATGGACGGGCGCTGGAGCTGATCCTCACCGGGCGGATCATCGACGCCGCCGAGGCGCGCGAGTGGGGGCTCGTGAACGAGGTCGTCGTCGCCGACGGCCACCTCGACCGCGCGCTGGAGCTGGCGCAGGGCCTCGCCTCGTTCCCGCAGGAGACGATGCTCTCCGACCGCCGCGCCGCGCTCGAGGGGCTGGGGCTGCCGCTGGACCGCGGACTCGAGCTCGAGGCGGAACTCGGACGCGCCTCGATCAAGGTCGGGATCGGCGGCGCCGCCCGCTTCGCCGCCGGCGAGGGGCGGGGCGGCGAAGGCGCCGGCGCTTAAGAACCACTCGCCCGATCTGCAAGGCGATCGTGCGGTCCCGGATGGGCTCAGCCTTCAGGTAGACGGAACGAAGTCAGCAGCCGCTTCTCGGTCTCGCCCTCGACCTCGGCGACGACCTCGACGTGCTGCTCCAGCGGCGTGCCGCGGATCTTCGTCGCCAGCAAGTCGTCGACCTGGAAGATCCCGGCCGAGTTGTTGAGCTTGATCTGGAGCCGGATCGCGCGATCGGTCCCGGCCGAGATCTCGACCTCGTCGACCGCCGCCGCCGACAGCGAGTGGATCCCGATCCGCCCGGCCTCGAACGGGATCCGCGACCGCCCCTGGGCCATGTCGAGCGCGTCGGCCACCCGGACCACGCCGCCCTCGAGCGTGTACGGGGCGCCGCGGCGCCGGTGGCCGATGATCGCGTGCAGCGCCTCCGACACGATGACGGTCAGCTGCGGCTCGTCGTAGACGTCGGCGAGCAGCTCGCGGAGCTTGGGCTCGGCCAGGAACAGGCTGTAGCTCGCGTGGTCGGAGCGGTGGATCGACAGCCCGACGTCGTGGAACATCGCGCCGGCCGCGACGACGACCTCCGCATCCCGCTGCCTCATGCCGTGGTCGGCGACCATCGCCGGCTCGACGCCGGCGCGGGCGAGCAGCCGCAGCAGGCGCAGCGCGACGTTGAGGACGATCTGGACGTGGACCCACGAGTGGTCCGACATCTCGAGTCGCTCCGAGGTGACCTGAGCCATGTACCACCACGCCCCGACCTGCGGGTCCGCGTTGACCGCGTCGAGCAGCGCCTCGAGCCGCCGGTTGCCGCGCGTCGGCGCAGCCACCCGCGCTTCGGCCACCGCCTCGCCGGGAGGCTTGCGCTGCGGCGTCCCGGCGCCCGGTGGGCTGATTCCGTCCTCGCTCATTGCGTCACCTGAGTTCGCGCTCGGCCCAGCATCGCAGTCCCCGCCCGCCCCCACCCTTGTAGGGCCTCGCGCTCACAGCGGGCAGTTTCGCACTCCGGTCGTTCCGGCCGGGGCGGCGCCTAAGCTCGCGTCCTGCGAGTGCCCGCAGGCAAGCCTCCACCGGCGATCTGTTCGCGCACCGGCCTCACGGTCCCCGAGTGTTCATGCGGCGTTTGCCTCGAGGGGCAGATTCGCCGCTTCATGCCGCGCCTGCTCGAGCCCGAGGTGAACGGCCCCGCGCCGGCTTCGGGTCCGACGGCCGCCGGGCGGCGGCGCTGGCGCAGGGCCGCATAGGCCGCCGCCGCCGTGCCGCGCCCGCTTTCGACCGAGCGCCTCGGCGACGTGGAGCTCGTCACGCTCGACCGGCCCGAGAAGCGCAACGCGCTCTCGATCGAGCTCCGGGTCGAGCTCGCGGACGCTTTCGGGCGCCTGGCCGGCGACGCCGGCGTCGGGTGCGTCGTCCTGACGGGGGCGGGGACGGCGTTCTGCTCCGGGATGGATGTGACCCAGTTCGGCGGCGATTCCGACCACCGGCGCACGCTGGTCGAGACGAGCACCCGGGCGTTCGACGCCGTCGCCAGCTGCCAGCGCCCGGTGATCGCCGCCGTCAACGGGCCCGCCGTCGCCGGCGGGTTCGCGCTGGCGCTGCTGTGCGACATTCGGATCGCGGCGTCGGCGGCGAGCTTCGGCTATCCCGAGCTGCCGCGCGGCATTCCGCCGAGCTACGCCGCAGCCCGCTCCGCGCTCCCTGCCGCGACGGCCCTCGAGCTGTGCCTGACCGGGCGGCTGATCGACGCCCGCGAGGCGGCTGCGCTGCGGGTCGTAGGCGAGGTCGTCGAGGGTGAGGTCGTGCCGCGCGCGCTCGAGCTCGGCCGGCGGATCGCCGGCCTCCCGCGCGACGCGGTCGTGGAGACCAAGCGCCGCGCGGTGCTCGAGCGCGACCGGGTGTGGGGATTCCTGTTCGACGAGGAGCGGCGGGCGTTCGCCCGCGCGCTGCTCGGAGAAGAAGCCGGCCAGCGCTAGCCGCACCCGGGCCACGGGCTGGACCCGGCCTGCGAGTACAGCAGCGCCGCGCGGTAGTCCTG
>DATAFB010000058.1:0-4351 GCA_036257695.1 Solirubrobacterales bacterium | reverse complement strand
GTTCATCTGCTGAATCGAAAGCCCGCCCAACCCTACCCGGGAGCGGGTGAGCGCCAAACGGTTGCTCCGCCCCCATCCGGAGCCGATCGGATGAGCGCGCGGTCGCCGATGAAACACGCCCTGGCGGTCGCAGTTGCGGTGTCTTACGTCGTGGTGGCGCTGCCGGATGGTAGCTATGCCCCGGAGGCGATCGCCGCGGGGACGCTCGTCATCTGGTGGGCGGTGATCGTCGGCCTCGCCGTCGGCGCGTGGCCGCGCGCCGGCGTGCCGCGTGGCGCGATCGCGGCCGGCGCCTGCATCGCGGCGCTCGCGGTGCTGACGGCCCTGTCGCTCGCGTGGGCGAACGACGACGGGCGCGCGTTCGTCGAGGTCGTGCGCGTCGCGGGGTACGCCGGCGTGTTCGCGCTGGTCGTCCTCGCCTCGCCACTGGGTAGCGCGCGCAGCTGGCTGGTCGGGCTCGCTATCGGGCTCGTCGCCGTGGCGGCGCTCGCTCTCGGGAGCAGGTTCGAGCCGGGCCTGCCCGGCGGCGACGACGTGATCGGGGCCGAGATTCCGTCGGCGCGGGGGCGGTTGAGCTTCCCGATCGGCTACTGGAACGGCCTCGGCGCCTGCATGGCGCTCGCCGGCGTTCTTCTGGTGTGGCTCGGGGCTCGAGCCGGGACGCGGGTCGGTCGCTCGCTCGCGGTCGCGGCGCTGCCGGCGATCCTGCTGACGATCTACCTCACCTCGTCGCGCGGCGCGATGATCGCCGGCACGGTCGGGGTCGCGGTCCTGCTCGCGCTTGGCCCCGCGCGAGTTCGCCTCGCCGGCGGGCTCGTGGCCGCCGCCATTGGGGGTGGGGCGCTGATCGCGCTCACCGAGCAGCGTTCGCCCTTGATCGACGACCCCGGCACCCCTGTGGCGGGATTCGCGGGCGACGAGATATTGCTGGCGACGGTGATCGTCGTCGCAGCCGCGGGGCTCGTCCGCTACCTCGTCGACGACCGGCTCGCCCGGCTGAGGATCGGGTGGCGGGTCCCCAGGGTGGCGCTGGTCGTTGCGGGCGTGCTCGCGATCGGAGCGCTGATCGCGGCCGACCCGGTGGCGCGGTTCGAGGAGTTCAAGTCGCCGCCGGAGGGGGAGCGGCTGCAGGAGTTCTCCGTCTCGGGCGACCTGACGCGCGGAGCCAGCAGCGGCCGCTACCAGTTCTGGGCCGCCGGCGCGGACGCGTTCGCCGAGGAGCCGATCACCGGGATCGGGGCCGGCGGCTACGAGGCGTGGTGGAGCCAGCACGGCGAGCTGTCGGTCGTAATCCGCAACGCGCACTCGCTGTTCTTCGAGACCCTGAGCGAGCTGGGGATCGCGGGGCTGCTGCTCGTCCTCGCCTTCCTCGCGCTCGGCGCGGTGCATGGCTGGAGACGACGAGGGTCGGGGGGCTCGACCGCGGGGGCGGTCGAGGCGGGACTCGCGGTGCTCGCCGCCGGCATCGTCTCGGCGGCGATCGACTGGACGTGGGAGATCCCGGCCGTGTTCGGGCCCGTGGTGGTCGCGGTGGCGCTGCTCACCGGCCCGGCCTCGCTCGCCCCGTCGGACCCCGCCCCGGGCCGGCGCTCGTTCGGCTGGGGGGTTGCCACGCTGCTCGCGGGGTGGGCCGCGGTGTGGGTCGCCGGAGTGCTGTTCCTCGGCGAGCTGAAGCTCTCCGACAGCGAGACCGCCTCCGACCGCGGCGACCTGACGCGAGCGGCGCAGGACGCGAGGGACGCGTCGACGCTCCAGCCGTGGGCCGCCGAGCCGTACCTCCAGCTCGCGCTCGTCGACGAGCAGGCCGGGAACCTGCCCGGCGCCCGCCGCGAGATCGACGAGGCGATCGAACGGGCGCCCGACGACTGGTCGCTGTGGTTCGTCGCCAGTCGCATCGAGGAGGCCGCCGGCGACGCGGCGGCGGCGCTGACCGACTACGGCCGTGCGCGGCAGCTGAACCCGCGGACGCCGGCGTTCAGGCGGCGGTAGGAGTGTTGCGCCGTACCGGGGAAGTGGAATATCCTCACCTGGGAACAGGGGAGGAACGCCGAAGGATGTTGCGATGAGATCTTCCGAGGCGCCAACCGAGCGGCAGGGGGTGGCGCTGAAAGGGACGCCGGAGCGCGAGGCGACCGTGCCCGACCACGACGCCGTGATCCGGCCCGCCGCGGCGCAGCCGTCGGCTGCGGCCCACGAGTCCCGCTGGTGGCGGGACGCGCTACGGCGCCGGATGCTGGCGCTCGCCGACGCTGTCGCTGCGGCCGCGGGAACGGCCGGTGCTGGGCTGTCGCTTGCGGAGGCCCCGTGGGCGCTCGTGTTTTTGCCCGTGTGGCTGCTGCTCGCGAAGCTCTTCGGTCTGTACGACCGCGACCACCAGGCCATTCGCCATCTGACGATCGATGAGGCTCCGCTGCTCGTCGGTTGGGCGGCGGCAGGGACCGCGTCGCTCGCCGTGTTCCTGCCGCTGACGCCTGCTGGATCGCTCACCGCGAATGGCGCGGCGGGGATGTTCGTGGTTGCTGGGCTGACCGCGTTCGTGGCCCGTGCCGGCGCGAGGACCCTGTGGCGGCGGGTTACCCCACCCGAGCGGACCGTCGTGATCGGCGACGGGGAGCTCGCCGAGGCGATCGCCCGCAAGGTGGAGCTCTTCACGGACATGCACCTGAAAGTTCTGCCGGCACGCAGGCTCCTCGCCGACCACGAGCTTGACGCGAACGGCCTCGACCAAGCGACGAAGGGAGTGGACAGGGTCGTGGTCGCGGCGTCCAGCGTCGAACCGGACCTGATCGCTCGCCTCGTCGTGCTTTGCCGCGCCCGCCAGGTCAAGCTCAGCGTCGTATCGCCGCTTCGAGGCCGGGCGCTTCCGTTGCTGCGGATAACCCAGGTCGCCGACCTGCCCGTGTTCGACTACGACACCTGGGACGTGTCGCGCTCGACGCTGATGCTGAAGCGCGGCTTCGACGTCCTCGTCTCGGGCGCCGCGCTGCTCGTCCTCGCGCTGCTGTTCCCGCTCGTCGCGCTTGCGATCCGCCTCGACACCCGCGGGCCCGTGATCTTCTCCCAGCTGCGCGCCGGGGCCGGCGGGCGGCCGTTCCGGATGCACAAGCTGCGGACGATGACCGTCAACGCCGAGGAGTCGCTGTCCGAGATCGTGCGGCTCGACGAGCTCCGGGAGCCGATGTTCAAGCTGCGCGACGATCCGCGCGTGACCCGCGTCGGCCGCCGGCTGCGCCGCTTCAGCCTCGACGAGCTCCCGCAGCTCGTCAACGTGCTGCGCGGCGACATGAGCATCGTTGGCCCGCGTCCGGAGCAGGTCGAGCTCGTGGAGCGCTACGAGCCGGAGCATCGCTTCCGGCTCGCGGTCAAGCCCGGGATGACCGGTCCGATGCAGGTGTTCGGCCGCGGCGAGCTGACGTTCGCGGATAGGCTCGCGGTCGAGCTCGACTACGTCGAGAACATGTCCATCGGGCGCGATCTCCGGATCCTGTTCCAGACCGCGCCGGCGATCGTCCGCGGGACCGGCGCGTTCTAGAGCAGGCGCCGAAGAGGGGCATGCGGTCGGCGACCGTGATCGTTCCGACCGTGGCGGGGCGCGAGCGCCTGCGCGGGGTACTCGACTCGCTCGCGGCGCAGACAGTCGAGCACGATGTGATCGTGGTCGACAATGGCTCCCCCGATGACGCCGTGTCGGGGGTGTGCCGGGGTCGTTCCGGGGTCGAGGTCGTGCGGCTCGAGGGCAATGCCGGGTTTTCGCGCGCGGTCAACCTCGGGGCTGTGCGTGCATCCGGGAATGCGATCGTGGTCGTCAACGACGACTGCCGCTGCGACCCCGGGTTCGTCGAGTCGATCGTCGCCGCGCTCGCGACCGAGCGCGGGGTGGTGATGGCGGCGGGGGTGATGCGCGACGGCGCCGATCCGGAGCTGATCGACACCGCCGGGATCGAGCTCGACCACACCCTGCTCGGCTTCGACTATCTCAACGGCCAACCGGTCGCGAGCCTCGACGCGGACGCGGCCGACCCGATCGCTCCGTCGGGCGCCGCGGCCGCGTACGACCGTGACGCGTTCCTCGCCATGGACGGCTTCGACGAGCGGCTGTTCGCGTACTGGGAGGATGTCGACCTCGGCCTGCGGCTGTGGCGGGCGGGCGGGCGCTGCGCGCTCGCGCCGGGCGCCCGCGGCACGCACGAGCACTCGGCGACCCTCGGACCCGGATCGGCGCGCAAGAACTACCTGATGGGGTTCGGCCGCGGCTACGTACTGCGCAAGTGGGGGGTGATGCGAAGCCCCGGCCGCGCCGCCGCGGTGCTCGCCCGCGACGTCGTGCTGTGCGCGGGCCAGCTCGTCCACG
>DATAFB010000046.1:0-13568 GCA_036257695.1 Solirubrobacterales bacterium | reverse complement strand
GAAGGTTCTGGTTCGCCTGCGCGCGCTTGACGCTGAGCGAGATGCGGCGACGCTCCTCGTCGATCTCGAGGATTCGCACCCAGACCTCCTGGCCCGGCTGCACGACCTCGCTCGGGGTCTCGACGTGGTGGTCGGCGAGCTCGGAGATGTGGACGAGCCCCTAGACCCCGGGAATGATCTCGACGAAGGCGCCGAACGCGACCACCTTCGTCACCTTGCCCTCGAGCACGTCGCCGGAGTTGTGGCTGTCGAGCACGCGCTGCCACGGGTCCTCCTGCGTCTGCTTGAGGCCGAGCGAAATCCGCTGGCGGTCGCGGTCGATGTCGAGCACCTTGACCCGGACGGTGTCGCCGATCGACAGCACCTCGGAGGGGTGGTTGACGTGGCTCCACGACAGCTCCGAGATATGGATCAGGCCATCGATGCCGTCGAGGTCGACGAACGCCCCGAAGTCGACGATGTTGGAGATCTTGCCCTCGACGACCTGGCCGGGCTGGAGCCGGCCGAGGATCTGCTGGCGGACCTCCTTGCGCTCCTCCTCGAGCACGGCGCGGCGCGACAGGACGACGTTGTTGCGACTGCGGTTGAGCTCGATCACCTTGCACTCGAGCTTCTGGCCCATGAACTCGTCGAGGTTGTGGACGCGGCGGATATCGACCAGCGATGCGGGCAGGAAGCCGCGTACGCCGAGGTCGAGGATCAGGCCGCCCTTGACGACCTCGATCACGGTCCCCTCGACCGGCTCCCCGGACTCGGCGGCGGCCTCGATCCGGCGCCACGCCTTCTCGAACCGCGCCCGCTTCTTCGACAGGATCAGACGCCCCTCGGCGTCCTCCTTGGTCAGCACGAGCGCGTCGACCGGGTCGCCGAGCGACACCTCCTCGGCCGGGTCCACCGAGCGCCGGATCGACAGCTCGGTGGCCGGGATGACGCCCTCGGACTTGTAGCCGATGTCGACCAGGACCTCGTCCTTGTCGATGCGGACGACCTCGCCCGAGACGACGTCGCCCTCGTTGATCGGCTTGATCGTCGCCGCGTAGTTGGGGACGATCTGCCCGTCGACCTCGATCAGGAGGTCGTCGGATGCCTGCGGCGGCGCTTCCGCGGGCGCGGCTTCGGCCTCGGTTGGCGTGTCGGTCGCCGGCACGGCCCGCAAGTGTAGAGACATCATTAACCTCGTCGTCGATGCCCAGGCGACGGACCAAGCGCGGCGCACAGCGCGTTCCGCTGGGCGGCGAGCACGACGTAGTGGTCTGCGGGGCGAGCTTCGCGGGGCTCGCCGTCGCCCGGGAGCTGTCCGGCACCGGCGCCCGGGTGCTGCTCCTCGACCGCTACGAGATCGGCGAGCGTCAGACCTCGGCCTGCGCCGCCCCGACCGAGTGGCTACGTGCGATGGGCGTCGCCGACTCGATCCGCCAGACGTTCTCCGACCTGGTGGTCCACACCCCGCACACCACCGTGCGCATGCATCTGCCGTGGACCTTCTCCACCTTCGACTACCCGAGCCTGTGCGCGCAGCTGTTCAAGCGCTGCGACGCGAGCTTCGAGACCGCGACCGTCGAGGGACGAAGCGGCGCCGACGTCGACGACGCGATTGGCATCGCCTCGGACCGCGGGCCGGTTGCGGCGCCGCTCGTCGTCGACGCCCTCGGGTGGCGACGCGTCCTCGACGACGGCTACCAGCCGCCCGACGCTCCGCTGTCGCGGGGCCTCGAGGTGCATCCGCACGGGAGCTCGCAGGACCTCGAGATCTGGATCGAGCGCGACGTGATCCCGGCCGGCTACGGATGGAGCTTCCCGGCCGACGACGAGGTCCGGGTCGGGGTCGGCTCGTTCATCCCCCGCGACCATGTCAAGCGGCCGACGGTCGAGCTCGCGCAGCGGCTGGAGCGCCCGAGCGTGCGCTACCAGGGCAACTGGATCCCGCACCGGCTGCGCGAGGCGACGTCGCGCGACGTGTTCTTCGCCGGCGACTCCGCCGGCCACTGCCTGCCGCTGACCGCGGAGGGGATCCGGACCGCGTTCTACTTCGGGATCGCGTGCGGCCGCGAGCTGCGCCGCGTCGTTGAGGGGCGGGCCGACCGGGCGACGGCGCTGCGCCGCTACGCGGCATTCTCGGCGCGCCACCGATGGCAGTTCGAGTCGATGCTCCGCGTGCAGCGGCTGGTCCCGCGCGTTCCGCCGCGGCTGCTGGGGCTCGCGCTGCGCGGCATGTCGACCGACGCATTCGTGCGCTGGTCGTTCTCGCACTACCTCGACATCGCCCACCCCGCGTATGCCCGCGAGTACGCGGGGCGGGACGCGCCGCAGGCGCTCAGGGCCGCCGCGTAGCTAGAAGCCTCTGGTTTCGCGCAGCTTGTGCAGCTCGCGCATCTCGTCGTCGTGCGCGTGATCGTGCATCGCGCGGCTGACGCGCACGAGGTGCACCGCGAGCAGGACGGCGAGCACGATCGCGCCGGCGGTGACCCACGGGTGATCCCCCGGCGACAGCGCCCCGATCACGACGAAGAACAGGTACAACGCCACGGCGCCGACGGCGAGCGTCCAGAACGCCCGTGTGACGGTGCTGAGTCCCTCCACCGCAACCACCCCCTTTCTTCGCGACGGACGACCGCGGTGAATATGTGCGGATTGTAGCTAGGGCTTTCTGGCGCCCGCCACCCGTTTCCCGCCCACTACGCTGCCCGCGGTGAGCGGGGGCTTCAAGCGCTCGGCGTGGTTCGGCGTGATCGGCGTCGTCGTCGTGATGGCGATCGTCGCGACGATCGGGCTCACCGTCGGGAGCGACCCCGACAGCGAGAAGCTCGCGCTCGGGCTGGTCTTCGCCGTCGTCGCGGCGTTCGTGCTGATCCTGTTCGTGCTCCAGGCGCGCGACCTCGACGCCGTCGAGGGCCGCAGCGCGCGCGAGGCTCCGCAGGCGGCTGGGGAGGTGGACGACCCGACGAAGCTGTCCGAGCCGGACCTGTGGGCCGCCCTCGCGACGAGGCCGATCGACGATGACGCGCTCCGCGCTCGCCGCAAGGTGTGGGCGCCGGCGCGCTCGAGCATGCGGCTCGGGTGGCTGGTGACTGCGCTGATCTTCGTCAGCGTCCCCCCGCTCTACTTCTTCGACACGTTCGTGCCGCTGTTCGTGGGCGCGGCGCTGATCGTCGCCCTCGCTGCCGCTTACCTGGTCCGCACGCTGATGCCGGGAGGGACGCTCGGCCAGGGATACGAGCGCACCGATCGTGCGATGGCCCCGCTCGGGCTCGAGGTCACGGAGCGGCCCCGGATCCGGATCGAGCCGCGCGTCGCGCAGCCCGGGATGCGGTCGAGGCTCGAGGGCGCGGTCGTGTTGTCGGGGAAGCGGCACGGCCGCGACGTGTCGGTGCGATTCGAGTCGGGCGTCGTGCGGCCCGTGAGCGAGGTCGCGGTCGCGGTCGAGGCGCCCGAGTTCGAGCTCGACGCACGGGACGGACGCCTGCGCGCCGCCGACGGAACACCCTCATCGGTGAACGCTGCGACGGCCGAGCTCCCCGCGTCAGCGAAGTGGCAGGGCGTGCGCGTCGAGGGAGGCCCGGACGGGATCGTCGTCCAGCGCGAGGGCAACGCGCAGGGCGAGTGGCTGTGCGACCTGTGGCTTGCCGAGCGGCTCGCCGACGCGCTATAGCCAGGCACGACCGCGCCCGCCGGTTGCCGCCGACCCCTGCGCTACGGTCACGCGCGGCATCACGGCTCGGTGGGCGCCGCCTGGGCGGTGATCGGGTCGTCCAGACAAAGGAGGGAACGTGTCAGCACGCCGAGCGGGCGTTGTGACCTTCGCGGGGGTGCTGTTCCTGGTTGGGGGAGCGTTCAACGCCCTGGATGGGATCGTCGCCCTTGCGGACCCCGGCCATTTCTACGTCACGGAGGAGGGCGTACTGATCACGGACTACGACGCGTTCGGCGTCGTGCTGCTGGTCATAGCAGGCATCGAGCTCCTCTTGGGCTGGGGGATCCTGGCGCTGCAACGCTGGGCGCAGGTGCTCGGGATCATCGTCGTGATCATCGCGATGATCGTGCAGCTCGCGTACTTCAAGCACTACCCCGCGTGGTCGGTGATCGGGCTCGTGCTCAACGCGATCATCCTCTACGCGTTGACGGTGTACAGCGACGAGTTCGCCCCTGCGGGCCGCCGCCGCTAGTAGCGCACACGGCTGAACGGGAGCGTCATGGAGGCTCCGCCTCCGTGATGCTCTCCGAAGCCGCGGTCGGTTCCTACTTCTTCGCGCTGAGCCAGTCCTCGCCGACGCCGACGTCGACTTCGAGCGGCGGGTCGAGCTCGAACGCGCCCTTCATCTCCTCGGCGGCGATCTCGCCCGCCGACTCGATCTCGTCGGCGGGCCCCTCGAACAGGAGCTCGTCGTGGATCTGGAGCACGAGCCGCGTCTCGGCCCCCTCCTCGCCCAGGCGGCGGTGGCAGCGCACCATCGCCACCTTGATGATGTCGGCGGCGGTCCCCTGGATCACGGTGTTGACCGCGAGCCGCTCGCCGAGCAGCCGCGTCTGCCGCTGACGGGCGCGGAGCTCGGGGATCATCCGCCGGCGGCCCATCAGCGTCGTCACGTAGCAGTCGCGATCAGCCTGCTCGATCGTCTCGTCGATGAACCGCTTCACCGCCGGGAAGCGCTCGAAGTAGCGCTCGATGTACGCCGCCGCCTCCTCGCGCTCGATCTGGAGCCGGTCGCCGAGCCCGAACGCGGACAGCCCGTATGCGATCCCGAAGTTGACCATCTTCGCCTTCGAGCGCTCCGCGGGGCCGACGCCGTCCTCGGCCGCGCCGAGCACCTCGGCGGCGGTCGCGGCGTGCACGTCCTCGCCGCGGGCGAAGATCTCGCGCAGCACCTCCTCGCCCGCGACGTGCGCCAGGACCCGTAGCTCGACCTGGTTGTAGTCGGCTGACAGCAGCCGCCACCCCCTCCCGGCGACGAACGCGGCCCGCAGCGGGCGGCCGAGCTCGGACCGGATCGGGATGTTCTGCAGGTTGGGGTTCGTGCTCGACAGCCGCCCCGTGGTCGTCGCCACCTGGTTGAACGTCGTGTGGATGCGACCGGTCTCGGGGTCGACGAGTCCGGGAAGCGCGTCGAGGTAGGTGTTCTTGAGCTTCGTCAGCTCGCGCCACCTCTCGATCTTCTCGACGATCGGGTGCTCGTCGCGGATCTGGGACAGGACCCTGGCGTCGGTCGAGAAGCCGGTCTTCCCGCGCCGCTTCTTCGTCAGCCCCAGCTCGTCGAACAGCACCGGGGCGAGCTGCTGCGGCGAGCCGATCGTGAACTCGTGCCCGGCCAGCTTCCAGATCTCGTCCTGGAGCTCGTCGGCGCGGCCCGCGATGCTCGCTGAGATCTCCTCGATCAGCTTCACGTCGACCCGCACCCCGGTCCGCTCCATCGCCGCCAGGACCTCGATCAGCGGCATCTCGACGTCGGTCAGCAGCCGCTCGAGCCCGAGGTCGCGGATCCGGTCGCGCTGGCGCCGCGCCACCTCCCACACCAGCCGCGCCTCCGCGGCGGGGTCGGCGGGCGCCTCGCCCTCGGTCCCCTCGAGCGCGAGCTGGTCGCCGGCCGGGCGCGCCGCGGCCAGCCCCTCCGCCGCCGCGAGGTCGGCGAGCTCGTACACGCGCCGCGCCGGGTCGAGCAGGTAGGCGGCGACCATCGTGTCGTGCTGGAGGTCGAAGCCGTCCGGGCCCGCCGCCGCCATCAGGCCCTCGCGCGGGCCGCCTCCGACGGACTTGAAGTCGTGGGCGATCAGCGGCCTGTCGCGGAGCGCGTCGACGAGCTCGCCGACGTCGGCCGACTCTCCGGCCACCACGCGCTCCCCGTCGGTCGCCGCCCAGCGGTCGTCGTGGACCGAGATCGCGATCGCTCCGGAGGCGAGGTCGGCGATCGTCCCCTCCGTGACCTCGACCTCGATCTCCTCCTCGGCGGCGGTGACCGGGATGTGGTCGGGGAACTCCTCGTCGAGCCGCTGCATCACCTGGCGCAGCTCGAACTCGCGCGCGACGTCGCGCAGCCTGCTGCGGTCCGGCTCGACCCCCATCACGTCGGGGAGGTCGATCCCGGTCTGGATGTCGTAATGGAGCGTCGCCAGCTTCTTCGACACCCGCGCGTCGTCGGCGTGCTCGGTCAGCATCTGCTTGCGCTTCGCCCCCGAGATCTCGTCGACGTTGGCGAGCACCTCCTCGAGGGTGCCGAACCGCTGCAACAGCTGGGCGGCCGTCTTGTCCCCGACGCCGGGGACCCCGGGGATGTTGTCCGAGGTGTCGCCCTTGAGCCCGATCAGATCGGGGACGAGCTTGGGCGGGACGCCGTAGCGCTCGACGACGCCGTCTTGGTCGTACACGCGGGTGTCGGTGATCCCGCGCGAGGTCGTCATCACGCGCACCCCGTCGGTCACCACCTGGTAGACGTCGCGGTCGCCGGACACGACCATCACCGGGATCTCGCGCTCACGTGCCTGCCGCACGAGCGCCGCGATCACGTCGTCGGCCTCGTAGCCCTTGACCCGGATGTTGTGGAACCCGAACGCATCGGCGAGCGGCTCGAGGTGCGGCCACTGCTCCGACAGCAGGTCGGGCCGCGGCCGGCGCTGCTCCTTGTACGGCTTGTACTCCTTCTCGCGCCCCGACATGCCCGCGTCCCAGACCACGATCCCGGCGGAGGGGTGGTGCTCGATCAGCAGCTTGGCGAGCATCGACGCGAACCCGTAGATCGCATTCGTCGGCCGCCCGTCCGACGTCGACATCTCCTCGGGGAGCGCGAAGAATGCGCGATAGGCGAGGCTGTTGCCGTCGATCAGGAACAGCTCGCGCTGCGCCGTCTTCCGCATCGCGGTGGCCTTCTTCTGCTTCGTCGCGGGCATCGAGCCCATCTTAGGTCGGCCACCCCCGGAACCCCGCGAAAGCGGACGCGAAGCGCAGCATTTCGCGGGAATTGCTCACATCTATGATTTCGTGCCCCGATGGCAACCGTCAGCCCCCAGTTCAGCGTCACCGTCCGCGTCGAGCTCGACGCGCGACAGGAGCCGCTCGGCGAGCTGACGTCGAAGATCGCCGAGTGCGGCGGGCAGCTTCAGGGCGTCGACCTGCTGCCGGGCGCGGGGCCCGAGGGCAAGCGGGTGCGCGAGTTCACGGTCGACGCGCGCGACCAGGCGCACTGGGAGCAGATCATGCGCGCGATCGGTAGCACCCGCGGCGCGCGGGTGCTCGAGTACACCGACCGCACGCTGCAGATGCACCGCGGCGGCAAGATCGCGATGGAGAACAAGTACCCGTTGAAGACCCGCGACGACCTGTCGATGGCGTACACGCCGGGCGTCGCGCGCGTCTGCCAGGAGATCTTCGCCGACCGCCAGATGGCGTTCGAGTACACGATCAAGCGCAACACGGTCGCGGTCGTCTCGGACGGTAGCGCGGTGCTCGGCCTCGGCGACATCGGCCCGGAGGCGGCGATGCCGGTGATGGAGGGCAAGGCGATGTTGTTCAAGGAGTTCGCCGACGTCGACGCGTTTCCGCTCTGCCTCTCGACCCGGGACCCCGACGCGATCGTCGAGACCGTGAAGCTGGTCGCGCCGACGTTCGGCGGCATCAACCTCGAGGACATCTCCGCTCCGCGCTGCTTCGAGATCGAGGACCGGCTGCGCGAGGAGATCGACATCCCGGTGTTCCACGACGACCAGCACGGCACCGCCGTGGTTGTGATGGCGGCGCTCTTCAACGCGCTGAAGATCGTCGGCAAGCCGATCGAGTCGCTGCGGGTGGTGATGGTCGGCCTCGGCGCGGCGGGGATCGCGGTGACGAAGATGATGCTCGCCTGCGGTGTGACCGAGATCATCGGCTGCGACCGCAACGGCGCCGTGTCGGTCGAGCGCGACGACTACGTGAACGGGAAGATGTCTCAGATCAAGCGCTGGTTCGCGGAGAACTCCAACCCGCAGAACCTCGGCGGCGGCCCCGCCGACGTGATCGAGGGCGCGGACCTGTTCGTGGGCCTGTCCGGCGCCCGGGTCATGGAGCCCGAGGCCCTGGGGAAGATGAACGACGACGCGATCGTGTTCGCGATGGCCAACCCGAACCCCGAGGTCATGCCGGAGGAGGCGGAGCCGTACGTCCGGATCATGGCCACGGGCCGCTCCGACTACCCGAACCAGATCAACAACGTCCTCTGCTTCCCCGGGATCTTCCGCGGCGCCCTCGATGCCGGCGCGCCTCGGATCACGGAGGAGATGAAGCTCGCGGCGGCGCACGCGATCGCGGGCGTCGTCACCGACGAGGACCTCGACGAGGCCTACGTCATCCCCAGCGTCTTCGACCGCGACGTCGCGCCGGCGGTCGCCAAGGCCGTCGTCGAGGAGGCGCACCGCGCCGGGATCGCGCGGGTTTCCGAGGAAACGGGAAGCTTCGCCACCGTCGAATGAGGGTCCTGGTCACGGGCGCGAGCGGGATGATCGGATCGTCGGTGTGCGACGCCCTGCTCGCCCGAGGCGACGAGGTCGTCGGGCTGACTCGCGACGCGCCCCGCGCCCGGGCGACGAACCCGACCGTCGCCTGGCACGGGTGGAACCCTGCCCTGGAGCGCCCGCCGGAGGCGGCGCTCGACGGCGTCGACGGCGTCGTCAACGTCGTCGGCGAGTCGATAGACCAGCGCTGGACCGAGGAGGCGAAGCGGCGCATCCGCGACAGCCGCGTGACCGCGACCCACAACCTGGCCCAGGCGATCTCGTCGGCGGACCCGCGCCCGAAGGCCCTCGTCAGCCAGTCGGCGGTGGGGTACTACGGCGATCGCGGCGATGCGATCGTCGACGAGGACACGCCGCCGGGGTCGAGCTTCGATGCCCGTCTGTGCGTCGAGTGGGAGGCCGAGGCGCATGAGGCCGAGAAAGCCGGCGTGCGCGTCGCGGTCACCCGCAGCGCCCCCGTGCTCAACAAACGCGCCGGGCTGCTGAAGCAGCTTCTGCTGCCGTTCAGGCTCGGGCTCGGCGGCCCGATCGCCGGAGGCAAGCAGTACATGCCGTGGATCCACATCGACGACGAGGTCCGGATCCTGCTGTGGGCGCTCGACGAGGAGCGGGTCACGGGGCCGATCAACGCCTCGGCGCCGAACCCGGTCACGAACCGCGAGTTCTCGCGCGCCCTGGGCCGGGTCCTGAGCCGCCCGGCCGTGGCGCCGGTGCCCAAGCTCGCCCTGCGTGCGATGTTCGGCAGCGAGCTCGCCGACGCCGTGACCAGCAGCGTGCGCGTGGTCCCCCGCCGCGCGCTCGACCTCGGGTTCGAGTTCCGCTACCCGGAGATCAAGGACGCGCTGCAGGCGGCACTGGCGTAGGCCCGGCGGGACTCCGGGCCGACGCCCGACTGGTACAACACCCTGGACAAATACGTTCAGGTGGAGGAGGGGTTCAATGGCAGAGAAGACGTGGGGTGACGAGGCGTTCTGGGGCCTCGGCTACGAGTGGGATCCCGACTGGCTGCTGACCGAACGCCAGAAGGAGCTGCGGGCGAAGCTGATCGAGCTCTGCGAGCGGGAGATGCGCGCGAACGCGAAGCGCTCCGACGACGAGTTGCTCTACCCGCACCGGAACTTCGAGATCCTCGCCGAGAACGGGTTCCTCGGGCTCACGGTCCCCCAGGAGTACGGCGGCCTCGGCGAGAACCACGTCGCGTTCACGATGGTGTGCGAGACGCTCGCGCGCTACGGCTGCGCGTCGACAGCGATGTGCTACGTGATGCACATCGGCGCGGTGGCGACGATCTTGCTCCGCCCCACACGCGAGCTGATCGACCGCTACATCCGCCCGCTCGACGCGGCGTGCCGGATCGGGACGCTCTCGTACTCGGACCCCCAGACAGGCTCGCACTTCTGGTACCCGTTCTCCTCCAGCGCCGAGCGGACCAACGGCGGCTACAAGGTGAACAAGAAGTCGTCGTGGACGACCTCGGGCGGGTTCGCCGACTTCTACGTCGTCCAGACCACGAGCCCCGACTTCTCGGGCTACGACGACCTGTCGGTGTTCGTGATCGACGGCGACGACGTCAAGGCGCAGCCGTCGCTGTGGGACGCCCTCGGCCTACGGGGCAACCAGTCGGGCCCGATCCAGGTCGAGGACATCGAGGTGCCGGCCGATCAGATCGTCGGACCGGTCGGCGACGGCGCGTCGTCCAACGACGAGGCCGTGGACCCGTGGTTCCTGATCGGGTCCTCGTCCGTGTGGAACGGGATCGCGCTGGGGACGATCGACATCGCCAAGCGTCACACAACGCGCAAGAAGCACGTCGACGTGGGCATGCGGGTCGCCGACTATCCGACGATCCAGGACTACGTCGGCGAGGCGGTGATGGACACCAACGCGTGCCGCGTGTTCGTCAGCTCCGTCGCCCAGGCGATGGACCGCGCCACGGACGACAACACGCGGGTGCTGGAGCCCGGCGAAACCGCCCGCGCCGACTTCCTGCACTGGGCGTGGCAGACCAAGTTCGAGGCGGCGAAGAACGTGGCCGTCGTCGTGGACAAGATGCTCCACGCGTGCGGCGGGTCGGGCTACAAGCGCGACATGGAGCTGGAGCGCTACGTGCGCGACGCGAAGGCGGGCTGGGTGATGGGACCCACGAACGAGGTCCTGCGCCAGTTCGTCGGCAAGGCCGTGCTGCACGGCTTCGACGCGCTCGACTACTGGAACCAGACCTACAACCGGCGGGTGGTCGAGAACGAGGTCAAGAAGCTCGACCCTGACGGCAAGCGCAAGCTCGCCGAGCAGCTGGTCGAGCAGGCCGAGGCGGCCGAGGCGAAGACCGAGGCGGCGAAGGCCTAGGTCATGGCCGTCGCGGTCCGACCGGATCTCGTCCAGCCCGGCCTCAAGCCGGTCGACCGCTCCCTGGAGTCCCACTGGGTTCGTCCGGGAGCGGCGACCGCGGTGAAGCTGGAGCCCGGTGACGAGCTCCGGGTCGTCAACCGCGACGGCGGCCAGGCCTGCGAGCTGACCGTGCTCGACGGCGAGGGCCGCGAGAACGCCGCGGCGATCGGCCTCCGCTCGGACGTCGACGCATCCGTGCTTCGGGGCCTGCTCGGCAACGGAGACGCACACGGGTTCCTCGCCGAGCTCCACCGCGAGGGTCTCGTACCTCACGACGCCCGCGCGGTGCGCCTGTTCGAGGCCGATACCCCGCGCGACACGGTCGAGTCCTTCCCGGTGGAGCGCGCCGCGGTCGTGGTCGTCGCCGCGCCCGGGGGCCGCGTGGTGGAGGGGGACTGGCCCCCCTCGCCCCTGCTACTCGAGGTCCGGCGCGCGGTCCCGCGCGAGTTCCACGAGGTGGAGCTGCCGCCGCCGCTGGCGGAGCCGCGACTCGACTTTCGCATCCACCGCGCCACCGCCTCCGGGTACGAGGTGAGGGAGGGCGAGTTCATCCAGATCATCGATGTGCAGGGCAAGCAGTGCTCGGACTTCCTCGCCTTCAACCGGAATAAGCTCGAGAACGGGATCGAGCGCGGGCTCGATGCGACGACGACCAGGACGCTGATGGGCGGCGCCCACCCGCAGCCCGGGCTGTACCGGAAGAGCTTCGACGTCGACATGGACCCGCTGGTCGAGCTGATCCAGGACACGGTCGGCCGCCACGACAGCTTCGCGCTCGCGTGCACGAAGAAGTACTACGAGGACCTCGGCTACCCGGGCCACATCAGCTGCTCGGAGAACTTCAACGGCGAGGTGACGCCGTATGGCGTCACGCCGCGGCCCGGCTGGGAGGCGCTGAACTTCTTCTACAACACCGGGTTCGACGACGACAACCGGTTCATGATGGACGAGCCGTGGTCACGACCCGGTGACTACGTCCTGCTGCAGGCCTCGACCGACCTGTTGTGCGCCTCATCCGCATGCCCCGACGACATCGACCCGGCCAACGGCTGGGAGATCACCGACATCCACGTCCGCGTGTACTCGCCCGACAACCGGTTCACGCACGCGGTCGCCCACCGCGTTACCCCGGAGGCCGACCCCGTCATGACGAAGGAGACCGCGTTCCACCCACGCACCACGGCCCTGACCCGCGACATGATCGAGTACCGCGGCTATTGGGTGCCGAACAGCTTCGTCGGCGAGCACTCGATCGCCGAGTACTGGGCGTGCCGCGAGCAGGCCGTGATCATGGACCTGTCGGCGCTGCGCAAGACGGAGGTGGTCGGTCCCGACGCGGAGCGGCTGATCCAACACGCGATCACCCGCGACGCCCGCAAGATGGCGGTCGGCCAGGTCACCTACACGGCGGTCTGCAACGAGACCGGCGGGATGGTCGACGACGCCACCGTGCACCGGATCGCCGACGACAACTTCCGCTTCGTCGGTGGGGACCCCTACACCGAGATTCACCTGCGGAAGATCGCCGACGACCTCGGCCTGCGGGCGTGGATCAAGCCATCCACCAACGAGCTGCACAACGTCGCCGTTCAGGGGCCGAACAGCCGCGACATCCTGAAACAGATCGTGTGGACCCAGCAGCTGCAGCCGGCGCTGGAAGAGCTGAAGTGGTTCCGGTTCCTGGTGGGACGGATCGGCGACTATGACGGAACCCCGATCGTCGTCTCCCGGACCGGGTACACCGGCGAGCTCGGGTACGAGGTGTGGTGCCACCCCGACGACGGCCCGACGGTGTGGGACGCGATCTGGGAGGCCGGCCAGGATCACGGCCTGAAGCCGCTGGGGATGGCGGCGCTTGACATGCTGAGAATCGAATCCGGCCTGATCTTCTACGGGTACGAGTTCGACGACACGGTCGACCCGTTCGAGGCTGGCATCGGGTTCGCGGTCAAGCTCGACACGGAGGACGACTTCCTTGGCAAGGAGGCGCTGATCGAACGCAAGGAGCATCCGCAGCGGACGCTGGTGGGGCTGGAGTTGGAGGGCCATGAGACCGCCGGGCACGGCGACTGCGTCCACGTTCCCGGCGTCCGCGACGACATTGGCGTGATCACGAGCGGCACCCGGAGCCCGATCCTGCGCAAGAACATCGCCCTGTGCCGGATGAGTGTCCAGCATGCCGAGCTGGGCACACACGTCGAGATCGGAAAGCTCGACGGCCACCAGAAGCGGATCCCGGCGACCGTGGTGCGGTTCCCCTTCTACGACCCGGAGAAGACCAGGCCGCGATCCTAGAGTGGCGGTCAGGCGCCAGCGCCGAGGCTGCCGTACTGCCCGCCGTGGAACAGCAGCGGGCGGGCGTCCTCGCTGAAGCACGCGAACTCCACGCGGCCGAGGAACAGCGAGTGGTCGCCACCCCAGTACGAGCGGCAGACCCGGGCGACGAAGTGGGCGGCGGCCCCCTCGACGATCGGCGTCTCGTGCACGACCTTGAACTCCGGAGCGGCGGCTCCGTCCTGAGCCCGACCGGCGAATCGGTCCGAGAGCGCGCGCTGGTCGTCGGCGAGCACGCTGACGCCGAACCGGGCGTCCTCGTGCAGGATCGAGCACATCTTCGTCCGCCGGTCGATCGAGATCAGCACGAGCGGCGGCTCCAGCGACACCGACATGAACGCGTTCGCCGTCATCCCGTGGACCTGCCCGTCGAC
>DATAFB010000079.1:0-10593 GCA_036257695.1 Solirubrobacterales bacterium | reverse complement strand
ATCAGCTGCGCGGCGCCGAGCAGGAAGGCGAAGCACGAGATCAGCAGGTTCCAGTCGCCGAACTGGGCCGAGTAGTCGGCGACGCGGCGCGGCATCCCCTCCATCCCGATCCAGTGCATCGGGAGGAAGCTGCCGAGCATCCCGACAAAGGTGAGCCAGAAGTGCCACCGGCCGAGCTTCTCGTCGTACATCCGCCCGGTCATCTTCGGGAACCAGTGATAGACGCCGGCGAAGATCGTGAACACGGAGCCGCCGAACAGCACGAAGTGGATGTGCGCGACGACGAAGTAGGTGTCGGAGACGTGGATGTCCAGCGGCACCATCCCCAGCATCACGCCGCTGATCCCGCCCATCACGAACGTGACGATGAACCCGAGCGCGAACAGCATCGCGGTCGAGTACAGGTGCAGCACGCTCCCGAACAGCGTCCCGAGCCACGAGAAGATCTTGATCCCGGTCGGGACCGCGATCAGCAGCGTCGTGATCATCATCGGGACCCGCAGCCAGCTGAACATCCCCGACACGAACATGTGGTGCGCCCACACCGTGTAGCTCAGGACCACGATCCCGATCAGCGCCAGGGCCATCAGCCGGTAGCCGAAGATCGGCTTCCGCGAGTGGGTCGAGATGACCTCCGAGATGATCCCGAACCCCGGCAGCATCATGATGTACACGGCGGGGTGCGAGTAGAACCAGAAGATGTGCTGGTAGCTGATCACGTCCCCGCCCTCGGCGGCCTGGAAGAAGTTCGTCCCAAGGGCGCGGTCGAACAGGACCATGAACTGGACGCCGGCGATGAACGGGGTCGCGGCGACGACCAGCAGCGAGGTCGAGAGATTCGCCCACACGAGCAGCGGCAGGCGCCAGAAGTTCATCCCCGGCGCCCGCATGGTGACGATCGTGACCAGGAAGTTGAGCGCCGTCGCGACCGATGACGCGCCGGCGAACTGCACCCCGAGGTTGAAGAACGACTGGCCGAGCGGGGCGCCGGTGGACAGCGGCGCATACCCGGTCCACCCCGCGTCGAACGCGCCTCCGGGGACGAAGAAGCTGGCCAGGAACAACACCCCGGCGATCGGCAACAGCCAGAAGCTGAGCCCGTTGAGGCGCGGGAACGCCATGTCCGGTGCCCCGATCATCAGCGGCAGCACGTAGTTCGCGAGCCCGGCGAAGATCGGGATCACGAACACGAAGATCATCAGCGCGGCGTGCGTCGAGAAGAGGCCGTTGAACACGCCCGGATCGACGATCTGCGTCCCCGGCTGGGCGAGCTCGGCGCGCATCACCATCGCCAGCGCCCCGCCGACGAAGAAGAAGATGAAGCTGGTGACCGTGTACTGAATCCCGATCACCTTGTGATCGGTGTTGAACTTGAAGTAGTCGCGCCAGCTATGGGCGCCGTGCTGGGAGTGGTCCTCGGGCCTCGTCGGGGCGCCGGCGGCCCACCGGAACCAGTAGTCGAAGCAGCCGAGCCCGATCAGGTACCCGAGCGGGGCGGTGATCGCGGGGACGATCACGTGCGGGTAGCCGGTCGCCTCGGTCTGGAACGTCGGCAGCCCGGAGATCTCGCGCAGCACGACGACGAGCGCGAACCCGAACGCACCCCCGATAAGGGCCCCGAGGAAGGCGCGGAGCTGGCCCGGTTGTCTCAGTGTCGCCGCCAAGCCTCTCTCGATCTTATTGGCCGCCCTCGCCCGACTTGCCCCCGCCGGCGTTCTCGCTCAGGTACTGGACGAGCGTGTCGAGCTCGTCCGGCGACAGCGCGTCCCGGAACGTGTCCGGCATGATCCCGCGCGCGAACCCGGGCGACAGCTCGGCGTCGGGATCGACGATCGACTGCTCGATCTCGGCGGTGCTGCGGTCCGGGAGCACCTCGTCGAGATCGGGCCCGACGGTCTCGGTCGCGCCCGCCGCGGCGAACGTGTGGCAGCCGCTGCATCCCTGCTCGTCGAAGATCTGCTTGCCCTCGGTGGCCAACTGGCCCCCGGCCGCGCCGCCGCCCGCGGCCTGCCCCCCGCCACCGGCCGGGCCGCCTCCCTGGTCCGCGATCCAGCGGTCGAAGTCCTCCTGCGGCTCGACGACCACCGGCGCCCGCATCGTCGCGTGGCCGATCCCGCACAGCTCGGTGCACACGACCTGGAAGTTCCCCTCGCGATCCGGGGTCGCGACGACGCTCGTGTTGATCCCCGGGACGGCGTCCTTCTTCACCCGCCACTCGGGCACCCAGAAGGAGTGGATGACGTCGATCGCCTCGAGGTTGAGCTCGACCTGGCGGTCGACGGGGACGTGGAGCTCGGTCGAGGTGACCCCCTGCTCGGGGTACTCGAACCGCCACGCGAACTGCTGCGCCGTGACGTCGACCTCGAGCCGGTCGGCCTCGCGAGCCTCGATCTTGTCGAGGATGAACCAGCTGTAGGCGGCGGCGAACAGCACGATCACCGTCGGGATCAGCGTCCACGCGATCTCGAGCCGCGTGTTGCCGTGGATCGGCTCGCCGTCGGACTCGTCACCGGGCTTGGCGCGGTAGCGCCAGATGCTGTACCCGAGCATGACCAGCACGATCGAGTACACGAACGCCGACAGCACGATCATCACGTCCGTCAGCAGGTCGATGTCGTCGGCCTCCGTGGACCCGGCGGTGCCGTTCCAGTCGATCTGGAGCATCGCCACCGAGATCACCACCGTGAGCACGAGCATGGCGGCGACGAGTCGAATTAGGGTCGCGCGGGTCATGCGGCCCGGGGATTCTATTCACGGCCGTTGTCAGGCACGGCGGGCAGCCCGTCCAGGCGTCCCTGCGAGGCTGCGATCACCCCCTCGGCGACCCTCTCCCAGCTCCACAGCTCGCGGACCCGGGAGCTGAGCGCGTCCCGGACCTCGGCGCGCATCTCCTCGTCGGCCGCGAGCCAGCGGTCGAGCCGGTCGGCGATCGCCTCGACTGCCCCGTCCCCGATCGGGAACGACAGCAGCTCACGCGTCCCGGGGGGCAGCGCCGGGGCGAGCGCGCGGCTGACCTCGCGCGCCCCCGAGTGGTCGGCCGACACCGGCAGCGCGCCGCACGCCGCGGCCTCCGCGGCCACCATCCCGAACGCCTCGGGGAACGTGCTGGGGAAGACGAGCGCGTCGGCGGCCGGAAGCACCCGCGCGACCTCGTCGTGCTCGAGCCTGCCGGCGATGCAGACACTGCCCGCGGCGGCGCGCGCGGCGTCGGCATAGCCGGCGGGAGCGTCGGCGAGGAAGGAATCGAGCATCCGCAGCGGGACCGACTCGGCGTCCGTGGTCACCATCCCCTGCGCCGCGAGCTCGCGCGCGCGGTCGACGTCGCCGGCCTCGAGCGCGGCGAGCAGCGCCTCGATCACGGGGGCGCCCTGCCCGAACGCGACGATGAGCAGCCGCGCGCCCGGGTGGGAGCGGACGACGAGCGGCCACGCCCCGAGCAGCAGGTCGAGCCCCTTGGTGCCGATCATCTTGCCGACGAACACCACCCGGGGGCCGTCGGCGTCGGCCCAGCACTCGAGCGCCGCGGCCGCCTCGGCCGGGTTCTCCCCCAGCTCACCGGTCCCGCCGCCCGCCGCGAGCTCGCGCGCGAGCGAGCGCACCTCCTCGGCGGCCTCGTCCGGGGGACGGGGGGCGAACTCCTCCGTGTCGACGCCGGGCGGCCCGAGCCGCGTCTTCGGCTCGAGCTCGGCGTCCGGAAGCGTCTCCCACAGCACCTCGGCGGTGTGGCGCGAGCCGACGAGAATCCCCGCTGCGGCGTCGACGCCCTCGCGGGCGTAAGGGACGAAGCGGTCCGGGCTGGGGCGCACCGTGAACTCGAGCGCGCTGCCGTGGATCTTGGCCGCGAACGGGATTCCCGCCCGGGCGAGGATCGCCGGCCCCATGACGAGGTGGTTGGCGAGCGCCGCGTCGATGCCCCCCGCGAGCCGAACGACGTCGGCGACGGCGTCGACGTTGGCGCCGAGGTAGACGTCGAGCTCGGCGTCGGTGAGGTCGGCGAACGTCTTCGTCTCGAACCCGTCGTAGCGGTCGTAGACGTACACCGGAAGCAGCCCGCCGATGTCGGGCGTGTATACGGTCACCGTGCCGGCGCCCTCGCGCGGCTCAGATCCCGTGTCCTCGACCTGTAGCAACCCGTCGCTCCACGACCCGACCCGGTCGACCCACGGCAGCTCGCCCGCGTCGCGGTCCTGGCACAGGACGTGGACCTCGTGTCCGAGCCTCGCCAGGGCCGGCGCGAGGCTCGCGTTGTAGACGTTGCTGCCCGTGCCACGCAGGAGGTAGCCGTGGAAGACGAGGGCCTTCAGCGCGCCGGGCCTCTAGTCACAGAGGTCGGGGTTCTCGTCGCAGGCCTGCTCGAACTTCTCCTGCGGGCTTCCCGGGGGTGGCGGTTGGTCGTTCTCGGGCGAGTCGGTCTCGGGGTCGTAATCGTCGACGCCCACGCCGCCCGACTCGGGGACCGCTGGGCCGGTGTCCGCGGGCGTCTCGTCGGTGGTGCCGCTGTCGGTGGTGCCGCCATCGGTGGTGCCGCCGTCGGCGCCGCCGTCGCCCCCACCGTCACCGTTCTTGCCCGTGGGGCCAGTCGGCCCCGTCGCCTCGGTGGTGGCGGGCGTCGTCGCCGGCTCGTCGTCGTCCCCGCCGCCGATGTCGCAGCCCGAGAACGCCGCGCCGCCGAGCGCGAGCACGGCGATCGCAGCCCACAGGGTGGCCCGCGCGAGGCCGGCGCCGCCGGCCCTGCGGTGCGCTGGGCTGCCCATCAAGCGGCGCCGTCCAGCGCCGGCTGGCGCAGCCCGCAGTACGGGCAGTCGCTGACGTCGATCCCGATCAGGTCCCTGCACCGCGGGCACACGCGCAGGTTCTCGGGCGTGCGCACGAGCGACGACGGCGACGGCTGCAGCGGCAGCACCATCGTCACCGGCAGCATCTCCTCGCCGGTGTCGCGGTCCTCGTACACGCGCCCGGGGTCGGCCGCCACCAGCGTCTCGCGCCCCGACGCGGGCGCCCGCAGCCGATATACCTGGCGACCGGGCATCAGTGGCGGAACGATAGCGGGCGGTCTAGCCGGGAACGAAGTAGCCCCAGTAGAGCAGCCGGGCGCCGCGATAGACGCAGCCGTAGGACCGCGTGGTGTCCACCTTCTCGTGCGGCCGGCTCTGCTTCAGGTTCTTGCGCGCCTCGCCCTCGGTTCCCACCTCGCACGAGTTCCCGGCACGGCTCGCCCGCCAGTAGTTCTCCCTCGTCGGAAGCCCGACGGCGAACGACGAGATCCACGTCGGAAGCGTCAGCGCGACGATGTCGCCCTTCGCCACCCGCAGCGTCCTGCCGAGGGTGAAGATCGGCTTCTCGCCGATGTAGTCGGTCAGCTCCATCGCCGGGCTCTGGGACTTGAGCTCGTACTTCTTGCCCTTCTTCTTCTTCAGCACGGAGACGCGTGCGGACGCCGAGTTGCCGAACGGCGCGTGGCCGTAGAGCTTGCCGAAGAACTTGCGCTGGCTGGGCTTGGGCCTCGCGGTCAGATCGACGCTCCACGCGACGAGCTGGCCCGCCTGGCGCACGACGAACGGGTTCTTGCCCCCCGTCGCGCGAGCCTGGAAGCCGGTCAGCCGCCCGACGGCCTGACAGTCCCGGGCGGGCTTGGGGCAGGTCGACTTGGGGGTGCGCTTCGTCTTCCCGATCAGCTTCGCCTTCGCCGCGGTGGCCGGATCCGCGCTTGCGCCGACGAGCAGGGCGGTCGCGCACAGCGCTGCCAGAACCGCAGCGGCCGCGAGCGCGCGGCCGGCCCGGCGGCCGTGACCTTCGTTACAAGTGATGGCTGCCACCAAGAGACTCCAAACACGCCCGGCGGCCAATGGTTGCGCATCACGCGGCATATCGCGCACCGGCCATCGACTAGGGTCTGGCGCGGATGCAGGGAGGCGACGGCTTCCAGACGTTCGCGAAAACGGGGCTCGAGCGGCTCGGAATCGAGGTCGACGACGTCGAGCTGGCGGTGATCGAGGCCGCGGACTCGCTCTACCATCCCCACCTCGACGCATTGTTGGCCGCCGACGTCGACGACGTCGAGCCCGAGCCGGAGATCGACCTCTCGGAGCCGCCGCGATGACCCTGCTCGACAGGTCACTGCGCGAGCAAGCCGCGGCGATCGCGGCCCGCGACGCGGACGCCGGGGAGCTGCTCGACGAGGCGCTGGCGCGGATCGAGGACCGCAATCCGGAGCTGAACGCGATCGTCGCCACCTTCCCGGAGGACTCGCGCCGGATGCTCGACGGTGCCCCGGCGGGGCCGCTGCACGGCGTCCCGGTCGTGGTCAAGGACGAGTGGCCGCTGCCGTGGCGCGCCGAGCGCCTCGGCACGGCGCAGCTCCTGGTCCCCACCCATCCCGGGGAGTCGGGGCCGTATCGGGCACTGCGCGACGCGGGCGCGGTGATCGCGGGCGTCGCCAACATGCACGAGTACGGGGCCGGCAGCACCGGCCACGTCTCGGCCTACGGCCCCGCCCGCAACCCGTGGGACACCGACCGCTGCCCGGGCGGGTCCTCGAGCGGCTCGGGCGCCGCCGTCGCAGCGCGGATCGTCGCCGGAGCCGTTGGGGCCGACGGCGTCGGCTCGATCCGCTACCCGGCCGCCTACTGCGGGGTCACGGGGCTGAAGCCGACGTTCGGGCGCTCGGCGATGGAGGGCCACCACGTCCGCGATACGACGACGATCGTCTCCGGGCCCCTGTGCCCCGACGCGGCCGACTGCCGCCTGCTCGCGGGGGCGCTGTTCGGCGAGCCGCTGTCCGCCGGCGACGCCGACGGAATCCGGATCGGGATCGTCCCGGGAGCGCCGTGGGACGACTGCCAGCCCGGTGTCAGGGCGGCGTGCGAGCGCGCGCTCGCCGGCCTGCGCGAGGCGACCGGCGGCGGCGAGGTGCGCGAGGTCGCCATCGGCGGGCTCGAGCACGTGCTGATCTCCTCGATCCTGATCGGCCAGACCGAGGAGCTGCCGTCGCTGAGCCCGGCGCGGGTCAACGGCCTGTCCGAGGACGTGAGCCTGATCGCGCGGGCGCTGATGAAGTACCGCCTGCTCGTCCCCGCCGCAGCCGTCGCCCGCGCGCAGCGGATCCGCAACCAGACGCGGCGCTCGCTCGCCGCGGCCTTCGAGCACGTCGACGTGATCGCGTGGCCGACCGTTCCCGCGGTCGCGCCGCCGCTCGACAACACGACGGTCGAGCTGCCGTCGGGGACCTACCCCGCCGACTACGCGAACCCGCGCTTCGGCGGCCTCGCGAACCTCACCGGCCTCCCCGCGATCAGCATGCCGGTCGGGCGCGACGGCGACGGGCTCCCGATTGGGCTCCAGCTCCACGCCGCGTGGGGCCGCGACGGGCTGCTGCTGGACGCCGCCGAGGCGCTCGAGCGAGCGACGGACCGCCGCCACGTCGACGCCGTGCCGAAGTCACACAGGACCGAGATACCCGCTCCATAGAATCACTCGCGATGCCGGCGATCGAGACGCGCGATTTGCAGCGGGTCTTCACCGGCGACGTGGTCGCGGTCGCCGGGGTCGACCTGACGATCGAGCGGGGCGAGATCTACGCGTTCCTCGGGCCCAACGGCGCCGGCAAGACGACGATGGTGCGGATGCTGACGACGCTGCTGCGCCCGACCGGCGGCAGCGCCTCGGTCGCCGGCCATGACGTCGTCACCGAGGCCGGGGACGTCCGCCGGGCGATCGGCGTCGCGCTCCAGGAGGCGGCGCTCGACCCGCTGATGACCGGGCGCGAGCTGATCCAGCTCCAGGCGACGCTGCACGGCCTGCCCGGTGACGAGGGGCGGAGCCGCGCCGAGCGGCTGCTCGCGTGGATCGGCCTCGCCAACGCCGCCGACAGGCGCGTCGGCACCTACTCGGTCGGGATGCGCCGCCGTCTCGACCTCGCCTCGGCGCTCGTGCACGAGCCGAACATCCTCTTCCTCGACGAGCCGACCACGGGCCTCGACCCGGTCAGCCGCAAGGCGATCTGGGAGGAGGTCGACAAGCTCAACCGCGAGGGCACGACCGTGTTCCTGACCACCGAGTACCTAGAGGAGGCCGACCAGCTCGCCGACAGGGTCGGGATCATCGACGACGGCAGGATCGTCGCCGAGGGCACGCCCGCGGCGCTCAAGGCCGAGGTCGGCAAGCCGCACCTCGAGGTCGTGCTCGCCGACGGCACGATGGAGCGCGCCGAGGAGATCCTGCGCCGGTTCGGGAATCCGCTGCCGTCGAAGGACGGCGCGGCGCTGGTCGAGCTCGAGCACGGCGCCGCCGGAGTCGCTCCGGTGGTGCGTGCGCTCGACGACGCCGGGCTCGCGGTCGAGTCGCTCGACCTCGTCCGGCCGACGCTCGACGACGTCTTCGTCGCCAAGACCGGCTACCACCTCGAGGGGTCGGACGAGGAGACCTCCGTACCGGAGGCTTCCGAGAATTGACCGGAGGCCTCGCGACCAACCTGCGGGTGGTCGGCGCGCTCGGGCGCCGGGCGGTGCGGCAGACCTTCCGCCGGCCACAGCTGATGGCGCCGATCCTGATCTTCCCCACGCTGCTGCTCGCGATCCAGGTAGGCGGCGCCGGGCGCGCCGTCGACCTGCCGCAGTTCCCGGAGGTGAACGGGTTCCTCGACTTCATGATCGCGGGGGCGATGGTCCAGGCGACGATGCTGGCCGGCAACAGCGGCGGAATCGCGCTCGCGCTCGACATCGAGATGGGCTTCACCGACCGCCTGCTCGCGGCGCCGATCTCGCGCTTCGCGATCGTCCTCGGGCGGCTCGTCGGCACCGCGGCGCTCGGCGCCGCGACAGCGGTCTGGTTCCTCGCCATCGCGCTGATCTTCGGCGCCCAGATCGAGGGCGGCGTCGGCGGCGCGCTGCTGATCGTGCTGCTGGTCACGCTGTGTGCGGTCGCGTTCGGGTCGATCGGCTCGGCGATCGCGCTGCGCAGCGGAAGCGCCTCCGTGGTCCAGGGGCTGTTCCCGCTCGTGTTCGTGATCTTGTTCCTGTCGACCGCGTTCTTTCCCGAGAGCCTGCTGCTCGAGCCGGCGCGCTCGGTCGCGGAGTGGAACCCGCTCAGCTTCATCATCGACGGCGTCCGCGACCTCGTGATCTCGACCTTCACCGGGACCCAGTTCGTCGAGGGCCTCGCGGCGCTGGCGCTGCTCGCGGCCCTCGGGCTGGGGCTCAGCGCCGCCGCGATGCGCGGCCGGCTGCAGAGGGGCTGATGAGCCTCGCGGCCGACCTGGCGACGATCCGCGCGCTGATGCGGCGGGCGCTGAACGAGATCCTGCGCGTGCCGGGGGCGGCGATCCCTGGCGTGCTCGCCCCGACGATCTTCTTCCTCGGGCTGACCGCCGTGTTCGGCAACCTCACCCTGCTGCCCGGGTTCACGAGCGACAGCTACCAGAGCTTCCTGATCCCCGTCAGCCTGATGCAGGGCGCCGGGTTCACCGGCGCCGCGACCGGGGTCAACCTGGCGCGCGACATCGAGCAGGGGTGGTTCGACCGCCTGCTCGCCTCCCCGTCGCCGCGTCCCGTGCTGCTCGCCGGGCTCGTCGCATCGGCCAGCCTCCGGTCGCTGATCCCGGCGACCGTGCTGCTGATCGTCGGCTTCTCGCTCGGGGTGCACTGGCCGGGCCCGGGCGGGCTCGCGATCGCGCTGCTGGTCACGATGGGGATGGCGATCGTCGCCGCCGCGTGGGGGACGACGGTCGCGCTCAAGTTCAAGACCCAGTCCGCGTCGCCGCTGATGCAGGCGGGGATCCTGCTGGTGATTCTGACCACGACGGCGTACGCGCCGCTTGAGCTGCTGACCGGGTGGCTGCAGGAGGTCGCGCGCTACAACCCCGTCACCCAGATCGTCGACGCCGCGCGCCAGGGGTTCGTCGGCGACGTCACCTGGGCCGAGACGTGGCCGGGGCTGGTGGCGCTGATCGGGCTCGCGACGCTGCTGCTCGCGCTGGCGCTGCGCGGGATGCGGCGGACCGCCGATTGATCGACCGAACCGCGGTCTCGCGCGAGTGCGAGCGGGTGCTGCGCTCAAACTGGACGGTCGGCGAGCGCGACCGGACGCCGTACTCCTACACGCGGCCGAGCCCCGGCCGCTATCCGTGGCAGTGGTACTGGGACTCGTGCTTCGCCGCGATCGTGTGGCGGCGCTTCGACCGCGGTCGGGGGCGCGCCGAGCTCGACACGCTGCTGCGCGGCGGCCGCGACGACGGGTTCATCGGGCACACGATCTTCTGGCACCGGCCCGCTTCGTGGACGCGGCGCGGGTTCTACAACGTCCGCTCGCGCTCATCGCCGAGCACCGACACGATCCAGCCGCCGCTGCTGGCGTGGGGGTGGCGGATCGCGGTCGGCAACCCCGCGGAGGAGCCGGGGATCGGCGCCCACCTCGACTGGCTCGCCGCCAACCGCGACCTCGAGGGCGACGGGCTGCTGTGGATCGTCCAGCCCGACGAGTCGGGGCTCGACTCGTCGCCGAAGTTCGACCCCGTGTGGGGATGGCGCGCGCACGCGAGGCTCGGCTTCCCGCTGCTGGTGCGGCGCAACCGCGGGCTCGCGTGGGACGCGCGGGCGA
>DATAFB010000029.1:0-8901 GCA_036257695.1 Solirubrobacterales bacterium | reverse complement strand
GCCAGGTGCTCGAGTGCAAGGTGATCGAGCTCAACCGGTCGCGCAACAACGTCGTTCTGTCGCGCCGCGCGGTGCTCGAGGAGGAGCGCAAGGAAGTGCGCCAGCAGATCCTCGGCCGCCTCCAGCCCGGCCAGGTTGTCGAGGGCAAGATCTCCAACATCGTCGACTTCGGCGCCTTCGTCGACCTCGAGGGGATCGACGGCCTGATTCACATCTCGGAGCTTTCGTGGAGCCACGTCAACCACCCGTCCGAGGTGCTCGAGATCGGCGAGACGGTGCGGGTCAAGGTGCTCGACATCGACCGCGACCGCCAGCGGATCTCGCTCGGCCTCAAACAGACGCAGGAGGACCCGTGGCAGCGCGTTCTCGACAGCCACAACTCCGGCGACGTGCTTGAGGGCAAGGTGACGAAGGTGGTCGCGTTCGGCGCCTTCGTCGAGATCATTCCCGGGGTCGAGGGGCTCGTCCACATCTCCGAGCTCGCCGAGCACCACGTCGAAAGTCCGAGCGAGGTCGTCAACCCGGGCGACGAGGTCAGGGTCAAGATCCTCGAGATCGACGAGGAGCGCCGACGGATCTCGCTCAGCATCAAGCGCGTGAACGGCCAGGGCTTGCCGCCGCTCCGTGACGCCCAGGCGCCGGAGCAGGCGCCCCAGGCCGAGCCCGCTTCGGAGGACGTTCCCGACCTCGGCCTGTCGGAGGAGGTGTTCTCTGATCCACCGCCCGAGGTCGCGTCGGGGGAGGGAGAGGAGTCCCCCGGCGAGGCTTCGCGAACCGACGAGTAGCCGGTGGCGCCGACCTTCGTCGGCCTGACGGGGGGGATCAGCGCGGGGAAGTCCGAGGCGTTGGCCGCGTTCGAGCGCGCCGGCGCCGCGACGCTGGCAAGCGACGACGTCGTCCACGACCTGCTCCGCGACGAGGGCCTCCGCGAGAGGCTGGTCGAGCGCTGGGGAGAGGGAATCGCGCCGAACGGCGAGGTCGACCGCGCCCGCGTCGCGGAGATCGTCTTCGAGCGACCCGAGGAGCTCGCCTGGCTCGAGGCCGAGGTCCACCCGCTCGTCGCCGACCGCTTCGCCGCGTGGCGGGCGGGGCTCCCGGCCGGCGTCGAACTCGCGGTCGTCGAGGTCCCGCTGCTGTTCGAGACCGGGATGGAGTCGGTGTTCGACGCGGTCGTCGCCGTGGTCGCCGACGACCGGCTGCGCGAGGATCGGGCCAGGGGCCGCGAACTGGCCGCGCTCGAGGGTCGCGGCGCTCGCCAGCTGAGCCAGGAGGAGAAGGCGGATCGCGCCACACACGTGATCGCCAACGACGGTACCCTCGCCGAGCTCGAGGCCAGAATCGAGGAGTTGGTGCGGGAGCTGACCGGGAGCGGGGACAGGTGACGGCGCGCAGCACGACCGTCGGCGCGCGTCAGGGCGACAAGCGCCGCCGTGGCCTGGTGCTGGTCGCGGCGGTCGTGATCGGGGCGGTCGGAACGTTCGGGATCTCACGGATCGACGAGATCGGGGACTCGGTTCGCGAGCTGACCCTGCCCCTGCGCCACGACGACATCATCCGCCAGCAGGCGAGCGACAAGGACCTCGACCCGGCGCTGATCGCCGCGGTGATCTACGCCGAGTCGCGGTTCCAGGACCAGACCTCGCACGCGGGCGCCAGGGGGCTGATGCAGATAACGCCCGAGACCGCCGAGCGGATCGAGCGCGAGAGCGGGGGGACGACGTTCGTCGTCGAGGACCTCGCGGACCCGGACATCAACATCGCCTACGGCTCGTTCTACCTCGCGCACCTGCTGGAGAAGTACGGCGGCAACGAGGTGGCGGCGCTGGCCGCGTACAACGCGGGCGAGACCCGGGTCGACGAATGGGGCGGCGCGGGGCTGGGCGTCGACGAGATCGGCTTCGAGGAGACGCGCGCCTACGTCGAGCAGGTGCTCGACAAGCGCGGCGAGTACCGCGACCACTACGCCGACGACCTCGGGCTGTAGGTACCGGCCGTGATTGGGGCGTGGGCGCTGTTCCCGCTCGCGCTGGTCGCGATCACGACGGGCTGCGGGCTGGCGCTCGAGTGGGCCGCCGGGAGGCGGATTCCCGGCGCGCTGCTGCTCGTGGCCGGCCTCGCGGTGGTCGTGGTCGTGGCGCAGCTCGCTACCGCGACCGCCGCGACGGCGAAGCTCGCGACCCCGGCGGTGGTCGCGCTCGCGGTTGCCGGCGCGGTATCAAGGCGCCAAGTTCGCAAGCGAACCTGGCGGTCGCGGGCGGGATGGAGTCTGCGCCCGGATCCGTGGCCGGCGCTCGCGGCCGTGGCGGTGTTCGTCGCCTACGGCGCGCCGGTTCTGATGTCGGGCGAGGCGACCTTCGCCGGCTACGTGAAGCTCGACGACACCGCGACGTGGCTCGCGATCACGGACCGGGTGCTGGAGCACGGGCGAAGCGCGGCCGGCCTGCCGCCGTCCTCGTACGAGGCGACACTGGACATCAACTTCGGTAACGGGTACCCGATCGGCGCCTTCCTGCCGCTCGGGGTCGGCTCCGCGGTCACCGGCCAGGATCCCGCGTGGGTGTTCCAGCCCTACATGGCGCTGCTCGGCGCGCTGCTGGCGCTGGGCCTGTACACACTCGCGGGGCGCCTCGTCTCCTCGCCCCCGCTGCGGGCCGCGGTCGCGTTCGTCGCCGCGCAGCCGGCGCTGCTGGTCGGCTACTCGCTGTGGGGCGGGGTGAAGGAGGTCGCCGCGGCGGCGCTGCTGCCGCTGGTCGCGTGGCTGGCGATCGAGGTGGCGGGCCGGCCGGCGATCCGCGCGGTCGCGGCGCTCGGCGTCGCCGGCGCCGCGGTGGTCGCCGTGCTGAGCGTCGGCGGGCTCGCGTGGCTCGCGCCGCTGCTGGCCCCGGCCGCCGTTGGAATCACACGCCAAGTTCGCGAGCGAGAATCAAGGCGGCAAGTTCGCGAGCGAACTTGCCGGTCACCGATCGCCCGGGGATCGCGCAGTCCCGCCGCGTGGGCGGCGGCGGCGGTCGCGTTCGTCGCGGTGCTGCTCGTCGTCCCGGCGCTGGCGCTCGGCGGCGCGGTGGCGCCGTGGGCGAGGTCGCTGACGAGCGACGAGACGCTGGGGAACCTGCTCGGGCCGCTGTCGCCGCTCCAGCTCGCCGGTGTGTGGCCGAGCGGCGACTTCCGGCTCGATGCCGAGCTTCCCGCCCTGACCTGGATGCTGATCGCGGTCGTGATCGGGGCCGCCGTCGCCGGCGTCGCCGTGGCCGCGCTGGCTCGCGCATGGTCGCTGCTGGCGTACGTCGCCGGGGCGCTGGCGGCGTGCGCGGCGATCGCCGCGGTCGGGTCGCCGTGGGTGGACGGCAAGGCGCTCGCGATCGCCTCGCCGGCCGTACTGCTCGCAGCTTGCATCGGGGCGGTTTCCAGGTTGCGCAAGCCTCGTCCCGGCGGTGACCGCCAGGTTCGCTTGCGAACTTGGCGCCTGATTCTTTTCGCGGCGATTGCGGGCGGGGTCTTGTGGTCCAATGCGCTTGCGTACCGCGAGGTGACCCTGGCGCCGCGCTCACAGCTCGCCGAGCTCGAACGGATCGAGGACCGGATCGCCGGCGAGGGCCCGACGTTGATGACCGAGTACCAGCCCTACGGCGTGCGCCACTTCCTCCGCGACGCCGATCCCGAGGGCGCCTCCGAGCTGCGGCGGCGCCGGATCCCGCTCCGCGGCGGCACGATTCTCAGGGCGGGGCGCTACGCCGACCTCGACGAGCTCGACCCGAGCGCCGTGCTCGCGTACCGCACCCTGGTGCTGCGCCGGTCTCCGGCTGCCAGCCGCCCCCCGTCGCCATATCGGCCGGTGTTCCGCGGCGACTACTACGACGTCTGGCAGCGGCACGAGCCGGGTACGGGCGCGGTGCGAGCGCATCTGGGGCTCGGCACAGGAGTCGAGCCGACCGCGGTCCCAAGCTGCGGGGCCGTGCGGCGGCTCGGGCGCCGAGCGGGGCAACGAGGGGTGCTCGCGGCGGTCGCGCGGCCGCCCGCCCTCGTCGTGCCGTTGAGCGGAGCCGATCATCCACCGGACTGGAGCACCGCGGGATACGGCCGCAACCGCGTGCTGCCGCGCGGCGGCGGGGAGGTCGGTGCGCGCGTGCGCGTCGAACGGCCGGGCACGTACGGGGCATGGGTCGGCGGCTCCGTGAGGTCGCGTCTCCGGCTGCTGGCCGACGGAGAGCACGTTGGCTCGGCCCGGCACCAGATCAACAACTCCGGCCAGTACATCCGGCTCGGGGACGTCGCGCTCGGCCGCGGCGTCCACGAGCTGGCGCTGCGGCTGGGCCAGCCGGATCTGCATCCCGGGAGCGGCGGTCAGCCCTTGGCGCTCGGCCCGCTGACGCTGACGCGCACGCAGGCGCCCGACACGCGCGTCGAGCACGTGCGCCCCGCCGAGGCAACGGACCGCCTCTGCGGCCGCCCCTGGGACTGGGTCGAGGTCCTCCCCTAGCCGAGCGCTCCCTCCGGTACGCGATAGCGACCCTGAGGGAGCAGTCGGCGGTGGGGGGAGGGCCGCGGCGACGGCTATCTTGGACTCGTGCCCGATTTCCGCCTCAATCCCGCCTACACGCCGACTGCCGACCAGCCGCAGGCGATCGCCGAGCTCGCCGAGGGCCTAGCGTCCGACGAGCGCTTGCTCACCCTGCTCGGTGCGACCGGGACCGGGAAGACGTTCACGATGGCCGGCGCAATCGAGCGGCTGAACAGGCCGTCGCTGGTGATCGCCCACAACAAGACCCTCGCGGCGCAGCTCTGCAACGAGTTCCGCGAGTTCTTCCCCGACAACCGGGTCGAGTACTTCGTCAGCTACTACGACTACTACCAGCCCGAGGCCTACGTTCCGGCGCAGGACCTGTACATCGAGAAGGACTCGTCGATCAACGACGAGATCGACCGCCTTCGCCACGCCGCGACAGCGGCGCTGCTGGCGCGGCGCGACGTGTTGATCGTCGCCTCGGTGTCGTGCATCTTCGGGATCGGCTCGCCGGAGCTGTACGCGCGCCAGATGCAGCTGTTCAAGGTCGGAGAGTGGATCGACCGCGACGAGGTGTTGCGCAAGCTGGTCACCATGCAGTACGGGCGCAACGACACCAACCTCACGCGAGGCAAGTTCCGGGTCAAGGGCGAGGTGCTCGAGATCTTCCCCGCGTACGCCGAGACCGCGTACCGGATCGCGCTGTTCGGCGACGAGGTCGAGTCGATCCAGCACTTCGACCCGCTGACGGGCGAGGTCCTCGACGAGATCGACCACGTTGCGGTGTGGCCGGCCACCCACTACGTGACTGAGGAGCAGACGATCGAGCGCGCGGTGCGCGAGATCCGCCACGAGATGAACGAGCGCACGAAGTGGTTCGAGGAGCGCGGCAAGGAGCTCGAGGCGCACCGGCTCCGCCAGCGCACCGAGTACGACCTCGAGATGATGAAGGAGCTCGGGTTCTGCCCCGGGATCGAGAACTACTCGCGGATCCTCGACGGGCGCGCCGAGGGCAGCCCGCCTCACACACTGATCGACTACTTCCCCGACGACTTCCTCATCTTCGTCGACGAGTCGCACCAGACGATCCCCCAGCTCGGCGGCATGTACGAGGGCGACCGCTCGCGCAAGCAGACGCTAGTCGATCACGGGTTCCGGCTTCCGTCCGCGGTCGACAACCGACCGCTCAAGTTCGAGGAGTTCCTGTCGCGGATCGGCCAGATGGTGACGGTGTCCGCGACGCCTGGGCCGTGGGAGCGGGCGGAGTCGGCGCGGATCGTGGAGCAGATCGTGCGGCCCACGGGGATCGTCGACCCCGAGGTCGAGGTGCGCGAGACGCGCAACCAGATCGACGACGTGATGAACGAGATCCGGCGCCGCGCCGACACGGGAGAGCGCGTGCTGGTCACGACCCTGACCAAGAAGATGGCCGAGGACCTGACCGCGTACCTGCTGGAGCACGGGTTCCGGGTCCGCTACCTGCACTCCGAGGTCGACACCCTGGAGCGGATCCAGATCGTCCGCGATCTGCGGCTCGGCGAGTACGACGTCCTCGTCGGCGTCAACCTCCTGCGCGAGGGGCTCGACCTGCCGGAGGTGTCGCTCGTCGTGATCCTGGACGCCGACAAGGAGGGCTTCCTGCGCGGGGAGACGAGCCTGATCCAGACGATCGGCCGCGCCGCGCGCAACGTCAAGGGCACCGTGCTGATGTACGCCGACCGCGAGACCGAGGCGATGCGCGCCGCGATCCGCGAGACCGATCGGCGCCGCGAGATCCAGCTCGCCTACAACCGCGAGCACGGGATCACGCCTGAGACTGTCCAGAAGGGGATCTCCGACATCACCGACTTCCTCGCGATGGAGTCGCGCGCCGCGCCGGCGCGACGCAAGCGCGCGCGGCGCGACGGCCACGAGATCCACACCCCCGCCGACCTCGAGAAGGTGATCGTCGAGTTCGAGGAAGAGATGCTCGTCGCGGCCGACGAGCTCAGGTTCGAGGAGGCGGCGCGAATTCGCGACGAGCTCAAGGAGCTGCGCCGCGACCTCGAGGCGCTGCGCGCCTGACGCCCGCTACGCTGACTGCTCGGAAGGCGGAAACGCCTCGACGAGTTCGAGGCGGTCGTCGACGCCCGTCAACTCGAGCACCCTGTTGACGCGCTCGGGTCCGCGGACGATCACGCACCGGCGCCCATCCGCGCGCACCGCGCGGTCGGCCATCAGCACCGCCCGCAGGCCGGACGAGTCGAGGAACGTGAGCTCGCGCATGTCAAGGACGAGCGTCTGCTCATGCGGGCCGGGATCCCGATCGAGCTCCCGCTCGAACACCGGCACGCCCGCGAGGTCGAACTCGCCCCTCAGCCGGACGACGCGAGCGCCGTTCGCGTGCGAGACCACGATCTCGAGTCTCCCCGAGCCTCCACCCCGCTCCACGTGCCTAGCCTACCCGGTCCGCTCGCCGGGGCCGAGGTCCTGCTCCAGCCACACGGTGGTCCGCGCGCCGTCCCGCCTCACGCCCCACCGGTCGGTGAGCCGATCGGCGATCACCAGCCCCCAGCCGCCGGTCTCGTCGCCCGCCGGACGCGGTGTCCGTGGCTCGAAGCCGGGCCCGAGGTCGCTGACCTCGATCCGCAGAACTCCGTCGTTGACCGCACCTGTGACATGGATCGTCTCGGCCTCGCGCAGCCGCCCGTGGCGAACGCTGTTGGTGACGAGCTCCGTCAGCACGAGCTCGATGTCGGTGTAGGTGTCGTCGTCGAGCTTCGGGCGCAGCGCCGCGAACGCCTCGCGGACGTAGGCGGCGCTCGCCGGCACGGGGTCCAGCTCCGCCTCGAGCGTCCCGCTCGCGATCGCCTTACCCGCCTCGCCGGGGAGCCGAGCGCGGTCGTCGGCCAACGGTCGCCGCAGGACGAGCAGCGCGACGTCGTCGTCGGCCTCGTCCGCCGGGCCGAGCGCGGCCACCTGCAGGCGGCCGGCGATCTCGTGCGCCGGGGCGCCGGCGCTGGCGCCGAGGGCCGTCCGGATCCGAGCGGTTGCTTCGTCGCCCGGATCGCGGCGCTCGCTGAGGCCGTCGGTGAACAGCACGAGCGCGTCGCCGGGCGCGAGCGCGACCCGGGAGTCGGCAAGCCGGGGATCGGCGTAGACGCCGAGCAGCGTCCCGGGCTCTCCGACCTCGATCACCTCGCCGTTGGCGCGGGCGAGCAGCGGAAGCGGATGCCCCCCGACGCTGACCGTGATCACATCGGTCCCGTCCTCGCTCGCGATCCGGGCCGCGGCGACGGTCATGAAGCGATCATCGGACCGCTGTTCGAGGATCGCCCGGTTGAGAGTGCGAAGCGCATCGCTCGGGGTCACCGGGTCGCAGCCGACCGCGCGCAGCGTGTAGCGCGCGAGCGCGGTGAGCGAAGCCGCCTCCGGGCCCTTCCCGCAAACATCGCCGATCACCGCCATCCACCCGTTCGGCGCCGACTCGAAGACGTCGTAGAAGTCGCCGCCGACCTCCTGCCCGTGCATTCCCGCGCGGTACCAGGCCGCCGTCTCGATTCGGGGGATGTCGGGCAGCGCAGGAGGCAGCAGTTCGGCCTGCAGTGCGCTCGCCAGCCCGCGGGCGGCCTGTTCCGCCCGCCGTCGCTGGCTCGTCACCGCGGCGAGGATCAGCCCGCTGAGGCCGAGCACCGCCGAGAACGTCCCAGCGAGCAGCAGGCTGTCGTCCTCGGACGAGACGACGAACTGGCCGTCGCCGCTCGAGGTGAACGTGACCGCGAGCGCCGCGACGATCAGGCTGACGATCGCCGCGCCCAGCTGGAGAAAGCGCAGTGCCGCCCAGATGTAGATCGGATAGGACAGGAAGCCGAGAGGGGTCGCCTCCCGGAACGCGACCACGCCCACCACGAACGAGGCGACGAGCAGCGCGACCGCCTCGAAACGGCGGCCTGGCAGATCCCGGTACGGCCAGTGGGTGACCGCGACGAGCAGAACCGGCGCGACGAGCAGGGCGCCGCCCATATCGCCGAGCCACCACAGCCGCCACGTCGACAGCGCGTCGGATGACAGCGAGTCGCCGAGGCTGAGGCTGCCGACGCCGATCGTCGCGCTGACCGTCGTGCTGATCACCCCGGCAAGCACCGCGAGGCCGAACACGTCCCGCGGCCTGTCGAGTGAGGGGCGGACCCGCGCCCATGCGAGCAGCGATGCGCCGACCACCGCCTCGAGGGTGTTGCCGACGGCGATCCCGGCGGCGGTGTAGAGCGGGACGTCGGTGGTCGCGTTGGCGGCGAATGCGCCGACGGCGATCGCGGGCCACAGCCGCCGGCCTCCCAGCACCAGGGCCGCCAGCGCGACCCCGGTCGGCGGCCAGATCGCCGTCACGCTCGGTGTCGCCGACGCCAGCTCCAGCCCGAGCT
>DATAFB010000015.1:0-19319 GCA_036257695.1 Solirubrobacterales bacterium | reverse complement strand
CTGGCGCCTGGCGAGAAGATCGCGGTCACGGTCGACCGCGCGCGCCGCGAGTCGACCCTCCACCGCCACGACGACCTCCATCGGCTCGTCCACGACCGGTGGGTCGAGCGCACGGGCGCGTCGGATTACGAGGTGTTCGAGCGCGCGCTGGACACGGGCGGGCCGCTCGAGGGGGAGGAGATCCCGGGTTACACGAGCGCCGGCCCCTCGGAGCCCGTCAAGGTCTCGGAGGGCCTGCTGGCCGGCTTCGGGTGGCAGCGCGAGGACACCAAGCTCGTCCAGCAGATGGCGTCCAACGGCGCCGAGCCGATCGGGTCGCTCGGCTACGACGGGCCGCTCGCGGCGCTGTCGCCGGAGCGTCAGAACCTCGCCGACTACTTCAAGGAGACGGTCGCTGTCGTCACCAACCCGGCGATCGACCGCGAGCGCGAGATCGAGCACTTCTCGACCCGCGCCGTCTTCGGCCGCCGTCCCTCGGCCCACGCTCCGTCCGATACAGCGATCGTCGAGACCTCGTTCCCGGTCTTGCTCGGCGGCCACCACGACCTGGCGCCGCTGTCTGACGAGACCTACCGCGAGATCGCGCGACAGCACGAGACATACCTGCTCGAGGACCTGTGGGAGGAGTTCCGCGGCCGCGCGGCGGCGATCGACATCTCACTGCTCGAGTCCGAGACGACGACGGGAGCGATCGAGCGGATCAAGCAGGAGGCGGTCAAGTCGGTCCGCGACGGCGCCGAGCTGCTCGTGCTCACCGACCGCACGGTGTACGACGGCGAGCGCCGCTACATGGACCCGCACCTCGCGACCTCCGCGATCGACCAGGCCCTGAAGCAGTTCCGGGTCGAGCCCGACGAGGAGAACCTGCGCCGGCGGTGCTCGATCGTCCTGCGGTCGGCGGCGATCCGCAACGTCCACGACGTCTGCCTCGCGCTAGGGCTGGGGGCCAACGGCGTGTGCCCGTATGTGATGCTCGAGGTGATCTGCGTCGACGACTACAAGCAGGACGTCGACCACATGTGCAGCGCGTTGCGCAAGGGGATCGAGAAGGTGATCTCGACGATTGGGATCCATGAGGTGCGCGGCTACGCGCGACAGTTTTCCTCGATCGGCGTCAAGCCGGAGCTCGCCGAGATCTTCCACACCGAGCACTACTGCGCCTCGGAGCGGGGCGGAATCGGCTTCTCCGAGCTCGACGCCGACGCGGACGCGCGCCAGCGCGACCTGCGTGACCCCGACGGGGCGAAGCCGGCGAAGACGTACCGCTTCTACCCCAAGGTCTACAAGGCGGCGGTCGCGGCGTCGAACGGGTCGGGCTCGTATCAGGAGTACTCCGAGAAGGTCCGCCAGCTCGAGGGCGAGCACCCGATCTCGATGCGCCACATAGTGAAATTGCGCTCTGATCGGCAAGCGATCAGAGCGGTGGACGTCGATCCGAGCGTCGGTACTCACGACTACCCGATCGTGATCTCGTCGATGAGCTTCGGGTCGCAGTCGGAGCCCGCGTTCCGCGCCTACGCGGAGGCGGCGAAGGCGATCAACATCCTGTGCATCAACGGCGAGGGCGGCGAGATCCCGGACATGTTCGGGGACTACCGCAAGTGGCGCGGGCAGCAGGTCGCGTCGGGGCGGTTCGGGGTGTCGGCCGAGATGCTGAACTCCTCCTACGTCGCCGAGATCAAGATCGGCCAGGGCGCGAAGCCCGGCGAGGGCGGCCACCTGCCGGGCAAGAAGGTGTCCGAGAAGGTCGCCGCGGCGCGCAACGCCTCACCGGGGACCGACCTGATCTCGCCCTCGAACAACCACGACCTGTACTCGATCGAGGACCTCGCGGAGCTGATCGACGAGCTCAAGACCGTCAACCCCGACCTCCGCGTGTCGGTCAAGGTGCCGGTGGTCCCGAACATCGGCACGATCGGGCTCGGGATCGCGAAGGCGGGCGCCGACATCATCACCCTGTCGGGGTTCGAGGGCGGCACCGGCGCGGCGCGACAGCACGCGCTGCGCCACGTCGGGCTCCCCTCCGACATCGGCACGCGCGCGGTCCACCGCGCGCTGATGGAGGCCGGGATCCGCAACCGGGTCGAGATCTGGGCTGACGGCGGCTACCGGCATGCGTACGACGTCGTGAAGCTGCACTGCATGGGCGCCAACCGCGTCGCGTTCGGCACCCTCGCCATGGTCTCGCTGGGCTGCACGATCTGCCGCGGGTGCCAGCTCGACACATGCCACGTCGGGATCGCGACCCAGATCGAGACCGTCGAGCAGGCACAGGAGCACGGGCTGAAGAAGTTCACGCCGCAGCAGGTCGGCGGGGCGGCGGAGAGCTGCGCGCGGTTCTTCAAGGCGATGGGCGAGGAGGTGCGCGAGGTGGTCGCGGAGCTCGGATACGAGCGCGCGCAGGACCTGGTCGGCCGTTACGAGCTGCTGGAGCAGGTCTCCCACGCCGAGCGGCTCGATCTCGCCGAGCTCATCACCCCGCTCGAGGAGTACCTCGACCTCGAGCCCGCCGACCTCCCGCTGCCGGACGAGGTCGAGGCCGAGGAGCGCGGCGAGCCTGGGCTCGTCGTCGCGAGGCCGATCCGGATGGAGGCCAAGGAGGCGTCGGCGCAAATCGCGGAGCTGGCCGGCACCATGTTCTCGGGCGCGCCCGTGAGGCAGGAGTTCCCGCGGGCGACGGACGCCCACGACCGCGTGCTGGGGACCGAGCTCGCGGGCGCGATCTCGCGCGCCCGGATCTACGAGGGCGCTCCCGAGGGGACCGAGGACGTGCTCGCCGAGCTCGAGTTCAACGGCGGCTCGGTCGCCGGCCAGGGCTTCGGCGCCTTCAACGCCTGGGGCCTGGTGGTGCGGGTCGAGGGCGGTGCCCAGGACGGCGTTGGCAAGACGATGCTGGGCGGCACGGTGTCGATCATGAAGGGGCGCAACGGCGACGGCCGGCGCCTCAACGGGTCGGTCGGGAAGTCGTTCGCGTACGGCGCCCAGCGCGGGCGCCTGTTCGTGCAGGGCTCGGCGGACTCCCGCTTCTGCATCCGCCTGTCGGGCGCCGACGTCGTGCTCGGCGGGGAGCCCGCGGAGCCCCTCGACGACTCCCGCGGCGGCATCGTCGACCGCGCCAACGCGAAGGGCTTCGCGTTCGAGTACATGACCTCGGGCCGCGCCGTCGTCCTCGGCGATATCGGCCCGTGGGCGTGCGCCGGGATGACGGGCGGCCGCGTCTACGTTCGAGTGAACCCCGAGTGGAACCTCGACCGCGAGGCGATCGAGCGCCGCCTCGGCGCCGGGGCGAAGGTCGAGCTGCAGGAGCTCGACGCCGAGGGCCTGCTCGACGTCGACGACCTCCTCGGTCACTACGCGGACGAGCTGCGGGCCACCGAGCAGGAGGACGAGGCCGACCGGATCAGGTCGCTGGCCGCCGCCGCGGGCGACAGCTTCCTGATGATCGTCCCCCACAAGGTTCAGGCCGACCCCTCGATCTCGACCGAGTAGCCGCGTGGCGGCGTGCGCGAGGGGGGTGCGCCGGGCGGTGGCGAAGGCGCGGGCGATCGCCGACCCGATGGTGCCGCGCGGCCGGGTTCGCCGCGCTGCCGGGTGCGGCGCGGGCGACTTCGTCGAGATCGGCGTCGGTTAGCCGTTGAGCGCCGGGGCGTTGTCGCCGGCCTCGGCCGCTGCGGCGGTGGTGTCGATGACGTACAGGCGGTAGCGGCCGATCGCGAGCTCGTCGCCGTCGGACAGGGCGCTCCAGTCGACGGCGTCCCCGTTGACGAACACCCCGTTGAGGCTGCGGTCGTCGAGTGCCCGCAGGTCGCCCTCGGGCGTGCGCACGACGACTGCGTGGCGGCGCGAGACCGTGGGGTCGTCGAGGCGGATCTCGGCTGACGCGCTGCGTCCTATCCGCGTCCATCCCTCGGGGACGCGAACCACCGAGATCTCGTCGTCACCCTCGAAGGCGAGGAACTGGTCGCTGCGCCCCTCGTCGGCGAGGCGATCGCGCGTCCCCTCGAGCCACCCGGGCTCGAGCCCGACCTCGATCGCGTCGATGTCGACCGTCGGCTGCTCGAACATCGAGGCACGAACGAAGCGCGTCTCGCCGCAGCTCGAGCACACCGGGATCGGGTCGAGCGACGCGAGCGTGACCGCGAAACCGCAGCCCACGCACGTGTAGGAACCCCCGCCCGCAACCCTGCCCGCCTCGTGGATCCTCCGGCCTGGATCGGACTGCAAAGCCCTTCTCCTCCTGTGGACCTTCGCCGTCGAGCATAACGCGAGCGTCAAGTGTTGGACTTTGCGATCACAAAACCGCTGCACGTATGCCACTTTGTAGTAACGGACCCATGCCCGGTCGGCGCGCGTACAATCCCGCCGCCGATGCTCCCGGTGACCGCCCGCGCCACGATCGACTGCCCCCGCGAGCAGGTGTTCGCGTTCGTCGCCGACCTTGCCAACCGGCCGGCGTTCACCGATCACTTCATCGGCCGCTTCTACCTCGAGCGGATCCCATCGACCGGCGTCGGGGCGGCGGCGCGCTTTCGCGTCGAGCGGCGAGCCGCCCGGATGTGGATCGAGACCGTGATCGACGAGCTCGAGCCGCCGTACATGGTCCGCGAACGTGGCCGGGGGGGCCGCCAGGACCGGATCCCGGTGCACACCGTGTGGGAGCTGCTCACCCGGCCGGGCTCGACGACCGAGGTCTCGCTCACGTTCTGGACCGAGCCCTCGCACCCGATCGACCGGGCCAAGGAGCTGCTCGGCGCGCGGAGGTGGTTCCGGCGCCGATGGTCGCGCGCCCTGCGGCGCCTCAAGGACACGCTCGAGGCCGGAAGGCCCGTCGCGCGCGTGCAGGTCGCCGGCGAGGACCGCATCCCCACGCTTCCGAGCGCGGTCCGCCACTAGACTCCGCCGCCGATGCGATGCCGATCGAGACTGGGGCTCGTCGCGGTGCTCGTGCTCGTCGCGGGCGCGCTCGTCGCGGGGTGCGGGGAGGACGAGGAGGACCACGAGGTCGTTGAGGGCGAGCCCGTCGAGCTCGGTGAGCTTCTCTACAACGTCCAGATCACGCGGTTTCTCAACCCGAGCGATCCCGAGGACGAGGCCTACCTGCGCGGTCAGCCCCGTGTTCCGCCCGACGAGGACTACCTCGCGGTGTTCATGACCGTCGACAACGAGGGCGATGAGCCCCAGCAGCTCCCCGAGGAGATGAGGATCACCGACACCCGCGACAACACCTACGAGCCGCTTCGCAGCGACAGCGAGTACGCGCTCGAGCTCGGGGTGACGGTGCCGCCCGGGGACGAGGTGCCCGCGCCCGACACCCCCGCGGCGAGCGGGCCGATCCAGGGCGGGATGGTCCTGTTCCGCGTCGATCGCGCGGTGACCGAGAATCGCCCCATCGAGCTCCACATCCCGTCCGAGTCGGGCGAGGATGCCCTCGTCGAGCTAGATATCTAGAGCCCCGCGGCCAGGACCTCGCGGGCAATCGGGGCGGCGACCGTGCCCCCGTCCTCGGTCGTGCTCGCGACCAGGACAGCCACGGCGAGCTTGGGGTTTCCCGCCGGTGCGAAGGCGGTGAACCATGCGTCCTGCTCCTGCTCCTGCTCGCCCCCCTGCTCCTCAGGGGACACGGGAGCCGGGCCGAGCTCGGCGGTCCCGGTCTTTCCCGCGACCTCGACGCCGGGGATCGCCGCGGCGGTCCCCGTGCCGCCCTCGACCACGCCGACCATAAGGTCGCGGACGGTCGACGCGATCTTCCCCGACGTCACCTTGACCGGCTCGGCGTCGGGGCCGAGTTCGGGCTCGGTGACCATCGGCGTCGGGCTCCTGACGCCGCCGGCGGCGATCGTCTGCGAGATCGACGCAAGCTCGAGCGGGGTCGCGAGCACCTCGCCCTGCCCGATCGCGCTCACCCCGAGGTCGAGATCGGTCCCGATCGAGGTCGGGATGGTGCTCTCGCCGGGCTCGGTGATCGCCCTCGCCTCGGCGTTGTACAGGGTGGGGGGAGAGTTGAAGCCGAACCGCTCCGACGTGTTCACGAGCCCGTCGTTCCCGATCTCCGGGCCGAGTGGCGCGAAGACGGTGTTGCAGGATCGCGCGAAGCTCTGCGTGAACGTGCCCCCGCACGGCTCGTCGTGCGCGTTGCTGATCTCGCGACCGCCGACGACGGTCGACGTCTCGACCGGGAACGTGTCGCTGAGCTTGACCACGCCGGCCTCGAGCGCGGCGACCGTGGTCACGATCTTGAACGTCGAGCCGGGCGGCTGCGGCGACGAGAACGCGATCCCGGCCAATCCGAGCACGTTCCCGTTCTTCGCGTCGAGCACCGCGACGCCCCCGAAGGTGTTGCCGAGCGCCTCGGCGGTCGCCTCCTGAAGATCGGGGTTGATCGTCGTCCGCACCGGTTCCCCCTCCACCGGGTCGGCGGCGCCCAGCACCCGCTTCGTCCCGCCCTGGCCTCCGACCGCAATCAGCTCGCCCCCCGGCTGCCCGGCGAGGCGCGTCTCGAACGCCAGCTCGAGCCCGCTCGTCCCGACCAGGGTGCCGACCGGGAACCCGCGTCGCTGCACAGCGACCGCCTGCTCGCCCTTTGGCGCGCCGAGCTCGCCGGCGACGTACAGCGTCGCGCCGCCGACCGGCGAGCTGCGCGCGGCGCCGTCGCCCTCGGCCAGCGGGGTGCGGTCGCGGGCGAGGATCGGAGCGCGCTCGGGGACCTCGACGTTGCGGTCCAGCTCCTCGCCCGGCGCCAGCCCGGGGAACACGAGGTGCGGCCGCCACGCCAACTCGGCGCCGTCGACCGGCAGGGCCAGGTTCGCGGATATCTCGCCGAACGCGTGGGTGTGGACGGTGACGGGCAGGTTCACGACCTCCTGGCCGGAAATGCTCCCGGTGCCGTCGGGGTCGCCGCCCTCGAGCCGCGCGACCGTGCCCGTGACCTCGGCCTCCTCGTACATGGTCGTGAAGCGCCCCAGCGGGTAGCGGCGCGCGGCCCCCGGCGAGAGCTCGCCGTGCATCGCCTCGAAGTCCTCGCGCGCCCAGGCGTCGACGAACCGGCTCGCGGTCTCCTCGGACGCCGAGGTGCCCCCGACCAGCATGCCGGCCACGAACGCTGCAGCGCCGATTACCACCACCGGGAGCAGGCGCGTGACTATCCGGCGGCGTCGCTCCGCCTGGGGACTGATCGGGCTCAACCGGGGGAAGGCTAGCCGCTCGGCATGTCGAGGCCGCGACGCTCGGCGCGGGGTCGGGGATGATTCCGCGATGCGATCCCGAGGGGCCGAAGGATGACCGCGATCGACTGGATCGTGGTCGCGGCGGTGGCCGTGCTGGCGCTGTGGGGCTACCAGCAGGGGCTGCTGGTCGGCGCGCTGTCGCTCGCCGGGTTCGCCGGTGGGGCGGTGCTCGGCTCCCGGTTGGGTCCGGAGCTGCTCGAGGAAGGGTCGAAGTCCCCGTACGCGCCGGTCACGGCGCTGCTCGGCGGTCTCCTGCTCGGGGGGATCGCGGCGGTGACGATGGAGGGGGTCGCCCGCGCCGCGCGCGCGAGGTGGGTGCGCGGCCGGGTCGGCGCGTCCGCGGACGGTGTCGGGGGCGCGGTGCTGCTCGCGGCGCTCGGCCTCGGGCTGGCGTGGGTCGTGGGCGCGGTCGCGCTGCACACGCCCGGCGCGGGGGAGCTGCGCCCGGCGATCCAGCGCTCGGCGATCCTGAGAGGGCTCAACGATCTCCTGCCGCCGTCCGGCCCGATCCTCCGGGTGCTGAACCGCATCGATCCCACGCCGAGGGTGCGGGGCCCGGAGGCCCGTGTCGCGAGGCCGGACTCGGGGATCGCACAGGACCCCGACGTGGAGCGCGCGGACGAGAGCGTCGTGCGCGTCCTGGGGACGGCGTGCGGTCTCGGCGTCTCGGGCTCCGGGTGGGTCGCGGCGGCTGGCCTCGTGGTCACCAACGCCCATGTCGTCGCGGGCCAGGACGACACGACGGTCACGCTGCGAACGGGCGAGGAGCTCGACGCCGCCGCGGTCGCGTATGAGCCCGCCAACGACCTCGCGGTGCTGCGGGTCGACGCCGTCGGCGCGCCGCCGCTCGAGCTCGCGCCGTCCGCACCACGAGGGACGCCCGCCGCGGTCCTCGGCTATCCGGAGAACGGGCCGTTCACGGTCTCGCCGGCCCGCATCGGCCGCACCGCCTCGGTGGTGAGCGAGGACGCGTACGGGCGCGGCCCGGTGCAGCGGCAAATGACGTCGTTCCGGGGCAGGGTTCGCACCGGCAACTCGGGCGGCCCCGCCGTCGACGCCGACGGGCGGGTGCTGACGACGGTGTTCGCCGCCGCGGTCGGGGAGCGGCCGCCCGGCGGGCTCGGCGTGCCGAATAGCGTGGTGGCCCGCAGCGTGCGACGCGTGAGCGGAGCCGTGGATACGGGCCCGTGCCTGGCCTAGTTGCTAGGAGCTGGCAGCTGGTAGCTGGAGATCCAGCAACAAGCAACCAGTTGCCAGCAACCCACTCTGTACCCTCGACCTATGTCGGCGCGCACCTCGAACGGCAGCGGGGCTACGCGTGTGTGTCCCGACTACCACGCGGCGGTGGAGATGATCGGCAGGCGGTGGACGGGGGCGATCCTGTGGGCGCTCAGCGAGCGGCCGCATTACTTCGCCGAGCTGTCGCAGTCGATCCCGGGGCTCTCGGACCGGTTGCTGTCGCAGCGGCTACGCGAGCTCGAGCGTCAGGGGCTCGTCGAACGCTCGGTCCACGCCGGGAGCCCCGCGCGCGTGTCGTACTCGCTCACCGACAAGGGCCGCGAGCTCGGCCCCGCGATCCGCGAGCTGCGGGCGTGGGCGAAGCGCTGGAACGCGGGCGCCGCCGGAAGCAGCTAGCCGACCGGGCGCCAGGACTCCTCGGAGCCCTGCCGGCGCAGCCACTGGCGGTAGGTCCCGGACCAGATCTCGCGGTGCCACGCCGAGAGGTCCGCGGCGGGCGGCTCGTTGCGCATGTGGGCGCGGAAGAAGTCCGCCGAGCTGAGCCGGTAGTTGCGCTCGAACACACCCAGGACCCGTTCCAGACCTTCCTGGTCGAGTGTCCCCTTGTCCATCGTCTGGGTCATGCCGCTGCTGAGTGCGGGATCTCTACCCGTCTCCCGTCGGGCTCAAACCTCCTACCCCTCGGAGCCCGTGGCCTGATGCGGGGCACCGACCGGCTTCGACTCGGGCGATCCGCGCTGGCGGAGGAAGATCGCGAGGACGATGAACGACCCCACGGCGAGGAACTCCGACTGCCAGTTCTGGAACGTCGACTCCCAGAAGGTCGACGAGCCGACGTAGGTCCACCACGAGACGGCCGGGTCCCCGTGGGTGCGCTGCTCGTCGTTGAAGTCGGTCCAGCCGGTGACCGACTGCGCGAACCACGAGCCGAGGAAGATCACGAGCATCGCGATCAGCAGCGAGTTGGAGTAGATCGCGGTCCGGATCCCGCCGGTGCGGGCCCACAGGGGGGACTTCGGGTGGGCGTGCTCGCGCACGCGCTGCTCGCGGTCATCCTCCGTGCCCGCGGCATCGAGCTCCTTCGACTCCGGGGAGCCCCGCTGCAGCAGCCACACGGTCGCGAGCATGAACAGGGTGAACTGGAGGTACTCGGACTGCCAGTTCTCCATCACCGCCTGGCCGAAGCTCGACGACGTCACGTACCGCCACAGGGAGATCGAGGAGTCGCCGTGCGTGAGCGCCTCCTGGTTGTAGAGGCTGTGACCCGCGATCGCCTGGCCGCACAGCGCCGCGACGAAGATGACGAAGAAGAAGATCGACAGCGAGTTCTCGCGCAGGAAGCGACGCATGAATCCCTCCTTGTCGGGGCTCAGTGGTGGCTGAGCCCGATGATGGAGAAGGCGACGAGACCGGTGATGATCACGACGCTCCAGATCAGGAACATCACCCGCATCGCGCCAAGCGTAGCCCCGCCCGCTACCACTCGCGCGGATTGCCGGGCGGGATGCGGTCGCGGACCAGCACCGCGTCTACGAGCTCGACCGGCGGCGGCGCGGTCGTCTCCCGGAACAGGCCCAGCTCGGCGTCGCCGAGCCCCGCGAACGCCGCCTCGACGAATTCGACGTACGCGCGGACGATGCCCGAGTCGGGGGGCGGCTGGGGCGCGAAGTTCACCGGCTTGGCGGTGTAGGTGAACACGCGGTCGAACCCGCCGCCGGCCGGAACCTCGATCCGGTCGTAGCGCAGCTCGCGCACGTCGAGGCGCAGAAGCTCCTCCTCGCAGACCTCGAGCAGGGCACCGTTCGGGGCCTCGTCGCCCGACCCGGAGCGCTCCATGTTCAGTCCCAGCAGGTGCCGCGGCATCTCGCCGCCATCCCGGCGCGCGAATGTCTTCTCGACCGCGAGGTTGTCGCGGAACTGCGACCACCGCCGGCGCCAGCCGTCGAGCCGCCCCGCGACCGGAGGCGGGAGCTCGCGGCCGAGCGTCCGCGCCGCGCTGTCCGGATCGACCAGCGATCCGTAGGCGAACAGGCCGATGCGCGTCGTCATGCGTTCACCGGAGTCGGCCGGCCGTCGCCTCCTTGCCGTGCGAGCACAGGTGCGGGCGCGCAGGACAGTCGTGACACAGCGCCCAGTGTGGCGACCCCGTGACCTCGTACCGGCCTGCGCCGACGCCGGCGACGAGCCGCTCGAGCTCCTCGCGCGCGCGCTCGAGCGATTCACCGTCGAAGCCCGCGGCGACGGGGTAGCCCCCGGAGTCCAAAAACGCGAACGCCGTCCTCACCGGTGCGGAGCCGCCGGCCACCGCGAGCGCGTAGATCTGGCGCTGGACCGAGTAGCGGTCGACGAGCTCGTCGGGATTTGCGTCGGCGAGCGAATCGGTCTTGTAGTCGACGACCAGGGGGCCGTCGCCGGTGTCGGCGTACAGGTCGATCGCCCCGCGGACGATCGAGCCGCCGATCGGAAGCAGGAAGGGCATCTCCGGCCGCACGCGTGCGCGCGCATCGCGGAGCTCGGAGCACAGCTCGGACTCGAGCCAGCGCTCGACCATTCCCCGTGCCCGGTCCAGCTCCTCGGCCGCCGCGGCGATCCCCTCGCTGCGCAGCAGCTCGGCGCACAGCTCGTCGGACGGGGTGCGCCAGCCGTACTGGGCGCTCCACTCGAGCAACGCGTGGACCGCGTTGCCGAACGCAAACCGCCGCACGCTCCCGGCCGGCTCGCCGTCCGCCGACCGGTTGTCGCGGTCGAGGCTCGGCATCCCGAGAACGCGCTCGACGTAGAACCGGTACCCGCAGCGCCCGTAGGCGGCGAGCGCCGAGTAGGAGAGATCGCCCGACGGAGGCTGTGGCCGCGGTCGTGCGGTCAAGAGCGGGGGCTTGCCCTCCGGCTCCGGGGGCGGATCGGCGCCGTTCGAGCTCGAGCGGGACAGAGCCCGGAAGGCGTCGCGTTCGGGGGGGTTCACCGAAACCGCGACGCGGGCCGCGTCGAAGCTCGCTTCGAGGCCGGGGCGGGGGAGGGGCGGCGGGAGCTCGACGATCCCGTCCTCCGGCTCGGTGATGCCACGCGCGCGCAGCAGCCGCTCGACGACCGGCGTGCCGGCGGGAAGCTCGTCCGCCGGCACGGGGTCGGCCACCCTGCCCTCCGAGTAGCAGCCGCTGAGGATCAGATGGTCCTCGGCCCGGGTCGCCGCGACGTACGCGAGACGGCAGCTCTCCGCCGCCTCGTCGAGCTCCGCCTCCGCGATCAGCTCCTCGTACTGGTACAGCGGCACCGACCTGGCGCCGAAGCGGGCGAGGCGCACACCGATCCGAGCCGGCGCTGGCTCGTCGTCTTCGGTTTCGGCGCGGTCGATCCGAACGCTTGGCCGCCGAGGAGCGAGCAGGCGGCGGCCGAGATCGGCGACCGCGACGACGGGGAACTCGAGCCCCTTGGCCGCGTGCACCGTCATCACGCGTACGCCGTCGTGCTCCTCGGCCTCGGTCGCGGCCTCCCCCTCGCGGTCCGACCGGCTCGCCGCCTCGTCGAGCGACGACAGGAAGCCGCGCAGGTCGCGCCCCTCGGCGGCCTCGTACGCCCGAGCCATCCGCATCAGCTTGCGGGCGTTGGCGAACCGGCGCGGCCCCCGCCGCAGCATCAGGGTGGCGAGGTCGTATCCGAACCGGGTCATCGTCCGGTCGACGAGCTCCTCGAGGCCGATGCGCGGGGCATCCTCGCGAAGCCCGGCGAGCGTCGCGCAGAACTCTCGCAGCCGTTCCGAGTCGCGGTCGGGAATCGCCGCCAGCCAGCCCTCCGCGTCTTCGTCCTCCGCGGGCTCGCCGCGACCGAACCGGCGCTCGATCGTCGGCCACAGCGGCATCCACTCCGGGGTCGCCCGGCGCAGGAGCCACAGCGTGTCGGGGAGCACGGCGCACGCGGGCGACGACAGGGCGCCGAGCAGGCAGTTGTCGTCGAGCGGGTTCGCGACGACTCCGAGCAGCCGCCGCAGGTCGTCGACCTGCTGTTGCGACCAGTACCCGCGCCCGCCGACGACGTACGGCGACAACCCGGCCCGCTCGAGCTCCTCCTCGAACGGCGCCAGGTGGGTGAAGGCGCGCAGCAGCACGACCATGTCCCCGGGAGGGACTCCCCCGTCGCGCAGCTCCCCCAGCCTGGCGGCGAGGAAGCGGGCCTCGGCGACGCGGTCGGGAGGCGACGGGTAGTCGCCGGGCAGCTGAATGCCGAGCTCCTCCCGCTTCCACTCCGCGCCGCCCGGGGTGAGCAGCAGCTCGACCGCTGGCCCCTCACCGCTCTCGCCCGGGGGCAGCTCGGCGACCGTGATCGGCCGATAGTCCTCGAGCAGCGCGTCGCCGATGAAGTTGGCGGTGGCGACGATCTCGGGCCGGGAGCGGAAGTTGCCGCTCAGCGGGAGCACCTCGGCGCGCTCCGGGGGCTCGGCGCTGATGCGCTGCCGCTCGCGCCTGAACACCCGCAGGTCCGCGTGGCGGAAGCTGTAGATCGACTGGAACTCGTCGCCGACGGCGAACACGCGGGTGTCGGGCCCGGCCAGCTCGCGCACGAGGGCCAGCTGGACCTCGTTCGTGTCCTGGAACTCGTCGACCATCACGTGGCGGAACCGGTCGCGGTAGACGCGGGCGATCCCGGGGTGATCGCGCAGGAGCCGAAGCGCGTCCAGCTGCAGGTCCTCGAAGTCGAGCCCGGAGCGCTCCCGCTTGAGCTCGGCGAACCTGCGGCCGAAGCTCCGCACGAGCTCCGCGAGATGGCCGAAGAGGTCGGCGGCCTCGTGCTCGACGACGGCACGCCGCGCGGCCCTCCATGCCTCCCTGTAGCGCTCGCACGCGGGCCCCGAGAACGCCGCAGCGCTCGAGCTCAGCTCCAACGCGCCGACCTCGGCCTCGGTTCGAGGGGCGTCCGGGTCGAGGGCTGCGGCGTCGGAGATCAGGTCGATGTTCGCCTGCCCGCCGCGCGAGTCCCGGCACTCCGTCAGCGCCGCGCGGGCGGCGTCGACCAGGCCGCGGATCGCCGCGGCCGCGTCGGCGGGGAGCGGACGCGGGAGCTCGGCCTCGGGGTGGCCGAGGCTCCGCAGCTCGTCGTGTGCGGTCCGCACCATGTCGCGCAGCGCGAAGATCCCGATCGCGGCGACCAGGCGCGCGGCTTCGTGGTCGCCGTCCGCGAGCAGGTTCTCGAGCGCGTCGTCGAACGCGCGCGTCGCGATCCGGTGGGTCTCGGGCTCGTCGAGGACCCTGAACCTGGGGTCGAGCCCGAGCGGCACCGAATGAGAGCTGAGCAGCCGGCGGCAGAACCCGTGAATCGTTGAGATCCAAGCCCGCTCGCTGTCGCGGCTCATCGCCGCGAGCAGATCGGAGCGCCCGACGTCCCCGTCCCTGCTCGCTGCCTCGGCCCGCGCGCCCAGCTCCACCCTGATCCGATGGCGCAGCTCGCCGGCGGCGCGCTCCGTGAACGTGAACGCCAGCACCGCGTCGATCGTTCCGTGGTCCTCGACCGCGGCGCTGAACCGCTCCACCAGCACCAGCGTCTTCCCGGTCCCGGCACCCGCCTCGAGCAGCACGTCGCGGTCCCGTGACTCGATCGCCCGACGCTGCTCCGGCGTCGGCTCGGTCGCGCCGGGCGAGTCGACGCCGAGCTGCAGCTGGCCACCGCTCACGGCGCCTCCATCTCCTCGTCCTCCTCGGCCGGGTCGACCTGGCGCGGCGCGCGCTCGCGGCGGCAGATCGCCTGGAACGTGCAGTACCTGGGGCACTCGTCGTCGATCGGGTCGCGGTCGATCCTGCCCTCCCGCATCGCCGCGGCGATCCGCCGGGCTCGCTCGGCGGCGCCGGCGAGCACCTCCTCGAAGCGGTCGTCCGGAAGCAGGTCGGTGGACACGAGATCGAGCCCGTCGAGCGCTCCGTCCTTCTCGTCGCCACGGAGGAAGCCCCGGGGGCGGCGGTCGTCGGTCGCCCCGAGCGGCTCGTATACGCCGCCGAGCGGCGGTATTCCCCACAGACGGTCGAGCGCGAGCGCGTACAGCGGCAGCTGGAGCTTGCCCTCCGCCTCGAGCTTCGCCGCCGGCGTGACCGCACGCGAGAGCTTGTAGTCGCGGATCAGGCCCGCTTCGCCCCCGGCGCTGACGTCGACGCGGTCGATCTTGCCGTGGAGCGCGAAGTCGCCGAGGTCGAGCGCCGGCTTGGTGTCGCCCTCGCGCCCGAAGCCCGCCTCGACGAGCCCGGGATCGGGCCGCAGCGACGTGGTGGATCGCGCATCGCGTCCCAGGAAGCCGCTGATAAGCGCCTCGACGCGCGCACGGGCGGCCCTCGCTCGCGCGTCGTCGCCACCGAGACGCAGCTCCTCGGCGAGCGATTCGATCAGCTCCGCGGCGCGGCGCCTCCACGCCTCGAGGGTCTCGGGGCGCGGTCGGGGCGCGCTACCCGGCGGGTCGCGGTAGAGCTCCTCGAGCACCCGGTGCATCGCCGAGCCGTGGAGGAGGGGATCGGGGTCGGGGTCGAGCGGCCGCGGGCCGAGCTCGTGGTCGACGAACCAGCGGTACGAGCACACGGCGTACTCCTCAAGCGTCGTTCCCCCGAACGCCTTGCGCCCCCGCAGCGCGTCGAGCACCGCCGGGACTCGCAGCGGCCCCGGGGCGAGGTCCGCGCGCTCCGCGGCCCGGTCGAGCCGCCGACGCAGTGTCTCCGCGACCGAGCGGTCCAGCTCCAGCCGCTCGGGGATCGCGACGCCGTTTCGGCGCGGCATCGCGGCCAGCGGCCGCGCGAGCTGGTCCGGTGTCGGGGCGGCGTCGGCGGCGAGCGTCACCTCGGCGAGGCCTCGGCGGCGGACTTCGGACTCGAGCGGGTCGGGCTCGGCCGCAGGCGGCGCCGGATCGAGCAGGTCGCGGACGTCGTCGAGCAGCGGTGAGCGCGCCGTCGGCGCGCCGTCCTCGTCGCAGCTCCGCCAGCACAGGTGGAGCCGGTGGGTGGGACGCGACAGGCAGACGTAGAACAGGTAGCGCTCCTCGTCGGCGGTGTCCGCGCGCCGTGGAACCGACACCGTGGCGCGTTGCTCGTCCGACAGCAGCGGGTCGCCGGCATCGGAGCGCGGGAACGCACCCTCTTGGAGGGAGGCGACGAACAGGTGCTGGACGCGCCGGGCGCGTAGCCGGTAGGGGCTGGTGACGCGGACGTGGTCGTCGCTCGGTCCGCGCCACAGCGGGACCTCGAGCGCGTCCAGGCACGCGATCGCCTCCGCGGCGCCGTCGTCGAGGCCGGGCAGGGCGGCCAGCTCCTCGAGCGCGCCGGCGGCGATCGCGGCCGCCCGTAGCTCCACGGCGCGCTCGCGCTCGAGCCGGGGCGCGCCGCGCTCATACGGGTGCTCGGCGATCGCCCGGGCGAGTCGCGCCAGCTCGCGCAGGAACTGGCGCGCGCCGCGCGCGCCGCGCAGGTCTTCGAGCTCGAACAGATCTCGCCCCCGCCACTGCTCGAGCGCCGCGTCGGCCGTGCGCAGGCGGCGCCTGCGGATCCGGCGCTCCAGCCAGTCGGCCTGGTCGGGATGCGCGCGGCCCGGCGTGCGGACGAACGCGAGCAGGTCGTCGGCGGTCCCGGAGCCGGACGCAGTCCGGATCAGGGCCGAGAGCCCGCGACCCAGCGCCGTTCGCGCGAGCGGGACCCGGGCCTCGACGGCGGCGGGAATCCCGAGCGTCGTCAGCACCGACTCGTACAGCGGCCCGTCGCGGTCGGGGCTGCGCAGCACGACCGCGATCTCGTCGGGTCGGACCCCGGCCACGAGCAGGCGCGCGATCTCAACTCCGATCTGTTCCGCGTGACCGCGCTCGCCCGCCGCCTCCATCAGCACGAGGCCGGGATCGAGCGGCTGCCGCTCGCAGCCCCCGACGAGGAACCCCCGCTCGAGGTGGTAGAGGACCGGGCTTTCGGTGTTGGCGGGATCGGGGCTCGTCTCGGCGACGACCTCGCCCCCCCGAGCGACGAGCTCGCCGCGCAGGGCCGACCGCGCCGTCAGCGCGTCGCGGTCCTCGAACGTCACCGTCGCCGTGACCTCGGTCGCGTCGGCCAGCGCCCCGACGAGCTCGAGCTGCTCGACGGTCATGTCGTCGAAGCCGTACAGGAGCACCGGCCGCGATCCCCACGCGTCCGCGTTCCCGCGAACCGAGGCCGTGGCGTTCGCCGCCACGACGTGGGAGTCGCCGACACCGAGCTCGTCGCGCAACGAGACGTAGGCGGCGAACAGCGCGGCGAGCTCCCCGAGGTACGCGGAGTCGTCGCCGTCCTCCGCCAGCGTGGCAACCGTACGTGGGTCGAGGCACGCCGCCTGTAGCTCGTCGATCAGCGCTCCGAGGGCAACGGCGAATCCCGGTCGCCGCGAGGAGCGGCGCAGGATTCGAAGCTCGGTCGAGGCTATGGCGCGGCGCACGACGTGGTCGGCCTGGGCCGCGGTGAGAGGCGGGGGGACCGATGCGCCGGTCGCCCGCGCGACCTCGTCGAAGAGGCGCTCGAAGGTGAGGATCGACGCCCCGAGGACGGCGTCGCCCGGCTCGCACAGCTCGCGCTCGAAGCGCGAGGCGTCCTCGAGCGTCGGCACGACCAGGACCGGGTCGCGGCCGAGCGTCTCCACCAGCCGCGCGCGGATCTCCCCGGCGCGGCCCGAGTTCGGCGGTCCGACGATCAGCGACAGGGACATGGATTCAGCATAGGTCCGTCCGCGGCGCCGTCCGTTCCGTCGGACGGCGGCACTATCTTTGCCGCGCGATGCCCCTGTGCTTCATCGACCCAGCCGATGCCATCCGGGCCGTGGCCGACTCCGTCGGTCGCGAGGCCCGCCGCCAGCTGCTCGGCGAAGCCGTCCGCGCGTGGGTGGACGAGATCCCCGACGACGAGCTCGAGGCACACTACGCGAAGGCGATCGCCGAGCTCGACGAGCACGACATCTCGATGCTCGCGGCGTGGCACGCGTCGCTCCAGGTCGGCCATCCGGTGCCCAACAGGGACTTCCTCATGGGTGCCTTCCCGACGCTCGGCGAGCACCGGCGCGAGGCGCTGAAGCTGGCGGCGGGCTTCCGCGGCGAGGAGGCGGTCGACCGCGGCGTCACCGAGGAGCGGGCGCTCGAGACCGTCCTCGGGTGGCTGTCCGGCCCGCGCCTGATGGAGCTCGCCGCCGAGGCGGTCGAGCTCTACGTCTGGGACCGCTGCGGCTCCGAGAACTAGGCCGTCAGCCGGCGACGGCCGCCTCGATCTCGGCGATCGCCTGCTCGTTGTCGCGGAACTGGACCGCGGCCATCCCCAGCTCCCGCGCGGCGTCGCAGTTGACCTCGGTGTCGTCGACGAACACGCACTCGGCCGCCGCCACGCCGGCGATCCGCTCGACGGTCAGCTCGTAGATCTCCGCCTCCGGCTTGCGCATCCCGACGAAGGCGGAGTCGACGATCAGCTCGAATATCTCGTCCACCGGCAGCATCGAGCGCCACAGCGGCTCCCACTCGCGCACGTTGTTGGTCAGCAGCGCCATCCGGAACTCGCGGCGCTGCAAGTCGCGCATCAGCTCGATCATCGGCTCGTTCGGCTCCAGGGCGTCGAAGTAGATCTCCCTGAACCGGTGCAGCTCCGGCCGGTGCCCGAGCTCGGACTCGAGGTTGTCGCGCAGCAGCTCGAGGAAGTCGGCCTCGGTCATGTTGCCCTTCTCGAGCTCGAACAGGGGGTAGGCGCCGTTGCGCTCCGCGGCCGCCTGCATCGCCTTGCCGAGCACCTCGAACGAGATCCCCGTCTCGTCCTGGAAGGCGACGAAAGAGTGCAACAGCGGGGTCGTCAGCACGCCGCCGAAGTCGGAGATCACCGCGCGGATCGCCATCAGGCCCGCCTCACGAGCTCGTATCTTGCCGTCCCCGCGGAGCCGTTGACGCTGAAGCGCAGGAACGCGACCGGGCCGGCGCCGCCGATCGTCGTCCCGGCGCCGCGCAGCGGCGCGGCGTCGCCCGGGGCCCACAGCTCCACCCCCGCGCGGCGGTGGCTCCCGTCCGGGCCGTATTCCGTCGACAGCAGCGCCTCGTCGAACCGGGTCACCGCGCCGTCCGCGTCGACGAGCACCGCATCGACGACCTCGTCGCCGTGCCCGGCGGCGCCGGCTGGCCGGGCCGCGGCAACGACCACCAGCGAGCCGTCGTCGAGCACCGCGGTCAGGGCCCGAACGAGCTCGACCCTGGTCCAGTCCGGATCTGCCGACATCCGGATGATCCGCCCCGAAGCCTCGACTCGACGACGGTCGCCGATCTCCCACCGGCCCTCGACCCGCGCGGCGCTCGCCTCGAGGGTGGACCCCGTGGCGTCCGCGAACTGCGAGCTCTCGGCGAGGTCGACTCCGACGACGCGGCTCGCCGCGAGCTCGAGCCCGCCGGCGTCGACGGTCAGCGAGGCGACGGCGCGGTCGCCGTCGTCGGCGATCCTGAGCGCCTCGGGCCCGGCCTCGCCCCCGATCGCGCGCCCGTCGTCGACCGCCAGCCACGCGCCGCCGTCGCCGTTCGCTGCCGCGACGCGAAGCAGCGCGGCCGCGCCGCGCTCGGGGTCGACGAAGTCGACGCTCAGCGCCGGGCTCACATCACCAGGTGTTCGCGCTCGGCCCAACACCAAATTCCCCGCCCAGGGCGGGACCCTGATTCCAGCCTCGCGCTCACGGCGGCAGCGTGCGCCGGTCCGCGGAGTCTCCGCCGGGTTCGTCGGGGACCTCTTGCGCGGTGCCCTCGACGTCGTAGGACGGGCGCCGAGGCCGCGGGCGGCTCGCCACCCGATCGGTGGTCCAGAACACCACCCGTTGGCCGGCGCTGAAGCGGCGCAGCGTGACCAGGGTCAGCAGACGGCGGAT
>DATAFB010000013.1:0-20232 GCA_036257695.1 Solirubrobacterales bacterium | reverse complement strand
GCGTGCTCGAGGAACTCCCCGGCCTCCGCCCGGCGCCCGAACTCGTCCGGGTCGAGGAAGTGGTAGTCGCGTCCGTCGACCTCGCCCGGGCGCGGCGGCCGCGTCGTCGCCGAGACCGACAGCTCTAGTCCGGGGATCCGCTCCAGCAGCCGCGCGATCAGCGTCCCCTTCCCCACCCCGCTGGGTCCCGTGATGACGAAGACCTTCGCCATTTGCAGGGATTAAGCCTCAACCGGGGATGCGCGCCCCGGCCTCGCGCGGGCTATCGGCGCAGCTGGTTGACCAGCTCGGCGCGCTGGCGTTCCGACAGGCCGCCGATCGTCTTGCTGGGCGAGATTCTGCACTGCCCGAGGATCCGGTTCGCCTTCACGCGCCCGTACTTCGGCACCGCGAGGATCATGTCGAACGCCTTCGCGGACATCACGTACTCGGGCGGATCCAGCAGCAGAGTCTCGATCTTCGCCTTGCCGGCCTTCAAGTCCCGCTTCAGCTTCGCCCGCTTGGTCCGGATCTCGTTCGCCCGCTTGAGGGCCTTCATCCGCTGGTCGTGGGTTCTCTCCGGAACAGCGGTAGCGGCGGGCGTTTCGACGGAGGGTCCGGCCATCGGGCGGGCGCGAGTATATCCGCGGTGCCGCTGGGCGCAAGGGGATTCGCCGGTTTTTCGGGCGAATTCGCATCGACCTCGACCCGAGATCTACGCCATCGCCCCGGCTCGGATCTCCGCCGGGGTCTTGCCCCCCGCCCGCTCCAGGGCCGCGGCGAGCTCGGCACGGACCCGCTCGCCCGCCAGCGGGTCGCGGAAACTCGCCGTCCCGACCGCGACGGCGGTGGCGCCGGCGGCGACGAACTCGAGCGCGTCCGCCCCGCTCTCGATTCCACCCATGCCCACGACCGGGATCGCGACCGCGGAGGCGACTGAGCGCACCTGCTCGAGGGCGATCGCGCGAACCGCCGGTCCCGACAGGCCGCCCCGGCCGGCGCCGAGCCACGGTCGCAGCGTCCCGGGGTCGATCGCCATCGCCTTCAGCGTGTTGATCAGCGACACCGCGTCGGCGCCGCCCTGCTCGGCTGCTGCGGCAACCGACGCAGGATCGGCGACGTTCGGGGTCAGCTTGACGATCAGCGGCTTGTCGGTGACCGGGCGCAGATCCGACAGCAGCGATCGGGTCTCTCCGGGCTCCTCACCGACGATCAGCCCCGAGTCGACATTCGGGCACGAGACGTTCAGCTCCACGCCGGCCACCTCGTCGCAGGGAGCGACCCCCTCGACCAGGCGCCGGAACTCGGCGTGGCTCTCCCCCATCACCGACACCATCACCGGCACCGGGAGTTCGCCGAGCGCCGGCAGGTCATCGGCGAGGAAGCCGTCGAGGCCCTTGTTCGGGAGCCCTATCGAGTTGATCATCCCGGCGGGCGTCTCGAACAGCCGCGGCGGAGGGTTGCCGGCCCGCGGCTGCAGGGTGATCGTCTTCGACACGAAGGCCGAGAACGGGAACCGTTCCCACGCCTGCGGCCCGAACGCCCTCCGGGCCGCGATCGCGTCGAACGTCCCCGATCCGTTCAGCACGGGATGGCCCAGGCGCATCCCGCATACATCAACGCCGAGGTTGTCGCTAGTGACTGGTTGCTGGTTTCTGGTCATGCGACTTCAAGCAACTAGCAACTAGCAACCATTCTCAATGCCCCGACCCCGCCACGAGGGCGGTCTCGATTCGCGACCCCTCGACGACCGGGCCGTCGACGCACAGCCGCATGTATCCCCCGCCGGCGAGCGGGACCGCGCAGCCCATGCACGCCCCAAACCCGCACGCCATCGGCGCCTCCAAGGCCAGCTCGCAGCCGACCCCGCGCGCCGCGCACATCTCCCGCACCGCCTCCAGCATCGCCGGCGGGCCGCACGCGTACACGGCCGCCGTCGCGGCCTCGTCCCCCTCCAGCAGCACCCCGAGCAGGTCGGTGACGTAGCCCCGGTGGCCGGCGTGGCCGTCCTCGGAGGCAAGGCGGACCTCGGAGCAGTCGAACAGGTCGAGGCCGCCGGAGTGGTCGCCGTCGCGGAAGCCGAGCAGGACCCGGGTCGGGACCCCGGCCGCCGCCAGCTCGCGGCGCCAGATCGCGAGCGTCGCGACACCGATGCCCCCTCCGACCAGGATCGCCCCGGCCGCCCCGGCGCTCACCTCACCGGGAGCCGAGAAGGGTCCGCCGAGCGGCCCGGTGACCCACAGACCCTCGCCGGGCTCCAGTGCGGCGAGGCGCTCCGTCCCGGGCCCGACGTCGGCGACGAGGAAGTCGAGCTCGACGCCGCCCTCGGCCGCGGTGGCGGCCGCGACGGCGAACGCCCTGGGGAGGAACGGGCGCTGGTCGCGCTGCGCCCAGCGCTCCGCAGCCGCCAGCATGTAGAACTGCCCCGCGCGCGGCCCCGGCCCCTCGCGGTCGAGGGCGGTGAAGATCCTGTAGGCGCCCGAGCGGACGTTTCTGGTCACCTCGGCGCGTCGTCGCCCGGGCGGCGCCAGCACCCTCCCGTCCTCCCCTGTCGGAGGCTCGGTCCCAGCGGCGGTCCGAATGCTCACGAGCCGCCGGTTCCGCGGACCGATGACCGATGACCGCCGACCGACGCCTCCGCGTGCAGCTCCTGCAGCGAGCGCACCGCGGCCCCGCCCGCCCGCTGGGCGAAGATCGCCCGCGCCGCCGCCGACGCGCCGGTCATCGTCGTCAGGCAGGGGATGCCCCGGCGCACCGCCGCAGTGCGGATCTCGTATCCGTCGCTGCGAGCGCCGCTGCCGGTCGGGGTGTTGATCACCAGGTCGACCTCGCCGCGGGTGATGTAGTCGACGACGTGCGGCGAGCCCTCGGCGATCTTGTTGATCGCCTTCACGGGGACGCCCATGCGCGAGATCGCCTGCGCGGTGCCGGCGGTGGCGATGATCCGGAACCCGAGGTCGTGGAAGCGCGCCGCGATCTGGGTCGCCGCGGCCTTGTCGGTGTCGGTCACGGTGATGAACACCGTGCCCTCGGTCGGCAGCCCGACGCCGGCCGCGCCCTGCGCCTTGCCGAACGCGGTCGGGAAGTCATCGGCGATCCCCATCACCTCGCCGGTGCTCTTCATCTCCGGGCCCAGCACGGCGTCGACGCCGCCGAAGCGCGCGAACGGCATCACCGCCTCCTTGACGCTCACCTGCTCGGCGGGCGGCTGCGGCAGGTCCTGGTCGGCGAGCGGCTCGCCGAGCATCAGCCGGCACGCGATCTTCGCCAGCGGGGCACCGATCGCCTTGCTGACGAACGGGACGGTCCGCGACGCGCGCGGGTTGGCCTCGATCACGTACAGGTCGCCGGCGGCGACCGCGTACTGGATGTTGATCAGCCCGACGACGCCGAGCTCGAGCGCGATCCGGCGCGTCGTCTCGCGGATCGCCGCGAGCATGTCCTCCCCGAGGCTCATCGGGGGGATCACGCACGCGGAGTCGCCGGAGTGGACCCCGGCCTCCTCGACGTGCTGCATGACCCCCGCGACGTGGACGTCCTCTCCGTCCGACAGCGCGTCGACGTCGACCTCGATCGCGTTCTCGAGGAAGCGGTCGAGCAGCAGCGGGTGCTCCTGGTCGGCCTTCACGTTCGCCTCCAGGTACGCGGCGAGGGCGTCGGGCGAGTAGCAGATCTCCATCGCCCGGCCGCCGAGCACGTACGAGGGGCGGACGAGGAGCGGGAACCCGACCTTGTCCGCCATCGCCACCGCCTCGTCGGCCGACAGCGCGGTCGCGTACGGCGGGTGCGAGATCCCGAGCCCGCCGAGCAGGGCCGCGAAGCGGCCGCGGTCCTCGGCGAGGTCGATCGCGTCGACGGGCGTCCCGAGCAGGCGCACACCGGCTTCCTCGAGCGACCGCGCCAGCCGCAGCGGCGTCTGACCGCCGAATTGGACGATCACGCCCTCCGGTCGCTCGACCTCGATCACGGCGAGCACGTCCTCGGCGGTCAGCGGCTCGAAGTAGAGCCGGTCGGACGTGTCGTAGTCGGTCGAGACGGTCTCCGGGTTGCAGTTGATCATCACCGCGTCGCGGCCCGACTCGCGCACGGTCATCGCCGCGTGCACGCAGCAGTAGTCGAACTCGATTCCCTGCCCGATCCGGTTCGGGCCCGAGCCGAGGATCACCACGGATGCGCGATCGCCGCGGCGGACCTCACCTCGGTTGCTGGTCGCTGGTCGCTGGTTGCTCGGGGGGCGCTCGTGGGCGCTGTAGTAGTACGGCGTCGCGGCCTCGAACTCGGCCGCGCACGTGTCGACCGAGCGATACGAGCGCGCGAGCCCGTCGGTCCCGTCGCCGTCGGTCGCGAGCGCCTCGAGCTCGCGCAGGAACCACGGGTCGATGCTGGTCCGCTCGCGGACCTCGTCGACCGGGGCCCCGCGGTCGAAGGCCTCGAGCACGAGGTCGTAGCGGTCCGACGAGGGGGTCTCGAGGCGGTCGAGGATCTCGCCGGTGTCGTCGGGGATCTCCGCCGGGGCGTCGAGCTCGCGCGAGCGCATCGCCTTCGCGAACGACTCCCGGAAGGTGCGCCCGATCGCCATTGCCTCCCCTACCGACTTCATGTGGGTCGACAGCCGCCCCTCCGCCTCGGGGAACTTCTCGAACGCGAACCGCGGCACCTTGGTGACGACGTAGTCGATAGTGGGCTCGAACGACGCCGGCGTCGCCTGGGTGATGTCGTTTGGGATCTCCTCGAGCGCGTACCCGACCGCGAGCTTGGCGGCGATCTTCGCGATCGGGAACCCGGTTGCCTTCGACGCCAGCGCCGAGCTGCGCGACACCCGCGGGTTCATCTCGATGACGACGATCTCGCCGCTCTTCGGGTCGACCGCGAACTGGATGTTCGAGCCGCCGGTCTCGACCCCGACGGCGCGGATCACGCGCAGCGCCTGGTCGCGGAGCTCCTGGTAGAGGCGGTCGGTGAGCGTCTGCGCCGGCGCCACAGTGACGCTGTCGCCCGTGTGCACCCCCATCGGGTCGACGTTCTCGATCGAGCAGATCACGACCACGTTGTCGTTGCGGTCGCGCATCACTTCGAGCTCGAACTCGCCCCACCCCAGCACCGACTCCTCGACTAGGACCTGGTTGATCGGGCTCGCCGCGAGGCCCTCGGAGACGACCTGGTGCAGCTCGGTTTCGGTCCGCCCCACGCCGCCGCCGTGGCCGCCGAGGGTGAACGCGGGCCGCACGATCGCCGGCAGCTTGATCCGCCCCTCCGCCAGGCCCCGCTCCGCGTCGCTGACGCTGGTCACGATCTCGGACCACGGGACGCGCAGCCCCGCGCCCTCGATCGTGGCGCGGAAGGCCTCGCGGTCCTCGGCGCGGTGGATCGCGTTGTAGTCGGCCCCGATCAGCTCGACGTCGAACCGCTTCAGCGTGCCGTCGTCGTGCAGGATCTTTGCGAGGTTGAGCGCGGTCTGGCCGCCGAGCGTCGGCAGCAGGGCGCCGGGCCGCTCGCGCTCGACGATCCTCGCGACGGGCTCGGGGAGCAGCGGCTCGACGTAGGTGCGGTCGGCGAACTCGGGGTCGGTCATGATCGTCGCCGGGTTCGAGTTCACGAGCACGACCTCGTACCCCTCCTCGAGCAGCACCTTGCACGCCTGGACGCCCGAGTAGTCGAACTCCGCCGCCTGCCCGATCACGATCGGGCCCGACCCGATCAGCAGGATCTTGCGGATGTCGTCGCGCCTAGGCATCGGCGGCGGCCTCCTCGGCCTGCGCGTGAGAGAGGAAAGCTTGTGCGGAGACGACGCGGTCGGCTTCGACGCGGTACAGGAACGCGTACTCGTCCTCGAACGGCAGCCCGCTCTTCCTGCCCACCACGTGCACACGGCCCAGTGCCAGCACCCGGTCGTCTCCCACGGCCCGCACCTCGCTGCCGCTGAAGCTGAGCTCACCCACTGTCTCCGTCACCTCGGCGATGTACTGCTGAAAGCCTTCCTTGCCGCGGAAGGCGCGCTCGCCGAATCCCACGAGCCGCGGCACCCACTCGACGTCCCGATCGAAGAAGGCATTGAACTCGGCCGCGAGCCCGGCGAGCCCAGCCCGCTCGCCAACCTCGAGCATCCGGCCCACCAGCTCGAGGTTCTGCCGCTGGACGTCCGTGAGCTCGTCGGCCATCACGCCGCCAGCTCCAGGAAGCGGTCGAAGAGGTAGCGGGCGTCGTGCGGCCCGGGGCCCGCCTCCGGGTGGTACTGGACCGTCGCCCCCTGGACGTCCCTCAGCACCAGCCCCTCGACGGTGCGGTCGTACAGGTTGAGGTGCGACAGCTCGGCGGTCCCGAAGTCGGTCTCCCACCGCACCGGCTCGTCGGCCTCGATCCGCTCGCCGCCGTCAGGCGGGCGGACCGCGAAGCCGTGGTTCTGGGAGGTGATGTCGATGCGGCCGCTGGCGAGGTCCTTGACCGGATGGTTGGCGCCGCGGTGGCCGAAGCGCAGCTTGAAGGTGTCGAGCCCGACCGCGCGGCACAGCAGCTGGTGGCCGAGGCAGATCCCGAACACGGGCCGCTTGCCGACCAGCTCGCGCACGGTCCCGACGACGTACTCGAGCGCCGCGGGGTCGCCGGGGCCGTTGGCGAGGAAGACGAGGTCGGGTTGCGCCGCCAGGACGTCACGGGCCGAGACATTGCATGGGAACAACGTCAACCGGCAATTCCGCTCGCGGAATTGCCGAATGATCGAACTCTTGATCCCGGTGTCGATCCCGACGACGTGGGGGCCGTCGCCGCCGAACTCCACCGGCGAGCCGGGCGTCACCTCCCTGGCGAGGTCGGCGCCGACCATCGACGGCTCGGCCTCGACCCGCTCGCGCGCCTCGGGCTCAGCGAGCTCGGCCGCGAAGATCCCCCCGCGCATCGCGCCGCGGTCGCGGATGTGGCGGACGAGGGCGCGCGTGTCGACCCCGGTGATCGCGGCGACCCCGCAGTCGCGGAGCCAGTCGAGCCACCCGCCCTCCGCGTTGGCGGCGTCCTCGGGGTTCTTGGCGTCGCGCATGATCACCCCGCGGGCGTGCGGCCGCTCGGACTCCATCGCCTCCGCCGAGACGCCGTAGTTGCCGATCAGCGGATAGGTGAAGGTGATGACCTGCCCGGCGTACGAGGGGTCGGTGACCGCCTCCTGGTAGCCGGTCATCGAGGTGTTGAACACCACCTCGCCGGTGATCGATTCATCGGCGCCGACCAGCTCGCCGTCGAACCGCGTCCCGTCCTCGAGCAGCACGTACCCGCTCACGGCGCCCACTCCAGGATCAGCTTCTGGACCTGCTTGAACTCGTCGGTGCCGGCGCGGCGGACGAGCTCGAACAGCGCCGTCTCGACCGAGGTCAGCGTCGCGCCGACGTGCTCGACCTTGTGCAGGCCGAGCTGCCAGTTCTGCTTCGTGCGCGAGCCGACCGCGTCCTCGGCGACGTGGACGTCGATCCCCCGGGCGAGCAGGTCGATCACGGTCTGGTTCACGCACACGTGCGTCTCGCCCCCGCAGATCAGCACCTGGTCGGCGCCACCGAGGTCGAAGCCGTCCGCCTCGACGGCGGAGAACACGACCTTGTCGATCGGTTTCACGTCCGCAGGGAGATGGTCGGCGACCTCGGGGACGGTGTGCCCGAGGCCCTTCGGGTACTGCTCGGTGACGACGATCGGGATCTCCACGACCCTCGCGCCCTGGACCAGGACCCCGGCGGCGCGGGCGAGCTCGTCGAACACCGGGATCGCCTTGCGGAAGCCCTCCTGGACGTCGATCACGACGAGCGCGGCGCGTTGGGGATCGAGCTTCGCCCCCGCGACGTGGTGCGCGAGCTCGGCCCGCCCGACCTCGGTCCCCTTCCTCACAACATCACCTCAGTTCGCGCTCGGCTCAACATCAATTCTCCGCCCGGGTCGGGCGTCTGATGGGCAGCCTCGCTCTCATGCCGCGACCCCCATCGCGAACGAGCGCTGGCGGTACGCGACCTGCCCCGCAACGACCGTCATCAGGACGCGGCCACGCAGCCGCCGGCCGGTGAAGCACGAGTTCTCCGAGCGGCTCTCCCACCCGTCGGCGCCGGCGTCCCACTCCGCCTCGGGGTCGACGAGCGTCACGTTGGCCTCGTTTCCGGGCCGCATGGTCGGCACGTCGTAGGAGAACGCCGCCGCGCCGGCGCTCATGCGCTCGACGAGCAGCTCGAGGTCGAGCACGCCGGAGACGACGAGCTCGGTGTACAGGGCCGCGAACGCGGTCTCGAGACCCGTCACCCCCATCGCCGCCTCCTCGAACGGAACCTCCTTCTCCTCCGCCGCGTGGGGAGCGTGATCGGTGGCGATGCAGTCGATCGTCCCCGAGCGCAGCGCGTCGAGCAGCGCCGCGCGGTCCTCCTCCGCGCGCAGCGGCGGGTTCATCTTGAAGCGGGCGTCGAGGCTCCGCACCTGCTCGTCGGTGAGCAGGAGGTGGTGCGGGGTCACCTCGGCCGTCAGCCGCACGCCGGCCTGCTTCGCGCGCGCGACCGCCTCGACCGAGTCGCCCGCCGACACGTGGAGCACGTGGACGCGGGCATCCTCGTACGCGGCCAGCGCCGCGTCGCGGGCGATCATCGTCGACTCGGACACCGGTGGGATCCCCGCGAGGCCGAGCGCGGCGGACACCTCCCCCTCGTGCATCACGCCGTCCCCCGACAGGTCGGGGTCCTCCTCGTGCAGCGCGAGCACCCCGCCGACGAGGCGCTGGTACTGCATCGCGCGCCTCAGCACCCGCGCCGACGGTACCGGCCACCCGTCGTCGGTGAACCCGACGGCGCCGGCCTCGCGCAGCTCCGCCATCTCGGTCAGCTCCTCGCCCGACATGCTCCGGGTGATCGCGGCGAGGAAGCCGACCGGGACCGACGCCTCGCGATCGGAGCGACGGCGCAGCGCGTGGATCGCCGCGGCGCCGTCGACGGGTGGATCGGTGTTCGGCATCGCCAGCACCCCGCAGTAGCCGCCGGCGGCGGCGGCGCGCGTCCCGGTCTCGAGGTCCTCCTTGTGCTCGTGTCCGGGAGCGCGGAGGTGGACGTGGGGGTCGAAGAAGGCGGGCAGGGCGAGCATGCCCTCGGCGTCGACGGACTCCAGCCCGCCCGTCTCCGCGCTGCCGGGGGCGGCCAGCTCCGCGATCTCGCCTTCGCGGACGACGACGTCGTGGGGGGCGTCGATCCCGGCGCGCGGGTCGAGCACCCGCGCGCCCCGCAACACCAGCCCGGGGCCGTCCGCGCGCCGCCAGCTCAGCGAGGAGATCGCCGAGCTCACAACATCACCTCGGTTCGCGCTCGGCCGAAGGTCAAATTCCCCGCCCACCCCCACCTTTGGAGAGCCTCGCGCTCACTCACGCCGGCTCCCCGATCGGCGGTGCCTCGGACAGCTCCTCGGGCCGCGCCCGCGGGCCGCCCGCACGCTCGCCGCCCGCCAGCAGCTCGTAAAGAATCGCCATCCGCACCACCAGGCCGCTCTCCACCTGCTCCGTGATCAGCGAGTTGTGGGAATCGATCACCTCGGCGGCGAGCTCGACGCCGCGATTGACCGGGCCGGGGTGCATCAACAGCTGCCTCGGGGTCAGCCGGCGGGCGTCGATCTGGTAGTTGGCTGCGTACTCGCGGATCGAGGGGACGAAGCTCTCGCCCATGCGCTCACGCTGCATCCGCAGCGCGTAGATCACGTCGGCCCCGCCGAGCTCGTCGAGCGTGTAGGAGACGCCACAGCCGAGGCTCTCGATCCCGCGCGGGATCAGCGTCGGAGGACCGCTCACCGTCACCTCGGCGCCCATCTCCCGGAAGGCGAGGATGTTGGAGCGCGCGACGCGGCTGTGGAGGACGTCGCCGACGATCCAGATCCGCTTTCCCTCGAGCGACCCGAGCCGGCGACGCAGCGTGTACACGTCGAGCAGCGCCTGGCTGGGGTGCTCGTGTTTGCCGTCCCCGGCGTTGATCACGGCCGCCTCGGTCCATCCGGTGACGAGCTGCGCCGCCCCGGCGTGCGGCGAGCGGATCACGATCGCCGCGGGGTCGTAGGCGCTCAGCGTCGCGACGGTGTCCTTGAGCGACTCCCCCTTGTCGACCGCGGAACCCGCGGACCGGATCGAGACGACGTCCGCGGACAGCCGCTTCGCGGCGAGCTCGAACGACGAGCTGGTCCGGGTGCTGGCCTCGAAGAAGAGGTTGACGATCGTCCGTCCCCGCAGGGTGGGGACCTTCTTGATGTCGCGGCGGCCCACCTCGGCGAAGCTCTCGGCCCTCTCCATGATCCGCTCGATGTCGACGCGCTCCAGGTGCTCGACCGCAAGCAGGTGCTTCATGACCTTTCCTCCCCTTGATCCGGTGTCGCGCCGACCGTGGCTCGCTGCCCCGTGGCGCCGATCGTCACCTCGTCGACGCCGTCCTGCTCCTCTACCCGCACGTTGACCCGCTCGCGGCGCGACGTGGGCAGGTTCTTGCCGACGTAGTCGGGGCGGATCGGGAGCTCGCGGTGCCCGCGGTCGACGAGCACGGCGAGCTGCACCCGCTCCGGCCGGCCGTAGTCGAACAGCGCCTCGATCGCCGACCGCACCGTGCGGCCGGTGAATAGGACGTCGTCGACCAGCACCACGGTGCGGCCGTTGGGGTCGAAGTCGAGATGCGAGGAGTGAACGACCGGCTGCGTCCCCGGCTCGCGGTCCTCGATGTCGTCGCGGTAGAACGAGATGTCGAGGTCACCGAGCGGCACCTCGGAGCCGCTCAGCTCCCCGACCAGGGCGTGCAGGCGCGAGGCGAGCACGGCTCCGCGGGTGTGGATCCCGACCAGCGCCAGGCCGTCCCGTCCGGGGTTCTTCTCGACGATCTCGTGCGCGATCCGCACCAGCGTGCGGCGCACGTCGTCACCGTCGAGCACGACCTTCTCGTGCTGTGTCACTTCGCGCCCCTTCCTGGCCTCTCTGGACCGGGTTAAAGGAACCGACGCCACGAGCCTACCAGGGGGCCGGGATGCGCCAAGCAGGTCGGTGGGGAATGATCCGCAACGTGGGCGAAGTCGAGCAGCGGATTGCCGACCACGAGGCCGCCGGGCGGCGGTTCGAGGCCGGCGGAGTCGGCAGCTTCGTGCGCGACCAGGGGTCGGGGCCGGCGGTGGTGCTCGTGCACGGCGTCCCGGCGAGCTCGTTCCTGTACCGGAAGGTGATCCCGCTCGTCGCCGCGGAAGAGCTGCGCGCGGTCGCCTTCGACCTCCCGGGGCTCGGGCTCGCCGACCGGCCCGCTGACTTCGACTATTCGTGGACCGGCCTCGCTCGATTCGTCGCCGACGCCATCGAGGCGCTCGGGATCGAGCGCTGCCACCTCGTCGTCCACGACATCGGCGGCCCGATCGGGTGCGAGTGGGCGGTGCGCCACCCCGACCGCGTCCTGTCGCTGACCGCGCTCAACACGCTGCTCGACCTGACCACGTTTCGCCGCCCGTGGTCGATGCAGCCGTTCGCAGTCAAGGTGCTGGGCGAGATCCAGCTGCGAACGATGCCGCGGTTCGTGTTCTCGGAGATCTTCTACCTCCAGGGCGTCGAGGACCGCTCCGCGGTCTCACGCGCCGAGGCCTACGTCTACTACGAGCTGCTCAAGCGCGGGGACGGCGGCCGCAGCTTCCTCGAGATCATGCGCGGCTTCGAGCTCAGCGCGGAGAAGCAGCGCCTGCTGTGGGACGGCCTCGCCCCGGACGCGCGTGCGTTCCCCGCCCAGATCGTGTGGGGGCGGAACGATCCCGCGCTGCCCGAGAAGCGCCGGTTCGGAGTGCAGCGGGCGCTCGGCGTCGACGACCCGATCCTGCTGCCCGCCAAGCACTTCCTCCAGGAGGACCAGGCCCCGGCCGTCGCGGCCGCGATTGCCGCGATCGCGAAGCGCCCCAACCGACGCTGACTGCTCCCTCAGGTAGTCCCTGGGCTACCTCAGGGAGCACTCGGCGGTGAGAGGCCCTTGCCGCCGAGGGGGCGCATGCGGATCGGCTCGGGCGGACCGGCGAGCAGGGGCCCGGCGCGCGAGATCAGCGCCCGCACCTCGTCGCGCTCGAGCGACGCGCGGTGGGCCTCCTCGGTGCGCCACGCCTCACTGACCAGCACCGTGTCGGGGTCGTCCTGCGACAGGCCGACCACGTACATGAGGCAGTCCTCGTCGGCCTCGAGCGCCGCCGCCCCGTCGAGCACGATCGAGGCCAGCTCCTTGCCCTTCCCCGGCTCGGCCTTCATCCTGCCGATCATCCCGAACACGGGCACAGGCTATGACCCGGCGGGCTCGCCCGCGCGGTCGGGCTCGGCGGCGTTGTCGCCGTGTCGCGGTCCGCGTTCGAGCGCGCCCTTGTGGATCAGGGTCGGCTCGCCCCGCTCGGGAAACGGCACCTCGACGAGGTCGAAGTCGCGCGGCGCGACGGCGTTGCGGACGACCTCGCGCGCCTCGGCGAGCACGTCGGTGACGTTGTAGCGCGACGACACATGGACGAGCGCGAGCAGCTTGACGCCCGCGCCCTGCGCCAGAATCGCCGCGTCGCGGGCCGTCGAGTGGCCGGTCTCCTCGGCGCGCTGCGCCTCCTCGGTCGAGAACGCGCCGTCGTGGATCAGCAGGTCGGCGCCGTGCGCGACGGTGGCCGTCTCGCGGCACGGCGCGGTGTCGCCGCTGATCACCACGCGGCGCCCGCTGCGGACCTCGCCGAGCACGTCCTCGGGCCGCACGGTCCCGTCGCTGCCCTGGACCTGCTCGCCGCGCTGGAGCCGGCCGAAGTCGGGGCCGGACTCGACCCCCAGCTTCGCCGCCGCCTCCGGGTCGAAGCGCCCCGGGCGGTCGTCCTCGATCAGCGCGTAGCCGTACGCGCGGACGCGATGCTCGACCGGGAAGGCGCGGATCTCGTAGCCCTCCCGGCGCACCGTCTCGCCGGGATCGAGCTCGACGAGTTCGAGGCCGTACGACGGCCGCCCGACGATGCGGCGGATGGTGCCGAACAGGTCCTTGAGGCCCGGCGGGCCGTAGATCGTCAGCAGGCGGTCGCGGTCCTGGAGCTGGTAGGTGCGCAGCAGGCCGGGCAGCCCCAGGTAGTGGTCGGCGTGGTAGTGGGTGATGAAGATCTCGTCGAGCTGCACGAGCCCGGTCGAGCGATGCATCTGGCGCTGCGCCCCTTCGCCGCAGTCGAACAGCATCCGATCGCCGCCGCGGCGCACCATCAGGCACGCCGTCGCGCGGCGCGCGGTGGGCACGGATCCTCCCGTGCCGAGGAATACGACCGACAGATCCACGCGCCTAGCCTAGATGCGTGCCAGGTCGGGCACGAACCAGGGCTAGACTGGGCAACCCAGCGCCCGTAGCTCAGTGGATAGAGCGTCGCCCTCCGGAGGCGAAAGTCGCAGGTTCGAATCCTGCCGGGCGCGTCACCCTCCCGGTCGAGCCGTCTCGGAAGTGCCGCTAGCGGTGGGTACGCCGCGAGCGGCTCCGTCGGACAGTGCCCGCGGCGGCCGGCTTCTGCTGCCGCAGGATCTACGCCGAGGACACGCACGTAGACACCGGCCAGGACCAGCGCGCCGCCGAGCACCAGTCCCGCGCCAACCGGCTCGTCGTCGAGCCACGCCGAGAGCGCAACAGTGACGAACGGGATCAACACGAACACGTATGCCGTGCGCGAAGCGGCCCAGTGCCGCAGCACGAACACGTAGAGACGGAAGACGACCGCCGAGCACGACCCGCTCGCCGCCGGCGTCCATGGCCGAAGGCTATGTCGCCGCACTCCGGGCGGGGCACTCCGGCACACTGCAACGGCATGCCGCCCCACTACCGCCGCCCCGGGTGGTTTACGACGAACGTCTTCAACCGCGCGGTCGCGGGGCTGACGCGGGCAGGGATCAGCGTCGCCGGGTCGCGGGTGCTCGAGGTTCCCGGCCGCAGGACCGGCGCCGCGCACCGCACGCCGGTCAACCCGCTCGAGCTCGACGGCGAGCGCTACCTCGTCGCGCCGCGCGGAGACACCCAATGGGCGCGGAACCTGCGCGCCAGCGGATCGGGCCGGCTGCTCGCGGGGCGCCGCGGCGAGGAGTTCACGGCGACCGAGCTCCCCGACGACGACAAGCCCCCGATCCTGCGCGCCTACCTGCGGCGGTGGAAGTGGGAGATCGGGATGTTCTTCGAGGGCGCCGGCCCGGACTCCACCGACGAGGAGTTGCGCGGGATCGCCCCGCGCCACCCCGTGTTCAGGATCCAGCGCTCGTAGCCGGCGCGGGCGCCCGGGCCTCGGGGTGCTCGCGGTACCACTCGATCGTCCGCCTCAGCCCCTCCTCGAGCGACACCGCGGGCGCCCACCCGACCAGCTCCCGGATCTTCGCCGCGTCGACGTACTGGCGGTCGATCTCGCCGTCGGGGTTGCCTGCCCCGCGGATGTCCGGCTCGACTCCGGAGCCCGACAGCTTCGCGATCAGCTCGACCACCTCGCCGACGCTGTAGGGGCGCTCGCCGCCGGCGTTGAACGCCTCCCCGCGCACCTCGTCGCGGTCGAGTGCGTCGGCGATCGCGAGGTAGGCGCCGACCGCGTCCTCGACGTAGAGGAAGTCGCGCACGGGCGAGCCGTCGGAGCGGATTACCGGGGCGCGCCCGTCGATCGCCGCGCTGACGGCCTCCGGGATCAGCCGCGAGAAGTTGAGGTCCCCGCCACCGTAGATGTTCGCGAACCGGGTCACCGCGACCGGGACGCCGTACGAGTGCCAGTAGCTGCGCGCGATCAGGTCGGCGGCCGACTTCGACGCCTCGTACGGCGCCGTCGGCTGGAGCGCGAAGTGCTCCTCGTAGGGAAGCCGCTCGTGGGCGCCGTACGCCTTGTCCGACGACGCGACCAGCGTCCGCCCCACACCGTGCTCGCGGCACGCCTCGAGCAGCGTCCACGTCCCGCGCACGTTGACATCGAAGGTCTGGGCCGGGGAGCTCGCCGCGGTGCCCACTATCGTCTGCGCGGCGAGGTGGAACACGGCCTCGACGTCGTTGCGCGCGATCGTCCGCGAGACCAGCTCCGCGTCGCGCAGGTCGCCGCGCGCCTCCTCCGCCTCGCCCTCGATCCCGAGTAGTTCGAGGCCCGAGCGGCGTCCCGGGTCGGCCTCGACGTCGAACGAGATCACCCGGTCGCCGCGCCCGAGCAGGCCCTTGACCAGCCACGCGCCGACGAACCCGCGGCCGCCGGTTACGAGGGAAGTCGAACCTTTTCCCAAACCTGCCACGGGGGGTCGCCGGACGCCCACAGGTCGTTGAGCAGCACGGAGTCCTTGTACGTGTCCATGCAGTCCCAGAAGCCGGTGTGCCGGTACGCGTGCAGCTGCCCGTCGCCGGACAGCCGCTCGAGCGGCTCGCGCTCGAGCACGCTCGACTCCTCGAGGTAGCCGAACACGCGCGGCTCGAAGACGAAGAAGCCCCCGTTCACCCAGTGGTCGAGCTGGGGCTTCTCGGTAAAGCCTATGACGCGCCCGTCCCGCCCCAGCTCGGCGACGCCGAACTGGCTGCGGGGGCGTACTACCGTCACCGTCGCGAGGTCGCCGTGCGCAGCGTGGAACTCGCCCAGCGCCGCGAGGTCGATGTCGGCGACCCCGTCGGCGTAGGTGGCGTGGAACGGCCCCTCGAGGCGGTCTTCGACGAGCTTGATCCGGCCCCCGGTCGGCGTGTCCAGGCCGGTGTCCACGCACTCGATCCGCACCGGCTCCGGCCACGACTCGTCTCCGACGAAGGCTTCGATCATCTCTCCCAGGTAGCCGGTGCAGAGCACGAACCTGTGGGCGCCCTGCGACGCGTAGATGCGAACGACGTGCCACAGGATCGGGCGGCCGCCGATCTCGACCAGCGCCTTCGGGATCGAGTGCGTGTGCTCCTGGAGTCTCGTTCCGCGCCCGCCGCACAGCACGACCACGGTGTCTGGGCCTGGCATCGCGCGGATTATGAAGAGGCGACCGCGCTCGCGCTCTAGCCACCGGCGACGGCGGGCAGGATCTGTACCTCGTCGCCGTCGGAAACCTCGGTGCCTAGGCCGTCCCTGAAGCGGATGTCTTCACCGCCCACGTACACGTTCACGAACCGCCGCAGATCGCCGTCCTCCGTGATCCGCTCCTCGAGGTCCTCGTGGCGGGCGAAGACGGCGTCGAGGACCTCGCCGACGGTCGAGCCATCGACCTCGATCTCCTCCTCCCCGTCGGTGACGACGCGCAGCTGGGCGGGGATCTTTACGGTCACCGCCATCAGGCGGCCGCCCCCGCGGTCTCGCCCACCCGTGTGTCGAAGTCCGCGAGCGTGGGCTCGATCTCGTGCATGCGGAAGCTCTCCTTGGTCGCGTCCAGGGTCTTCAGTCCCTCGCCGGTGATGTAGAGGATCACCCGCTCGTTCGAGTCTATGTCGCCGCGCTCGGCGAGCTTCGCGAGCACCGCGGTGGTGACGCCGCCCGCGGTCTCCGTGAACACGCCGGTCGTCTCGGCGAGCAGGCGGATCCCGTCGCGGATCTCGTCGTCGGTCACCGCGTCGATGCCGCCGCCCGTGGACCGCGCGAGCTCGAGCGCGTATGGCCCGTCGGCGGGGTCGCCGATCGCGAGGCTCTTGGCGATCGTGTCGGGGCGCTGCTGCGGCCGGCAGATCTCCTGCCCGGCCTCGAACGCCTCGGCGACCGGGTCGCAGCCGGTGGCCTGGGCGCCGTTGAAGCGCGGCAGCTCGCCGTCGACGAGCCCGAGCCCTCGCCACTCGTCGAACCCGCGGCCGAGCTTCGTGAACAGGGACCCGGAGGCGATCGGGCAGACCACCCGGTCGGGCAGCTCCCAGCCCAGCTGCTCGACGGTCTCGTAGGCGAGCGTCTTCGACCCCTCGGCGTAGTAGGGGCGCAGGTTGACGTTCACGAACGCCCACCCACGGGTCTCGGAGAGCTTGGTGCAGAGGCGGTTGACGTCGTCGTAGGTGCCGCGGACCCCGACCAGGGTCGTCCCGTAGACCCCGGTCGCCAGCAGCTTCTGCTGCTCGAGGTCGGAGGGGACGAACACGTACGAGTCGAGCCCCGCCGCCGCGGCGTGCGCGGCGACCGCGTTGGCGAGGTTGCCGGTGGAGGCGCAGGCGACGGTCTCGAACCCGAGCTCGCGGGCCTTCGCCAGCGCGACGGCGACGACGCGGTCCTTGAACGAGTGGGTCGGGTTCGCGGCGTCGTTCTTCACCCAGACCTCGCCGAGCCCGAGGCGATCGGCCAGCCTGTCGGCGCGGATCAGCGGCGTCAGCCCGGGCTCGAGCGCGCCGCGCTCGGCGGGCGGCCCGTCCGCGAACGGGAGAAAGTCCGAGTAGCGCCAGATCCCGTGCGATCCCGCCTGGATCCTGCGCTTCGTCTCCGCGGCGTCGAGGCCGTCGAGGTCGTACGCGACCTCCAGCGGCCCGAAGCAACGCTCGCAGACGAAGCTCGCATCGAGCTGATACTCAGCCCCACACTCCTTGCACTTCAGCGACTCGAGTCCCAACGCACCGTCTCCTTTGCTGTCGACCTGTGAATAGACCTCCGCCGGCTGTGAGCGGAGGTCCTGGTCGGGACTCTGCTCACATCTTCCAGGTAATCCACCTGCTGGACTTGGCACCTTTCCCCTTGCGGGGGGGTTGCCGGGGCTTCATCGGGCCAGTCCCTCCACCCCTCTAGATGTGGCGGTTATGTGGTCGCGCACGATATCAAGCGCGCGAAATGCTCGGCTACGCCTCCGCTTCCGCGCGGTCGCTGCAAGGACTGCGCCACGCACCGTCCCGTACTCTTAGACGCGCGATGTCCGACGTCGAGTGTGAGATGAGCAAGAGCGATGCCGAACCTCCCGAAGCCCAGGCTGCGACGGGCGTCGCGCCGAGCCGAGCTCACCTCGCCGGCGCCGGCGCCTGAGCGGCGCAAGCCCAACGTAGAGACGATCGCCGGCGAGGGCCTGCGCTGGGTCAAGATCGAGCACCCGAGCTCGCTCGAGTGGGGGTGGCTCGAGGAGCACTTCGACTTCCACGGCCTCGATCTCGAGGACGTGCTGTCGCGCAACGAGCGTCCGAAGATCGACGAGTACCCGGAGTACCTGTTCATCGTCCTGCACTTCCCGGTCTTCGACCCGACCGTGCGCCGGCTCAACGCCGGCGAGCTCGACATGTTCGTCGGCTCCGACTTCCTGATCACGATCCCGAATCAGCCGCTGCAGCCGGTCGAGTACCTGTTCGAGCGCTGCCGCGCGAAGGAGGAGCTGCGCGAGCAGGTCTTCTCGCGCGGCTCCGGGTACCTGCTGTACCGGATCGTCGACGACAGCTTCGACTACTGCTTCCCGATGCTGCGCAAGATCGAGAACAAGCTCGACGCGGTCGAGGAGGAGATCTTCTCCGGCCGCTCCGAGGAGATCGTCCGCGACATCTCCAACGTCAAGCAGGAGATCATCAACTTCCGCAAGGTGATCCGGCCGCAGCGACCGGTGCTGCGCGACCTCGAGGGGGTGAAGCAGCGCTTCCTTGCGCCCGACCTCGACCTCGAGATCTACTTCGACGACATCGTCGACGCCCACGAGCGCATCTGGGACCTGCTCGAGAACTACAAGGAGGTCGTCGAGGCGCTCGAGGACACGAACGAGTCGGTGATCTCCCACCGCGTCAACGACGTCCTCCGCGTGCTGACCGCGATCAGCGTCATCGTCCTGCCGCTGACGATGATCGCGAGCATCTTCGGGATGAACGTCGGCCTGCCGGGCGGCGGGGATCCCTCCGACGGGTACAGCGTCAGCTTCCTCGTCATCATCGGCGTGATGGTGGCGATCCTGGTCGGGATGGTCACCTACTTCCGCCGCCGCGGCTGGCTGTAGGCGCATCCCGTCCCGGGCAATTCGCTACATTCACCCGATCCGGCGCACGCCGGCCACCCTGGAGCACTCGGCAACCGGTTCAGGGTGGCTTTGGCTGTGCGTCATTGCGTTGTTCACGAAAGGCCCGAGCACGCTCGGCCCGATCAATGCCCACGCACGACCCCAACGACGCCCGCACCACGCGTGCCCGAGAGCCGCGTCCGGCTCCGGCGGACGAGCTCGAGGTCCCCGGCTGGGTCGCGCCGGGCCCGCCGGCGCTGTCCCGGCGCCCGCCGATGCGGCGCACGCCGCGGCGGCGGGCGGCCGCCCGGGAGCGCTCGCGGGCCCGGGCGATCGCGGGCTGCGCGGTGCTCGGCGCAGTCGTCACCAGCGCCGCGTCGCTGCTCGGCGGGCTGCCGCTGACGCCGCCCGGCGACGGCGCGCGCGGCGGCGTCGCCGCCCTCGGCCCGCCGAACCAGGAGCAGCCGTCGTCGCTGGCGATCACAGCCGACTCGGGCCCGTTCCATCCCGTCCAGTTCGACGGCGAGATCGACTACGGCGATGCCGGGGCGAAGTTCGGTGCCTCCCGCTACGGCCACAGCCACGAAGGCCAGGACGTGTTCGGCGAGTCGGGCACTCCGCTGATCGCGGTCCGCGACGGCGTCGTCGTCGACAAGGGCAACGACGGCGGTCGCGGCAACTACGTCGGCATCCACACCCCGTCCGAGGGCGAGACGTACGTCTACCTGCACATGCTGCGCCCCACGTCGCTGAAGCCCGGTGAGGAGGTCGCGGCGGGCACCCAGGTGGGCGCGATGGGATGCACCGGCTCGTGCTACGGCACTCATCTCCACTTCGAGGTCCGGCGCGGGGACGACGTCGAGGCGAAGCCGATCGACCCGCTGCCGCTGCTCGAGCAGTGGCCCCAGGCGCCCGAGTAGATTCCGTCGGTGGCCAACCACCGTATCTGGGCGCCGTGGCGCCTCGCCTACGTGAAGGACGCCAGCAAGGACACCGAGTGCATCTTCTGCGCCAAGCCCGCCGAGGGGAATGACGAGGAGACCTTCATCGTCCACCGCGGCGACCGCTGCTTCGTGATCCTGAACACGTTCCCGTACACGAACGGGCACCTGATGGTGGCGCCGTTCGAGCACATCGCGAAGCTGCAGGAGCTCGACCCCGACACCGTCGCCGAGGTGATGGCGCTCGCGGGGCGCGCGATGCAGATCGTCGACGACGCCTACGGGCCCGAGGGCTACAACGTCGGCTTCAACCAGGGCCGAATCGCCGGCGCGGGCTTCGACTCCCACATCCACATGCACGTCGTCCCGCGATGGGCGGGCGACACGAACTACATGCCGGTGCTCGCCGACACGCGGGTGATGCCGCAGACGCTGGAGCAGTCCTACGAGATGCTGAAGAAGGGATTCGGTTGA
>DATAFB010000008.1:0-7235 GCA_036257695.1 Solirubrobacterales bacterium | reverse complement strand
CCCGGATGGCGGCGCTTCTCGCCGGCCTCCCGGTCGAGACTCCGGGCGTGACCGTGAACCGCCTGTGCGCGTCGGGGCTCGACGCGATCAACCAGGCCTCGCGGGCGCTGCGGCTCGGCGAGGGCGACCTGTACCTCGCCGGCGGGGTGGAGTCGATGAGCCGCGCACCATGGGTGGTTCCGAAGCCCGAGGCGGGTCTGCCGCGCGGGCCGCAGACGATGCACGACACCGCGCTCGGGTGGCGGCTCGTCAACCCGCAGATGGCGGAGCGCTACTCGACCGAGTCGATGGGCGAGACCGGCGAGAATGTCGCCGAGCGCTACGGGATCTCGCGCGACGACCAGGACCGGTTCGCGCTCCGCAGCCACCGGCGCGCCGTCGAGGCGACCGAGTCGGGGCGGTTCGCGGACGAGATCGTCGCCGTCGAGGCGCCGGCCAACGGCGGCGACCCGATCAGGGTCGAGGTCGACGAGGGGCCGCGCGCCGACACCTCGCTCGAGCGACTGGCGAAGCTGCGACCCGCCTTCCGCGACGGGGGGACGGTGACCGCCGGCAACGCGTCGACGCTCAACGACGGCGCCGCGTGCCTCGTGCTGGCGTCGGAGGACCGCGCCGCCGAGCTCGGTGCCGAGCCGCTCGGCCGCGTCGTGTCGATCGGCGTCGGCGGCGTCGACCCCGCCTACATGGGGATGGGGCCCGCGGTGGCGATCCCGCGCGCGCTCGACGCGGCGGGGCTGTCGTTCGACGAGATCGACCTGATCGAAATCAACGAGGCTTTCGCGTCGCAGGTGCTCGCGTGCGCCGCCGAGCTCGGCATCGACGAGGAGCGGCTGAACGTCAACGGCGGCGCGATCGCGCTTGGCCACCCGCTCGGGTGCTCGGGCGCGCGACTGATGACGACCCTGGTGTGGGAGCTGCGCCGGCGCGGCGGGCGCTACGGGATCGCGTCGCTGTGCGTCGGCGTCGGCCAGGGCGTGGCGACCGTGGTCGAGAACCCGAGCGCCTCGCGCTAGCGGGTAGCCTCGCCGCCATGCAGGTCCCGGAGCTCGCAAGCGTCGACGGCTCGATCTCCCCCACCGCGGATGCGCGGATCCCCGTCGCCGACGACGGGTTGCTGCGCGGCGACGGCGTGTTCGAGATGGTGCGGCTGTACGCGGGGCGCCCGTTCACGCTCGCCGACCACCTCGACCGGCTCGAGCGCTCGGCGGCAGCAATCGAGCTGCCGCTCGACCGCGCGACGATCGAGCACGAGATCGACGCCCTGCTCGCGGAGTTCGGCGACGGTGACGCGGCGCTGCGGATCGTGCTGACGCGCGGCGGCCGCCGCATCCTGCTCACCGAGCCCCTTCCCCCTCACCCCGAGACGATCCGCGTCGCCACGGTGACCTATGCGCCGAGCGTGATCCTGACCCGCGTCAAGTCGATCTCCTACGCCGCCAACATGCAGGCGACGAGAATCGCGGCGTCGAAGGGGGCCGACGAGGCGATCCTGGTGCGGCCGGACGGGATCGTGCTCGAGGCGCCGACCTCGACCGTGTTCTGGGTCTCGCCCGAAGGCGGGCTGCGCACTCCGTCGCTGGAGACCGGGATCCTCGAGTCGATCACGCGGGCGAAGATCGTTCGCGAGCTCCACGTCGAGGAGGGCGAGTGGCCGCTCGACGACCTGCGCGGCGCGCACGAGGCCTTCCTCGCCTCTACCACCCGCGAGGTCCAGGCGATCATCGCGATCGACGGCCGCGAGCTCGCCGAGGCCCCGGGCCCCCGCACCCGCGAGGCCGCGGAGGCGTTCGGCCGCGTGATCGGCCGCGCCCTGGCCTGACTAGGCTTCCGCCATGGACCTCGAGCTCAGCGACGAGCAGCGCCTGATCGAGGAGACGGTGCGCGGGTTCGTCGACCGCGAGATCGTCCCGCGGGCGCGCGACAGCGATCGCAAGGGGCAGTTCGACGCCGAGCTCGCCCGCAGGCTCGGCGAGATGGGATACCTCGGCGCGATCGTCGCCGAGGAGTACGGTGGGCGCGGGCTCGACTACGTCACCTACGGCCTGATCGCCGAGCAGGTCGGGCGCGGCGACTCCGCGATGCGCACCGTCGTCTCGGTCCAGACGTCGCTCGTGTGCCGGTCGATCGAGCGCTGGGGAAGCGAGGAGCAGAAGCGCGAGTGGCTTCCGAAGCTGTGCGCCGGAGACGCCCTCGGCTGCTTCGCGCTCACCGAGCCCGACACGGGCTCGGACGCGGCTTCGCTGCGCACCCGCGCCACCCGCACGAACGGCGGCTGGAGGATCTCGGGGCAGAAGATGTGGATCTCGTTCGGCAACGTCGCCGGCGTCGCTCTCGTCTTCGCTCAGACGGACCCCGCCAAGGAGCACCGCGGCCTCGCGTGCTTCCTCGTCCCCACATCGAGCGACGGCTACCACGCCCAGGAGATCCACGGCAAGCTGGGGCTGCGCGCCTCGGACACGGCGGAGATCTCGCTCGACGAGGTCGAGGTCTCAGACGACGCGCTGCTGGGCGAGGTCGGCGAGGGGTTCAAGGTCGCGATGAGCGCGCTCGACGGCGGCCGCTACAGCGTCGCCGCCGGCTGCGTCGGGATCTGCGAGGGCTGCATCGACGCGTCGGTCTCGTACGCGACCGAGCGCAAGCAGTTCGACGTCCCGCTGGCCCGGTTCCAGCTCGTCCAGGAGCTGATCGCCGACATGGTCGTGAAGCGCGACGCCGCGCGCCTGCTCGTCCGTCGCGCCGGGATCCTCAAGGACGAGGGAAAGCCGAACACGGTCGAGACCTCGATCGCGAAGCTGTACGCGACCGAGTCGGCGGTGGAGTGCGCCAACGCCGCGATCCAGGTTCACGGCGGCTCGGGGTACGTCGACGACTACCCCGTCGAGCGCTACCTCCGCGACGCGCGGGTGACGACCCTGTACGAAGGCACCTCGCAGATCCAGAAGCTGATCATCGGCCGCGGGGTGACCGGCGTCGACGCGATGCGGCCGTGACGCATGGGTGAGCTCGTCGACACGTCGGTCGACGGGCAGGTCGCGCTGTGCCGGCTGAACCGGCCCGAGACGCGCAACGCGCTGTCGCCGGAGCTGATGGACGAGCTCGCGGCGGCGGTGGAGTCGTTCGACGCCGACGCCGAGGTCAGGTGCATCGTGATCGCCGGCAGCGACGAAGTGTTCGCGTCCGGCGCGGACATCCGCGCCCTGCGCGAGCGCAGCTTCCCGGAGTCGCTCGTCCACCCCTCGGCCGGCTTCTGGCGGCGGCTCGCCGCCTGTCGCACGCCGATGGTCGCCGCCGTGTCGGGCTACGCGCTCGGCGGCGGGTGCGAGCTGGCACTCGTGTGCGACATGATCGTCGCCTCGGATACGGCGGTCTTCGGCCAGCCGGAGATCACGCTCGGGATCATCCCGGGCGGCGGCGGCACGCAGCGGCTCGCCCGGGTCGTCGGCAAGCAGAAGGCGATGGAGCTGGTCCTCACCGGCCGCCGCTTCGACGCCGAGGAGGGACGCCGGATCGGGGTCGTGAACCAGGTGTGCGGCAAGCGCGAGTGGCTCGACCGCGCGCTCGAGCTCGCGGCGGTCGTCGCCGAGCGACCGCCGATCGCGGTCAGGCTCGCCAAGCAGGCGGTGCTCGCGGCCGAGGAGGCCGGGCTTGGCTCCGCGCTGGAGACGGAGCGCCGCCTCTACGAGCTGTCGATGGCGACCGAGGACCGCGTCGAGGGAATGGACGCGTTTCTGGACAAGCGGGCGCCCGAGTTCCGCGGCAGGTGACGATGGCCAACCTGTTCGACCCAGAGTTCGACGCCGAGTCCGACCGTCCGGGGTTCACCTACCGGCGGGCGCGGCTCGGGCGCCAGGCGGGCTCCGAGCGGCTGGGGGCCAGCCTGTTCGAGCTCGAGCCGGGACAGGCTCAGTTCCCGGTGCACTATCACCTCGGAAACGAGGAGATGCTGATCGTCGTCGCCGGCACGCCCACGCTGCGCACCCCCGACGGCGAGCGGGAGCTGCGCGAGGGCGAGGTGGTCGCGTTGCCGATCGGCGAGCGCGGCGCTCACCAGATCGTCAACCGCACCGATCGCCCGGCGCGGATCCTGCTGGTCTCGGAGATGGTCGGCCCCGACATCGTCGTGCGCCCCGAGTCGGGGAAGCTGAGCGCCTTCGGCCGACCCCCCGGCTCGATCGACGACGAGGGGATGCACGAGGTCTTCTTCCTCCGCGACGCGGTCGAGTTCTGGGAGGGCGAGCAGCCGCCGCCCGATCCGAAGTGACCCCGGTCGAGCGGATCGGCGTCGCCGGCGCCGGGACGATGGGCGCCGGGATCGCGCAGATCGCGTGCCTCGGCGGGCTCGAGACCCACCTCCACGACCCCGACCCCGAGGCGCTCGACGCCGGGGTCGAGCGGCTGCGTGCGGCGCTCGCGAAGGGCGCCGAGCGAGGCCGGTGGAGCGAGTCCGACGCGGAGCTGGCGAGCGCCCGGCTGCGCCCCAGCCGCCTGCTCGACGACATGCGCCGCTGCGAGCTCGCGATCGAGGCGGCGCCGGAGAGCCTCGAGCTCAAGCACGAGCTGTTCGCCCGGCTCGCCGAGGTGTGCGGGGACGACGCGGTCCTGGCGACGAACACCTCGTCCCTCCCGGTCACGGCGATCGCCGGCCCGGTGCCGCATCCCGAGCGGGTCGTCGGCATGCACTTCTTCAACCCGCCGCCGCTGATGAGGGCGGTCGAGATCGTCGCCGGCGAGCAGAGCTCCGACGCCGCGCTCGACGTCGCGACCGAGGTCGCGAGGCGGATGGGCCGCGAGCCGGTCCGGGCGGCCGACGGCCCCGGCTTCATCGCCAACCGCGTCGCGCGCCCGTTCGGGCTCGAGGCGCTGCGGTCGCTCGGCGAGGGGATCGCCGGTGTCGAGCGGATCGACCGGGTCGTGCGGCTCGGGGGCGGCTTCCGGATGGGGCCGTTCGAGCTCATGGACCTGGTCGGGATCGACGTCGGCTTTGAGGTCTCGAAGTCGTTCTACGCGCAGAGCTTCAACGAGCCGCGGTGGCAGCCGCACCCGATCCAGGCGCGGATGGTCCAGGCGGGGCGCCACGGGCGGAAGTCCGGCCGCGGCTATTACGACTACGGCAATGACCCGTACCGCCCCGCCGACCCCGAGCCTCCCGCGGCGACGCAGGGAGCGGCCCAGCCTGCCGACGGCGAGGTCGTCGAGGAGCCGGGGTTCCGCGCCGTGCCGGTCGCCACGGGAAGCCTCGCCGCGCTCGTCGGCGACCGCGGCGCGGTCGGCTACTACGCGCTCCCGCCGATCGCCGACGCCCCGCTCGTCGAGCTCACGCGCGGCCCGGCGACTGACGACGAGACGGCGCAGCGCGCGCAGAGCTTCTTCCGCGACCTCGGAAAGCACGTCGAGTGGGTCGGCGACTCGCCCGGCCTCGTGCTCGGCCGGATCGTGTGCCAGGTCGTCAACGAGGCCGCGTTCGCGCTCGACGCCGGGGTCGCGTCGGCCGACGACGTCGACACGGCGATGCGGCTCGGCTTCAACTACCCGCGGGGCCCGGTCGAGTGGGGAGAGGCGATCGGGCTCGACCACGTCCTGTCCGTGATCGACGGCCTGTGGACGGAGCGGCGCGAGGAGCGCTATCGCGCCGCTCCGCTGCTGCGGCGAGCCGTCGCGACCGGCCGCGCGTCACTATCCTCTCCGGCCTCCACAGCCGACGACAGGGCAGGGGTGAAGTGACGATCGTGGTCGACTCGGCGACGCCCGACTCCGGAGTGATCCACGGCTGGGGCTTGACCGTAGCCTCGAAGACGAGGAAGTAACCCGACTCAATTCGAGCCGTCGGATTGCCGATCCAGAGAGTGATGTACGACGTCGTCTACGTGGACCGCAAGAGCCGCCGGCGCATCGTCGCGACGGGGCTCAGCCGCGACTCGGCCGCGGGGGTCGCGCGCGCGGAGGCGCGCCGCCTCGGCGCCGGGCGCATGTTCCTCGCCGGGTCGGAGTCCGCGCCGCCGATCCACGCCGTCGTCATCATCCGCTCGGACGGGTAGCCGCGGAAGCCGGCCCTCCGCCGCCAGCCACGAACCGGCGAGGATCAGGGCCAGGCCGGCGATCGTCGTCACGGTGATCGTCTCGTCGAGGAACGTGGCCCCGTACACCACCGCGAAGCCCGGCGCCAGGTAGGTGAGGACCCAGGTCTTCGCCGGCCCGACGCGGGCGAGCAGTCTGTAGAAGATCGCGAACGCGACCCCAGTGCCGATCACACCCAGCACGACGACCGCCGTCACCGGGCCGAGGCCAGGAGCGGACCCCGGCAGCGTCGCGAGCGCGGCCGGCGTGAGGAGCGCGGTGGCGGCGACCATCACCCATGCCGCGACCCCGATCGGCGGGACGTCGGAGAGGCGATGCTTGACGATCAGGGCCGCGATCGCATAGCCGAGGCCGGCGAGCACCACCGCGATCCCGCCGAGCAGCTCGTTGCCGGAGCCGCTCAGGTCCACGCCGAGCACCACGGCGACCCCGATCACACCGAGCACGACCCCGCCCAGCCTCAGTCCCTGCGAGCGCTCCTCGTGGTCGAACCAGATCGCGAGCAGCGCCGTGAACAGCGGCGTCGAGGTGACGAGGATGCCGGCCAGCGACGAGGAGATCTCCTCCTCGCCGGCGGCGATCAGCAGGAAGGGCCCGGCGATCTGGACCGCCCCGACCAGCACCAGGGTCCCCGCTTTGCCGCGCAGGCCGCGGAGCTCGCCGAGCCACGCCGCGAAGGCGACGAGCACGATCGCCGCCAGCGCGATCCGCGACCACGCGACCATCGCCGGCGAAAGGTCCCGGACGGCGATCTTGATGAACATGTAGCTCGCGCCCCAGATCGCGGCGAGTGCGAGCAGCATCAGCCACGAGCGACGGTCCATCCGACCGAGGTTAGGCGGTGCCCGGCCGGCGGGCCATTAGACCCGCTGATCGCCGCTATTCGATCGCGTTAACGACGCTCGATCGTGCCGTAGTTGATCCCGCCGTACCAGAACGTCGGGACCACCGGCCACTGGCGCTTCCAGTCGGCCATCTCCGAGGACGGGAAGACGTTGAGGTAGCGCGGGTCGCGGCGATTGGGGTCGGCGAGCGCCTTCTCCTTCAGCATCGAGTCGTACTGGTCGATCGAGTCCTCGAGCGTGTTCGAGTTCAGCACCACCTCGCGGTTGAAGAACTCGGCGAACTTGCGCACCCCGGGGATCTTCGACAGGTGCGGA
>DATAFB010000001.1:0-9257 GCA_036257695.1 Solirubrobacterales bacterium | reverse complement strand
CGGGTCACCGACCTGCTGGCGCTGGTCACCGCGCCGCCGCCGTCGGCCGCCCACATCCGGCGCGTCGAGGTGCTGCTGCTCCAGCCCACGGTCGTGATGGTGGTCGTGATCGCGTCGAACGGGATGGTCACCAAGCGCGTGTTCACCTTCCCCAACCCGGTCGACTCCGGGCTCGTCGAATGGGCTGGCAGCTACCTCAACGAGCGCCTCGAGGGAATGGGCCTCGGCGCGCGGATGATCGCCGATCGCCTCGCGGACACGGAGCTGGGCGACTCCGAGCGCGGCTTCCTCGAGCGCATCGGAGGCGCCTTCACCGAGCTCGAGCAGCGCGCCGACGAGACGCTCTACGTGGACGGTGCCGCGCGCCTGCTGTCGGAGGAGCGGGTCGCCGAGATGCCGGGAATCGACGCGCTGATGCAGGCGCTCGAGCGCCGAGCCACGCTGCTGCACATGCTGCGCTCGGCGCTCGACGAGCGCTCTGTGTTCTTGTGGATCGGGGCCGAGAACCCGGAGCCCGAGCTGCGGACGATGAGTGTCGTCGGCGCCAACTACGGGCTCGGGTACCGGAACCTCGGCGCGGTCGGCGTCGTCGGCCCGCTGCGAATGGACTACGCGACGGCGATCGCGTCGGTCCGCGAGGCGGCCGGGGAGCTGTCGCGCTTCTTCGAGGCCGTGTACGAGCGTTGAGCCGCCCGCCCGGTCATGCCTGAGGACTACTACGACCGCCTCGGCGTCGAGCGCGGCGCGAGTGAGGCGGAGATCAAGAAGGCGTTCCGGCGGGTCGCGCGCGACCTGCACCCGGACGTCAACCGCCACGACCCCGAGGCGGAGGAGAAGTTCAAGCGTGCCGCCGAGGCGTACGAGGTCCTCTCCGACCCCGAGCGACGACGGGTGTACGACGCCTACGGCGAGGAGGGCCTGCGAGGCGGCGGCTGGAGCCCGGGCGCAGGGTTCGGCGATCTCGAGGACGTCCTGGCGTCCTTCTTCGGCCGCGGCGACCCCCTGTTCGCCGACCTGTTCGGGTTCGGCCGCTCCGGCCCGGCCGCCGGTGGAGACGTCGCGGCCGAGGTCGAGATCACACTGGCCGAAGTGCTGACCGGCGCCAGCCGCGAGCTGTCGTTCGACGCCGTCAGCGTCTGCGAGCGCTGCCGAGGCAACGGCGCCGAGCCGGGCACCCCCATCCACACGTGTGCCGAGTGCGGCGGAACCGGTCAGATCCGCCGCGTGAGCCAGACCGCGTTCGGCCAGCTCGTGCGCGCGGCGCCGTGCGACAGCTGCGGCGGCGCCGGCCGCGTGCCGGAGCAGCCGTGCGAGGAGTGCGGGGGAAGCGGCCGGGTGGCGGGCACCCGGACGTGGGAGGTCGAGATCCCGCCCGGGATCGAGTCCGGGCAGCGGATCCGGATCACGGGCGCGGGGCATGCCGGGGAGGCGGGGGCGCGCTCGGGCGACCTCTACGTGCTTGTCAGGGTCGCCGACGACGATCGCTTCCGTCGCGAGGGCGCCGACCTCGTCAGCGTCGCCGAAGTGTCGGCGACCGAGGCGATGCTCGGCACGACCGTCTCGGTGCCGACGCTCGACGGCGACCACGATCTCGAGCTGGAGCCGGGGACGCAGCCCGGCGAGCGGCGGGTGTTGAAAGGACGCGGGCTCCCCGCGCTGCGCTCGTCGCGGCGCGGCGACCAGCACGTGTTCGTCAACGTGATCGTCCCGGTGCGGCTCAGCGACGAGCAGCGAGACCTCGTCGAGCGCCTCGGAGAGACCCTCGGCGAGGAGAACCTGAGCGGAAACGGGGACAGGGGCCTGTTCTCGCGCGTGCGGCGCGCGTTCCGTTGATCCGGCTCGCCGTCCGCGCTCGGCCCGAGCACGCCGACCGGATGCTCGCCGAGCTGCTCGAGCTCGCCCCCGGCGGGGTGGAGGAGGAACGCGGTGAGACGTACGTCGAGTTCGCGATCTACGGCGCCCCAGGTGAGTTCCCCGCGCTGCCCGAGCTCGAAGCGGCCGCGGGAGAAGGGATGGTCGAGGTCAGCTCGGCCGAGATCCCTGACGACTGGGCGGATCGGTGGCGCGACTTCCACGGCCCCGTCGTCGTCGGCGGCACCGTGCGGGTGCGCCCCTCGTGGGCCGAGCCCGAGGCGGGCCCGGACGGCGGGCTCGTCGACGTCGTCATCGACCCCGCGCGCGCGTTCGGCACCGGCGCCCACGCGACCACCAGGCTGTGCCTCCAGCTGCTGCTGGAGCGCGCGGCGTCGGGGGTCGACCGGGGCGCACTGGCGGACTGGGGGACGGGGTCGGGAGTGCTCGCGATCGCCGCCGCAAAGCTCGGCTACTCGCCCGTCCTCGCCTGCGACCACGAGGCGGCCGCGGTCGACGCGGCCGCGTCGAACGCGGCGGCGAACGGGGTCGAGATCGAGCTCGCGCGCCTCAACCTTCGCGAGCAGCCGCCCCCGATCGCGCCGACGGTCACCGCGAACCTCACCGCGCCCGTGCTGACCGCCGTTGCCCGGCGGCTCGCCGGCGACGGGACCGGTGTCCCGCGGACGCTGATCTGCTCCGGACTCCTGGCGGCCGAGGTCGACGAGATCGCCTCCGCGTTCGCACCCAGCGGGCTGCGCGAGCGCGCGCGCCGCGGCGACGGCGACTGGCACGCGCTGCTGCTGGCTAGCTGAACCGCTCCGGAGCGCGCCTGCGCGGCGAGCGGCTGCCGATGACTACGCCCCAGTCCGCGTCCTCGATCACGTGCGGGCCGGTGGTCTCGAGGAAGTCGCGCAGCACGCCGGCGAGCCCGTCGGGGTCCTCGAGGTGGGGGAAGTGCGCGGCGCCGGGGAGCGTCTCGAAGCGGCTTCCGGGGATCGCCTGGTGTGCCTCCCAGCCGTGGGACAGCGGGATCGTGTTGTCGCGCTCTCCCCACACGATCAGCGTCGGGACGGGGCCGAGGAGATAGAGGCGGTCGCGAGCGCTGACGCGCTGCCCGTGGAAGTCGATCACCGCCCGCAGGGTGTGCAGGAACGCCTTCCGCGCCCCGGCCCGCTCGAGCGGCCGCAGCGCCCGCACGACGGCCTGCAGGTACACGCCGCGCTTCGACCCCCGTGCCTGCAGGGTGGCGCCGCGCCGCTCGAGCGCGTCGAGCGCCCGCGGATGGGCCGCGAGCCACAGCAGCGCCGCCGCACCGGGCAGCGCGGCGCCGCGCAGCAGCGGGCTGACCTCGCGTCCCAGCCCGCCCGACGACACGAGCGCGAGGCGCTCCACCCGCTGCGGGAACTGGTAGAAGAACTGCATCGCGACTCCGCCGCCGAGCGAGTGGCCGACGACCGTCGCGGTGTCGACGCCGATCGCCGCCAGCAGGTCGCGAATGCTCGCCGCGTGGGCTCCGAGCGAGTAGTCGCCCCGGACGGCGGCCGAGTCGCCATGGCCGAGCAAGTCGGGCGCGATCACGGTGTACGAGTCGGCGAGCCGCAGCGCCACCGACTCCCAGTGCCGCGACGAGTTGACCATCCCGTGGATCAGGACGACCGGGGGTCCCTCACCGGCGATCCTGTGGATCACGCGGTGACCGTGGAGCTCGATTTCCCACGATTCGAACACGCGGCCGCACGTTAGCCACAATCAACCCGTGACCGACGAACCCCGAGCGCTGCCGATCGCCGTCTTCGACTCAGGGGTCGGCGGCCTGACCGTGCTCCACGAGTGCCTCGTCTCGCTGCCCGAGGAGGACTTCGTCTACCTCGGCGACGACGCGCGGTTCCCATACGGCATCAAGCCGCTCGACGAGCTCCGGGGCGTGGTCGAGGAGAACACCCGCTTCCTGCTCGACCGCGGCGCGAAGCTGATCGTGATCGCGTGCAACGCGGCGACCTCGGCGGGGGCGGACGCGGCGCGCGCGATCGCGTCGCAGGAGGGCATCGAGGTCGTATCGGTGATCGACCCTGAGGCGGAGATCGCCGCCGCGATCACCGACTCGGGGCGGGTGGGCGTGCTCGCGACGCCGACCACCGTCGAGGGCGGCGCCTACCGGCGGGCGCTGGAGCGACAGGGGCACGCGCTCGAGGTGACCGAGGTCGCCGCCCCCGACCTCGCGCCGATCATCCAGAACGGGTTCCCGTTCGACGAGGGGGTCGTCGCGACCGTGCGCTCGTACTGCGAGCCGCTGCGGCGCGCCGACGTCGACACCCTCGTCCTCGGCTGCACGCACTACCCGCTCGTCGCCCCGATGCTGCAGCGGATCCTCGGCCGCGACGTGCGCCTGGTGACCGCCGGCCACGCCGTCGCCGCGACGGTCCAGCGCACGCTGGAGTCGCGGGGGCTCGACTCGGAGCGCCGCGGCGAGGGGACCTATCGCTTCCTGTGCACGGGGGACGTCGCGTCGTTCAGGGAGCTGGGCACGAGGTTCCTGCAGATGCCCCTGGGCGACGTGGAGCTCGTCGAAGTCAACTCGCTACGCCGGCCGAAGGCCCCCGAAGCGAAGCAGGACGTCGAGTGAGCTCCGTGGACCGGGCCAGTGCTCGCGCAACAGGGGTGCGGTCGTGCCGCGGAGAAGGACGCGCAACGCCACGGCGGCGACGATCGCGTCGTCGAGAGCCCCGGCGACCGGTATGAAGTCGGGCACGAGGTCGATTGGCGTGACGAGGTAGAGCGCGACGGCGCCCAGGATCAGCCTTCGCGACCTCGGGACCCGGTGGTCGGCGACCAGGCGGCGGAACAGGATCGCGCAATCGGGCACGAATCGAGCCAGCGTCACGGCCTCCGTCCGCCGCCCCGCCGCGATCAGCGCGAGCACACCGGCGGCGTACAGGGCGAGGACCGCGGCGGTCGAGATCGCCACTGGTTGCCACGCCGACATCGCTCCGGACCATAGCTCTCCGTCGGGAACTCAGCGAACGCGCGGGGTGCGCCGCCTCGCCGCAGCTCGGGCACGTGTGAGGGCCGGTAAAGGACATGGCTCGATCGTGGCAGGCGATCATGAAGCGCCGCTGAAAACGCGGTAGACCGCGATCAGGCGCTCCATTCCGAGGTCCTCGACCACCGATGTCTCGTCGGGCTCGTGGCCGGTCCACCGCCGCAGCTTCGCCGCGTCGACGGGATCGTGGAGGTGCTCGTCGGTCGTCCACGGTGGCCATCGGTGGGGGACGCTGACGATCGCGGTCGGCGCGGTGGCGAGCAGCTTGCGAGCGAACGGCCCGGGCCGCTCCAGGTGCTCGAGCACCTGGAGGCAGAGGACGAGGTCGAAGCGCTCCCGCGGCTCGAAGCGCTCGAAGTCGGCGACGATACCCGCGACGCCGTCGCCCGGCTCGATGCGGTCGGCGTCGAGCGCGACACGGCGATCGAACCAGTCGAGGCGCTGCAGCAGCCGCGTTTCGTGGGCGCCGACGTCGAGCGCGGCGCCACCCTCCGCGCCATGCCTGCGGGCGAGACGGACGACCTCGTCGTAGTAGGCGAACCCGCGTCGCGCCTCCCAGTATCCGCCCACGGGCTGAGGCTACCCTTTGGCGATGACCATCCTCGAGCGCGTCCAGGGGCGATGACCATCCTCGAGCGCGTCCAGGCGGATACACGAGAGGCGATGAAGGCCGGCGATCGCGACCGGGTCGGCGCGCTACGGATGCTCGCCAACGCGCTCCAGCAGGAGGCGAAGGGCGGCGGGGACGACGAGGTCGGCGCCCTGCGCCGCGAGCGCAAGCGGCGGGTGGAGGCGGCCGAGGCCTACCGCGACGGAGGCAGCATCGACCGCGCTGAGGCCGAGGAGGCGGAGGCGGAGCTGATCGAGTCCTACCTGCCCGCGGAGCTCTCCGACGAGGCGCTCGGCGAGCTCGTCGCCGAGGCGATCGAGGAGGTCGGCGCCGGCGGTCCCGGCGACATGGGCAAGGCGATGGGCGCGGCGATGCCGAAGGTCGACGGGCGGGCCGACGGCAAGCGGGTCTCGGCCGCGGTGCGGGAGCGGCTTGGCGCGTAAGCAGCTCACGCTCGACAACGACGTGGCGGCCGAGCTCGCGGGGTCCCAGGACGCGGTGCTGCGGGCCCTGGAGGGCCACCTCGACTGCGAGCTGTTCCTGCGCGGGAACGTCCTCACGCTCGACGGCGACCCGCGCGAGGTGCGCTCCGCCGAGTCGGTGGTCGGCGAGCTGGTGGGCCTGATCGAGCGCGGCAACCAGATCGAGCCGGCGACGATCGAGGCGGTGGCCAGCGCGCTCGACGCGCGCGAGAAGCCGTCCGAGATCCTCGAGGACGTGATCTGGCGCCACCGCAACACGACGGTCGCGCCGCGGACGGTGAACCAGAAGCGCTACGTCGACTCGATCCGCGACCATACGGTCACCTTCGGGATCGGGCCGGCGGGGACGGGGAAGACGTTTCTCGCCGTCGCGATGGCGGTCGCCGCGCTCGACTCGCGCGATGTCAACCGCGTCATCCTCACCCGCCCGGCGGTCGAGGCGGGCGAGCGGCTGGGATTCCTGCCGGGGGACATTCAGGCCAAGGTCGACCCTTACCTACGGCCGCTGTTCGACGCGCTGTACGACATGCTCGACCCCGACCGGGTCAACGCCTACTTCGAGAGCGGCGTGATCGAGGTCGCGCCGCTGGCGTTCATGCGCGGCCGGACCTTGAACGATTCGTTCGTGATCCTCGACGAGGCGCAGAACACGAGCCCCGAGCAGATGAAGATGTTCCTGACCAGGCTCGGCTTCGGGTCGCGGATGGTCGTCACCGGCGACGTGACCCAGATCGATCTCCCCCGCGACCAGCGCTCGGGGCTCATCGTCATCGGCGAGATCCTCGCCGACGTCGCCGATATCTCGTTCGTCCGCTTCGGTGGCGAGGACGTCGTCCGCCACGAGCTCGTGCAGAGGATCGTCGAGGCGTACGGCCGCTATGCCGAGGCGGGAGAAGACCGCGCCGGCGAGGGCGACGGCCGAAGCGGTTGAGCGTCGATCTCGCCGACGTCCCGCCCCGGCTCCGCGCGCCCGTCGAGGCCGCGCTCGGGGCGGCCGCGATCGGCGACGGCCACCTGTCGGTGTCGCTGGTCGACGCCGACAGGATCGCCGAGCTGAACCGCAAGCATCTGGGGCGCGACGCGCCGACCGACGTGCTCGCGTTCCCGGTCGACGGCGCGGACGCGGTCGCCGGCCCGCGCGAGCTCGGCGACGTCGTGATCTGCCCCGCTCACTCGGCGGACGTCGCCGAGGCGGCCGTGCACGGGGTGCTGCACCTGTGCGGGTATGACCACGAGGCCGATGCGGGCGAGATGGTGGCGCTTCAGCGCCGGGTCATGGACTTGCTGCGCTGACCGGGTCTCCGGCCCGCAGGACGCCGCCCTTGACGATCCGCCCGCGGACGCCGCCGCGGCCGGCGAGCGGTTTCAGCAGCGGCTTCCCGGCGAGCTTCTGGAGGTGGCTGCACGGCGGGTTCGGCTCGATCGCCTCCACCTCGACCTCGCCGAGCGCGAACGTCTTCCCGACCAGCTCGTCGAGGCGAACGCCCGCGGTGACGACGTTGCGGCGCGCGTCCACCGGCTCGATATCGACGGAGGACTCCTCGGCCGCCGCCTCGATCGCCTCCGACTCGATCAGCGTGATCTCCTGGTCGGGCGTCCCGCCTTCGGCGGGCCGGAAGTAGCGGTCGCCCTCGAGCCCGCGGCCGGCGACGGCGTTCACCTCGTCGACGCACCGGACCGGCCCCTCGGGCTCCGCCCCGATGTAGATCGCGACCACTCGTCCCGCGCTCATGTCACTCGCATCGTCTCACGTCACGTGCAAGGGTGAGGCCGCGGTGAGCGCAGAGGGGCACACGATCCGGCCGGCGCGCGAGGACGAGGTCGAGGCGGTGCTGCCGCTGTACGAGGCGCTCTTCGAGCCGCCCGGCTCGCGCCCCGACAGCTGGGACGACGACCACGCCGCGAAGGCGCTCGCCGCGGCGATCCGCTCCGAGGACAGCGCGGTGCTGGTCGCCGAGCGCGACGGCAGCCTGGTCGGCGTCTGCACCGCGTACCTCGACCTCGACTCCGTCCGCTTCGGCCTTCGCTGCTGGGTCGAGGACCTCGCGGTCCGGCGCGACAGCCGCTCGGCGGGGATCGGCGCGGCGCTGCTGGCGGAGGCGCGGCGGTGGGCGAAGGGCGCGGGCGCCACACACCTCGAGCTCGACAGCGCGGAGCCGAGGACCGACGCGCGGCGCTTCTACGAGCGCGAGCGGCCTTCGTGGCGCTCGATCTCATACGCATGGCGCCTGTGACGCGGGCGGGGTTCGTCGGGCTCGCGGGACGTCCCAACGTCGGCAAGTCGACGCTCGCCAACGCGGTCGTGGGCGCCAAGGTCGCAATCGTCTCCGACCGGCCACAGACCACCCGCCGCGCGATCCGGGGCATCGCGACCGACCCGGACGGCGGGTCCCAGATCGTGCTCGTCGACCTCCCGGGCGTGCAGCGCCCGCGCGACGACCTCACCCGTCGCATGCAGCGCCGCGTCGAGCGCGAGCTCGCCGACGCCGACGCGGTCCTGCTGGTGCTCGACGGCGAGCAGGGCGTCGGGCCGGGGGATCGGTTCATCGCCCGGACGCTGCTCGTGGCGCGCGGCGACACCCCCGTCGTGTGCGCGGTCAACAAGGTCGATCGGGTCGGCAAGGCGCAGACCGCGAAGGCGCTGGCCGACGCGGAAGCGCTCGAAGTCGCGGACGAGATCTTCCCGGTCAGCGCGAAGACCGGGACGGGCGTCGGCCCCCTCGTCGAGCGGCTCGTCGAGCTGCTGCCCGAGGGGCCGCTCCTGTATCCGCCCGAGGAGCGGACCGACGCCTCTGAGTCGACCTGGATCGCGGAGCTGATCCGCGAGCAGGTGCTGCGCCGCACGCGCGAGGAGCTCCCGCACTCCGTCGAGGTGATGGTCACCGACGTCGAGCGCCGCGACGACCGGCTCGTTGAGGTGCACGCGGAGGTCTGGGCCGAGACCGAGTCGCAGAAGGGGATCCTGGTCGGGCGCGGCGGCCGCATGGTCCGCGATGTCGGCAAGGCGGCGCGGCGCGAGCTCGAGCGCGAGCTCGGCGTCCGCGTTTATCTCGACCTCCAGGTCAGGGTGCGCGGGCGGTGGCGCCGCGACGAGTCACTGCTCGACCGCCTCGGGATCGACTGAACCCCCTGCTCGTACACTCAAACGATGATCGAGGGAATCCGGTTCGACGAGCGGGGTCTGGTGCCGTGCGTGGTCCAGGACTGGCGCACGGGCGAGGTCCTGACGCTGGCGTACATGAACGAGGAGGCCCTGCGCCGCACGCGCAGC
>DATAFB010000166.1:0-3106 GCA_036257695.1 Solirubrobacterales bacterium | reverse complement strand
CAGCTCGGTCTCGTACTGGTCGTCGTACGCGACCAGCGGCGCCACGGTCTCCTCGTAGAACCGCTCCAGCTCGCCGGGGTCCTCGCTCATCGCCGGAAGCAGCAGCCGGTAGGCGCCGGTCTCCTCGAACGCGATCAGCTCGCGCCCCTCGGCCTCGCCGACGTTGGCCGCGAGCACCGCCTCCTTGCCGGCGCGGAACAGGTCGACGGCGTCGGCGGTCCAGCGGCTCCTCGCCACCGTGACCGCGAACCCCTGCAGCGAGGCGCCCAGCTCGCGCTCGAGGATCGACGCGGCGCGCGCCAACGCCTCGTCGCTCTCGCACGGCACGATCGCCGCCACCTCGGCCGACTCGCCGTCGCGGCTGGTCGCGAGCGATCCCCGGCTCGCGGCGCGCAGGGCGCGGATCGCGAGCGTTAGCACGCGCTCGCGCCACTCCCCGGTCTGCGGCGAGTGCGGCGTCGCGCGGGCGATCATCACCCCGGCGCCGCGGTCGACGTCGGCCCCGTGCTCGTGCGCGCGGGCGACGATGTCGCCGCGGTCGGTCACCTCGCGCGCCAGGACGGCGCGGACGAAGTCCCCCGCGAGCCTGTCCGCCTCCCAGTCCGGCGATCGGGACCGCTCGAGCTCAAGCGCCAGCAGGGTCGAGACCATGCGCGAGGTGGCGGGGTCCGGACGCGCCCCGCGGCGGCGCTTGAAGCGCAGCTCGCCGACCACCGCGTCGGCGACGCGGAGCTCGACCGACGCGACTCCCTCGGCGCCCGACAGAAGTTTCTGCTCCTCGGCCGTCGACGCCGCCGCGACCGCGAGCACCGCGCTCGAGCGGTCGATCAAAGCGACGCCGCCGTCCAGCGCCCGCGCCGCCGCGCGCGCGACCGCGGGCAGCCCCGCTCCCGACTCCACCGCCTCGGACAGCGCGTCGAGCGCTGATTCAGCCTGCTCGGTGGTCATCGGTCGATTCTAGGGTCGGTCGTCCCTGCGGAAACCGCGCGAAGTGCTCGCACTTCGGGCGTCTGATTGTGGGCTCATCGGATGAACGCGGTGATGTCGTCCCAGAAGTAGACGATCGCGACGCCGATCGCGACCCCCGCGAGGACGAGCGCGGCGAGGACGAACACCGACAGCAGCGCGGCGGTCGCCTTCTCCCACGTGCGGCCGTAGGAGCCGATGGCGGGGACGAGGATCAGGGCCGCGAACGCGAGCACGCTGATCACGCCCGCGCCGCCGAACAGCAGGTACTCGGGCGGGATGTCAGCCAGCATTGCGTGCATTCTGGCGCAAGTGGGTGGCCACCACCGCCACGGCGGCGCAGGCGGAGAACGCGGACACGCCGAGCCCCCACCCCGAGACCACGTCGCTGAGGTAGTGGACGCCGAGGTAGACGCGGGTCAGCCCGACGAGCACGGTCAGCGCGATCCCGGCGGCGATCAGGGCGGTGCCGTTGGTGAGCCCGGGGCGCAGCCGGGCGACTACCGTGATCGCGAGCCACGCGTAGATGACCGAGTACGCGGCGTGCCCGCTCGGGAACGCGTAGCCCTCGGCCTCGCGGGCGCCGTTCGGCGGCCGCGGTCGCTCGACGGCGTCCTTGATCCCGTGCACGGCGACGATCGTGATCGCGACCGCGGCGACGAGCACGGCGAGCTCGGGCCAGCGGCGGTTGGCCGCCAGCGCGATCCCCGCGACGAGCGCGACCGCGAGCACGGCCGGCAGCGATCCGAGCGCGGTCAGCACGTCAGCGGCGTCGACCAGCCATGCGGCGTTCAGCTCCCGCGCCACGTCGTGCGCGGTCATGTCGCCGGGTGTCGGGCCGGGGTCGCCGGAGATCACGACGGTGTACGCGATCAGCGTGTAGAGGCCGATCGACAGCGCCGCGAGCAGGCCGGTGAACTCGAGGCCGAGGCCGCCCGGCGTCAGCCGGTCGCGGAGGAAGCGCGCCTGGGGTTGGACCCGACGGCCGAGCGCGACCAGCGGGCGCAGCAGCGGCCTGCGCTCCATCGCCGCCACGAGACGGACGCGGTTCTCGTGCTGGCGCAGGAAACGGACCGCGACGACGATCACGACGACCGTCACGACCACGGTCCCGAACAGGAACGTGCCCCGCCCGGCGAGCTCGGCGGCCCGATCGAGGCTGCGGGCGGCGAAGTAGCCGATCAGCGCGAAGGTCGCCGCCCACAGGCCGGTCCCGAGGATGCTGTAGGGGACGAACATCCGGTACCGCATCCCCGAGCTGCCGGCGATGAACGGCGCCAGCGCCCGGACGAGGCCGACGAACCGCCCGATCAGGATCGTCTTGCCTCCGTGGCGCGAGAAGTACGACTCGACCTGCTCGAAGCGCTCGGGCGTGATCCGGACCCGGGAGCCGTGCCGGAGAACGAAGCCGCGGCCCAGCCGCCGGCCGATCATGAAGCTGACCGAGTCCCCCGCCCACGCGCACGCCCACACGATCGCGATCGTCAGGTACAGCGACGTGGCGCCCTGTCCCGCGACGGCGCCGCCCAGGATCACGACCGTCTCCCCCGGCGCTACGAGGCCGACGAACGCCCCCGTCTCGAGGAAGGCGAAGACGCCGATCAGCAGGTACGTCCATGCCCCGAGCGCGTTCGAGACGTCGTCGAGCAGCTCCTGGAGCCGGATCTCGGGCAGGAGCTGACGGACGAGGAAGTAGATCGCGACCGCCGCGGCGACGATCAGCGCCAGGCGCACCCGGTGGTCTCGAAGCACGGCCTTCATCGGCCCTCGACCGGAGCGGCGACGAGGGCCTCCCCGAACCGCGGCGAGAGCGCGTCGGCGGCTCGCTCGGCAGCCTCGTACTCGCCGAAGAGGCCGAACGCGGTCGGGCCCGAGCCGGTGACCAGCGCCCGCGCTGCGCCCACCTCCTCGAGCGCGTCGAGCGCCTCGGCGATCTCGGGGCGCAGCGACAGCGCCGCGTGCTGGAGGTCGTTGGCGAGCAGCTCCGCGTACGCGAACGGCGACGCGCCCGCCGTCGCCGCCTCCCGCAGCCGGCGGCCGAGCGCGTCGAGCTCGGCCGCCTCGCGCCCCAGCCCGAGCCGGTCCGCCTCGGCGTACACGTCGGCCGTCGCGAGCCCGGGTCGCGACGGGATCAGCACCG
>DATAFB010000075.1:0-19021 GCA_036257695.1 Solirubrobacterales bacterium | reverse complement strand
TCCAGTCGGCCCACGTGGTCTCGAACGTGAGGTCGGCGTCGGGCGCCTCGCCCTGCTCGGCGCGGCGCGGCCCGTTGTCGATCCGCAGGTGCCACGGGGCGGCGTCGGAAAAGCGCCACTGGATCGTCACCGGGCGGCCGTCGACCGCGCTGTGATCGACGGAGCGCTCGACGGTGTCGAAGTACAGGCGTTGGATCTCGGGCGAGGAGTCCGGAGCCCCGTTCGGCTCGCCGACGACGCCGGCCTGCATCAGCTTCACGATCCGCTTCACGCGCTCCTCGGGCGAGAGCGAGAAGTCAATCGGGAACACGCCCGGCGGCATCTCCTCGATCGGGAACCCCGCGGCGCGCCACTTCGTCTCCACCGAGCGGAAGCCCCAGGCGTAGATCTCCTCGAGCGTGAAGCCGTACTCCTCGGTGTAGCGTCGGTCCCAGTTCGGCGGCACGTAGACGGCGAGCGTGTATGGCGACACCTCGCGCAGCAGCTCGCCGACCGCCTGCTTGCACTCCTCCGACTCTGCGAAGCACTCGGACAGCACCTTGACGCCGAAGCCGATGTGGCGCTGCTCGTCGCGGGACACGTTCTTCATCCCCTCGGCGAACCCGGGCAGGGTGCCGGACTTGACGAAGTAGTCCTCGATGAAGTGCTGGCCCGGCTGGGCGAGCTCCGCCTCGACGACCATGTGGTAGAGCGCGATCGCCTGCGCGAACTTTGGCAGCGAGCGGTCGCGCCGCAGCTCGTCCGCCATCCGGTCGAGGCGGTCGAACACCTGGCGGAAGCCCCACGTGAGCTGGGGCTCGGTGTACGCCAGCCCCGAGGCGATCCCGTCCCCGGCGCCGATCACCTGGGAGAAGAAGCGCGAGAAGAAGACCGCGTGGCGCGCCTCGTCGACCTGCTGGGTGGCGAGGAAGTACTTCTGCTCCTCCTTCGGCGCGGCGTCGATGTAGGGAGAGAGGTCGTCGGCGACCGCGTCCTCGCCGTAGAAGAACATCGAGTACGTCCACAGGGCGCTCTTTCGCTGGATCTCGGACAGCGAGCGCCACCCGTCGCGGTCGTTGGAGAAGTCGATTGCGGTCGCGCTCCAGTTGCCCTCCTCCCAGCGGCGGTAGAGGTCCTGGTAGCTGACGGACGCGATCGCCTTCGCCGGGTCGGTGCTCCCCTTGACCCTGGGCGCCGTGGCGGCTCGTTTGCGCATCGCGACAACCTCCTCGTAGCGGCTCGCTCGCCGCCACCTCGTTAGGTTCGGTCCAGCTTAGAGAAGAACTGGCCAGCTGGCCAGGCGGTTGTGACGGGGTCACCACCCTCGGGCGTCGGCGTCGGCCGGAGACCGACATTCACGCCGATCCCCGGATCGGGGCTGCGGAGAAACCCTGATTCCGGCGCCGCGCGGCGACGCTACGGTGTCGCCGGGAGCCGGAATGGCTATCTCACAGACCAAGGTCGATCCGGAGGGAATCGTCGAGTCCGTGCTCGCGGACCGCCTCGACGGATTCGTCGATCGGGCCGAAGCGGCCGCGACGGACCTTCGCAGACTCGACCAGGAGACGGTCGACGCGATCGTCAGGTCGATGGTCGTGGCGGGGCTTGAGAGCGCGTTCGACCTCGCCGAGCTGGCAATGGAGGAGACCGGGTTCGGCGTGCTCGAGGACAAGGTCGTCAAGAACTACATCGCGACCGAGTTCCTCTACGACTACCTCAAGGACAAGCCGTCGGTCGGCGTCATCGACGCGGACCCGAAGCGGGGCATCGAATACGTCGCGGAGCCGATCGGGGTGGTGCTCGCGCTGCTCCCGATCACCAATCCGACCTCGACCGCCCTGTTCAAGTCGATCGTGGCGGCGAAGACCCGCAACGCGATCATCTTCCGTCCCTCGGCGCGGGCCGCGCGGTGCGCCGTGCGGGCGGTGGAGATCCTTCAGCAGGCGGGTGAGGCCGCGGGGCTGCCCCCCGACGCTCTGCAGGTCATCCCCGACCCGACGCTGGACGTTTCCCAGTACCTGTTCCATCACCACGGCGTGAACCTGATCTGGACGACCGGGGGGCCGAAGGCGGTCGCGGCGGCCAATGCGGCCGGCAAGCCCTCGCTCAGCGTCGGCCCCGGAAACGCCCCCCTCTATCTGCATCGCAGCGCCGACATCGGCATGGCGATCGTCGATGTCCTGATCTCCAAGACCTTCGACGCATCGGTGATCTGCCCCGCGGAGCAGACCTGCGTCGTGGACGAGGCGATCTACGACAGGGCCTGCGGCGAGTTCCAGCGCATGGGCGGACAACTGCTGGACTCCGCCGAGGTCGAGGCGCTCGCCGAGCTTGCATTCGAGCCGGACGGGCGTGTCGATGCTCGGGCACTCGGCCAGTCCTGCGTCAATCTCGGCGCGATGGCCGGGTTCGGCATCGAGCGGAACGTCAAGGTACTGCTGGCCCCGCTGCCCAGCGATCTGGACGCGCTCGCCGACCACGCTCTGATCCAGGAGAAGCTGATGCCGGTGCTCGGCCTGGTGCGCTCTCCGTCCGTCGATCACGCGATCGCCGCTTGCGAGCTGATCACCGAGCATGGCGGTCTGGGGCACACCTCGGCCGTCTACGCGTCCGACGACGAGGTGGTCGATCGCTTCGCCGCCCGGGTCCGGACCGGGCGCATCCTGGTCAACGCGCCCACCGCCGTCGGCGCCCTGGGCGGGATCTACAACTCGCTCACGCCAACCTTCTCGCTCGGGTGCGGGACCTGGGGCGGCTCCAACACGACCGACAACGTCAACTACCGGAACCTCCTCAACGTGAAGACCGTGTCGCGCCGCCAGGCGCCCCCGCAGTGGTTCCGGGTCCCCTCCGACACGTACATCAACGCCGGCGCGATCGAGAACCTGCCTGAGGTCGCGGCGACGCAGGTCCTCCTCGTCACCGACATCGACGGCGAGGCGCGAGGGGTCGCCGACGAGGTGCGGCCCTACCTCGAAGGCTCGGGTGTGCACGTCTTCTCGGACCTGCATCCGGAGCCGAGCGAGTCCGAGATCCGCGCCGGCGCCGACGTGCTCGCCCAGTTCGGCGCCGATTGCATCGTGGCGGTCGGTGGCGGGTCGGTGATCGACGCCGCCAAGGCGATGCGGCTGTTCCACGAGAGCCCGGATGTGTCGCTGCGAGAGCTGTCGCTGCCGTTCCTCGATGCGCGCAAGCGCGTCGCGCGCTACCCGGAGGTCGAGCACACGGTCCGGCTCGTCGCGCTGCCGACCACCGCCGGCACCGGGTCGGAGGTCTCGCCGGCGACGGTGGTGGGCGCCGCGGGGCGCAAGGTGACGCTGGTCGATTACTCGCTGGTCCCGGACATCGCGATCGTCGATCCGACCCTCACCCTGACGATGCCACCGGCCGTGACCGCGGACACCGGGGTGGACGCGCTGACCCACGCCCTGGAGGCGGGCGTGTCGATCTTCGCCTCCCCGTATACCGACGCCTTCTGCATGCAGGCGATCAACCTGATCATGGACGCGCTGCCGCGTGCCTGGGCCGACGGCGCCGACCTCGAGGCGCGCACGGCGATGTCCAACGCTGCGACGATCGCGGGGCTGGCGTTCTCGAACGCGTTCGTGGGCGTGAACCATGCCCTTGCGCACGTCGTCGGCGCACGCTTCCGGATACCGCACGGGCGGGCGAACGGGATCCTCCTGCCTCACGTCCTGCGCTACAACGCGGCGATCCCGTCGAAGTTCATGCCGGCGCCGGGATACTCGACCTACGTCGCCCCCGACAAGTACGCGCAGATGGGCTGGGTCCTCGGGCTGGGCGGCAAGGGCATGGACGAGAGGCGCGTGCGCTTGTTCGCTCGCGTCGACGAGCTGCTGGACGAGGTCGGCACGCCCCGGTCGCTGGCCGAGGCGGGCGTGGGGCGGGATGAGTTCGAGCCCGCGCTGCCGGACCTCGTCAAGGGGGCGTTCGCCGACCCGAGCATCAGGACCAACCCGAGGATGCCGCTGCTCGCGGAGCTGGAGTCGCTGCTCACGGCCGCGTACGAGGGACGCCCCCAGGGCACCTGATTGCGTCGAGCCGGGCCGCAGCCCGAGGCTACTCCTCGTCGCGCACCTACCCGAGCTTCGGGGAGCGCCACGACTGCGCGAGACGGCGGACGAGCTCATCGGCGAGGCCCTCGATCGGAACCCTGACCTGCTCGAGTGAGTCGCGGTCGCGTAGCGTCACGGTGTCGTCGTCCATCGTCTGGCCGTCGACCGTGATGCCCCACGGCGTTCCGATCTCGTCCTGGCGGCGGTAGCGGCGCCCGATCGAGCCGCCGCCGTCGTACTCCGCCGGCAGCCGTGACCGGAGCGCCTCGTAGACGGCCCGCGCCTTCTCCGGCATCCCCGCCTTGGAGACGAGCGGCAGGACCGCGACCTTGACCGGCGCCAGGCGGGGATGGAGGCGCAGCACGGTGCGCTTGCGGCCCTCGACCTCCTCGACGTCGTACCCGTCGACCATGAACGCGAGCAGCGACCGATCGACGCCGGCCGCCGGCTCGACGACGTGGGGGACGTACGCCTCGCCCTTCTCCTGGTCGAAGTACTCGAGCTTCTCGCCCGAGACCTTCGCGTGCTGGGTGAGGTCGTAGTCGCCCCGGTTCGCGATCCCCTCGAGCTCCGACCACCCGATCGGGAACAGGTACTCGATGTCCGAGGTGGCCGACGAGTAGTGGGAGAGCTCGTCGGGGCCGTGCTCGCGCAGGCGCAGCATGTCCGGCCGGATCCCGAGCTCCGTGTACCAGTCCATCCGGAGCTCCATCCACCGCCGATGCCACTTGGGGGCGTCCCCTGGGGGGACGAAGAATTCCATCTCCATCTGTTCGAACTCGCGCGTGCGGAAGACGAAGTTCCCCGGCGTGATCTCGTTGCGGAACGACTTGCCGATCTGCGCGATCCCGAACGGGGGCATCCTTCGCGCGAACTGGAGCACGTTCTTGAAGTTGATGAAGATGCCCTGCGCGGTCTCGGGCCGCAGATAGGCCGTCGAGGCCTCGTCCTGCACCGGTCCGATGTAGGTCTCGAACATGAGGTTGAAGCGACGCGGCTCGCTGAGCTCGCCGCCGCACACGGGACACTTCAGCTCCCCCTCCGGCTGATCCTCGCGCAGGTCGTCCTCGCGCCACCGCCGCTTGCACTCTCCCAGGCACTGCACCAGCGGGTCGGTGAAGCCCTCGAGGTGGCCCGACGCCTCCCACACGCGCGGGTGCTGGATGATCGCGGAGTCGATCGCGACGATGTCGTCGCGCTCCTGGAGCATCGCCCGCCACCACTCGCCCTTGACGTTGTTCTTCAGCAGCACGCCGTAGTGGCCGTAGTCGTACGTGTTGGCGAAGCCGCCGTAGATCTCCGACGCCTGGAAGATGAAGCCGCGACGCTTGCACAGCGCCACGATCTCGTCGAGGGTGACTTCGGTCGCCTCGGCCATGGGCCGCAGCACTATACGAGCCTCGGTGGGGGCTCCATGGGCCCTGCCATAATCGCCGCGCATCTAATGCCGATCTACGAGTACCGGTGCCGCAACGGCCACGAGTTCGAGGTCTTCCAGAGCATGTCCGAGGACCCGGTCTCCCGCTGCCCGGAGTGCGGCGCGCCCGTGGAGCGGGTCTTCCATCCCGTCGCCGTCCACTTCAAGGGCTCGGGCTTCTACACGACCGACTACGCACGGGGGCGCTCCGACGGCAAGGGAGACGCGGAGGAGAAGAAGGACGGCTCGAAGGAGAAGTCGGCCGACTCTGGATCGGCGAAGAAGGACTCCGGAAGCGACAAGGCCAAGGCGAGCTCCAGCGGCGACTAGCTAGCCGTTGAGCAGCTTGTCGACCGCCTGCCGGCGCTCCTCCTCGGAGATGATCAGGCTGCCGCCCGGACCCGGGCCCGACGGCTCGAGGATCTCGGTATCGCTGTCGCCGCCGATGATCGACGCGAGCACGAGCTGCGGCATCGTCAGCGCCCCCATGTCGGTCACGAGGGCCTTCGGCGCCGTCCACCCGATCCATGGTCCCTTGATGAAGTTGTACGGGAGGCGCAGCGGGCTGGTCAGCCGGCCCTTGATCCCAGACAGGATCTCCTGCTGCGCGGCGGCCCGATCGATGTCGTCGTAGCTGTCGAACTCGTCCGAGCCGCCCTCCTCGGGGCACGTGTTGGTCCGCGTGCGGGCGAAAATCAGCGCCTCCTCTCCGTCGAGCGTCGCCTCGCCGGGGCCGACCTCGAGCGTGAAGCCGCCGTTCGCCTCGCCGCCGGAGATCTCCGAGCACAGCCTGTCAGGCACCTCGACCTCGACCCCGCCGATCGCGTCGATGAAGTCCTTGAACCCCTCGAAGTCGACGATCACGACGTGGTCGATCTTGGTGTCGAGGAACTGCTCCACGGTCTCGATCTGGAGCGCCGCGCCGCCGAACGCGTACGCGCCGTTGATCTTCTGCGCGCTCTGCCCGGGGATCTCGGCGAAGCTGTCGCGCGGGATCGAGAGCTTGCGGAAGGCGCCGCCGCCGGCGTTGACGAGCATCAGCGTGTCGGCGCGGAACCCGCTGCACCCCTCGGGGGGCGGCTCCCCGTTGGCGCCCGCCTCGAGACACCGCTCGTCCGTCTCGGAGCCGTCGAGGGTCCCCGCCTCGCGTGCGTCGGTCCCGATCACGAGGATCGTCTGGGGATCCAGCACCATCAGCGGGATGCTCGCCTCGAGCACGTCCTTGGCACCGTCGTCGAGCTTCGACTGCTGGATCTGGGCCGAGATCGCGAACGCGAGCATGCTGATCAGCAACCATGCGACGATCGCGATCACGATCCACCGCCACCACGGCCTGCGACCCGGGACGGCCGATGGCGTCGGCCGCGAGGGTCGCTCGCCGCGGCCGCGCAGCCGGTCGCGCAGCGACGAGACGTCGGGCGCGCGCAGGCGGTCGAGGAGTCGCGGCCGCGACCGATACACCTTGTAGTCGGGGCGGTCCCGGCCACCCTGCTCGTCAGGCATGAGCTATCAATACTGCCGCATGCCCCGGTGCGAATCCCGCAGCCTTTGGATCTATCTCGCCAGGCCCAGCACACGCGAGATGCCCGCTGACGCCTCGCGGATGCGGCGCCGCACCGAGATAGGTCCGTGAGCCCCGTCGAGACGATCGGCGTCGATCTCGGCGGCTCGAACCTGCGGGTGGCCGTCGTCGACGAGGCCCAGAACGTCCTCTATCGCAGCACCGAGTCGTCGTCGGGCGACAGCGCGGACGAGGTGCTCTCGAACCTCGGCGAGGAGCTCGCCGAGGCGCGCGCCGCGCGCCCCGACGTCGTCGCCGCGGGGCTCGGGATTCCGTGCACGATCGACCAGGAGGCCGGTGTGGCGGTCACCGCCGTCAACCTGCCGCTGATCGACGTGCCGATCCGCGACATGATGCGCGAGCGGCTCGGTCTCCCGGTGTTCATCGACAACGACGTCAACGCCGCGATCCTCGCCGAGCATCGGTTCGGGGCGGCGAGGGGTGTCCGCAACGCGGTGATGCTCACTCTCGGGACGGGGATCGGCGGCGCGATCCTCATCGGGGGCACGGTGTACAGGGGGACACACGGCGCCGGCTCCGAGCTCGGCCACATGGTCGTCGACCTCGATGGCCCCCCGTGCCAGGGCAACTGCCCCAACCGCGGCTGCATCGAGGTGCTTGCGTCGGGCACCGCGCTGGGGCGTGAGGGACGCGCGGCGGCCGAGCGCGAGCCCGAGTCGATGCTCGGCGAAGCGCTCGCGGAGGGCGGCGACGTGACCGGCGAGACGGTGACCCAGGCCGCGCTGGCCGGCGACGCGACGGCGACCGAGGTCCTGGCGCTCGTCGGGCGCCGGCTCGGGGCTGCGTTCTCGAGCCTCGCCAACATCTTCGAGCCCGAGGTGATCGTCGTCGGCGGCGGCATGATGGCCGCGGAGGATCTGCTGCTGGAGCCCGCGCGCGAAGAGGTTCGCTCCCGCGCCCTGCCGCCGATGAACGCGGCGCCCGTGGCCGCCGCCGAGCTCGGCCACGATGCCGGGATGATCGGCGCCGCGACGATGGCGCAGATGGAGCTCGGGGGATAGTCGTGCCAGGGCGGCTCACCGTGTGCCCGACGCCGATCGGCAACCTCGACGACCTGACGCCGCGGGTGCGCGACGCGCTGGCCGGCGCCGACCTGGCCGCGTGCGAGGACACGAGGCGGGTGGGGAGGCTGTTCGAGCGGCTCGGGATCGAGCCGCCGCGGCTTGTCTCAAACCACGAGGGGAACGAGGACTCGCGGGCGACGCAGATCGCGCAACAGATCGAGCGGGGAGCGCGGGTGGCCCTGGTCACCGATGCCGGCACGCCGGCGATCTCGGACCCCGGCTACCGGCTGATCCGCACGTGCATCGATCGCGACCTCGAGGTCGAGGTGCTCCCGGGGCCGTCGGCGGTCACGACGGCGCTGGTCGCTTCCGGCCTGCCGCCCGACCGGTGGCGGTTCGAGGGGTTTCTGCCCCGTCGCGCGGGCGAGCTGGAGCGGGTGCTGCGCTCGGCCGAGACCGTGGTCGCGTTCGAGTCGCCGCGGCGGCTTCCGGAGTCGCTGTCGGCGCTGGCGTCGCTGGCGCCGGACCGCCCCGCTGCGGTGTGCCGCGAGCTGACGAAGCTCCACGAAGAGGTCGCCCGCGGCAGCCTCGGCGAGCTCGCGAGGCGCTTTCGCGGCGAGGTCCGCGGCGAGGTGGTCGTCGTGATCGGTGCGGCGACGGGGCCGACGAGCCGCGATCCCGACGTGACGATGGCGGTCGACGCCCTGCGCCGCCTCGTGCAGTCGGGCGCCCGGCCGCGGGCGGCGGCGGGCGTCGTCGCGGCGCTCACCGGCACGAGGCCGAACGAGCTCTACCGCGCCCTGACGGGGCGCGAGCCGCGCGAGTGAGCGCCAGGGGTGCGTAGTTTTCCGCACGCCGGGCGCGGGATCGAGCGGATGGCCGCCGCCGCACGCTAGGTACCTTCTCGCCATCGAGGGGAACTCCGGAATCCGGCTGGTGCTCGTGGACGACCACGCGGTTGTTCGCAGCGCGCTGCGAATGCTGCTCGAGGCCGAGGACGACTTCGAGGTCGTGGCCGAGGCCGGGGACGCGGACGCGGCCGTGCGCTACGTCCGTGGGCACAAGCCCGAGGTTCTGGTCCTCGACCTCAACATGCCGGGCGGGTCGAGCCTTGAGCGCGTGCCCGCGATCAGGGAGGCGTCCCCGGGGACGCAGATCGTCGTCCTGACGATGCAGGAGGACCCTGCGTTCGCGCGCGAGGCGATGCGCGCCGGAGTGCTCGGCTACATCCTCAAGGAGGCGGCCGACGCCGAGCTGGTCAAGGCCGTGCGGCTCGCCTCGGCGGGGGAGACCTACCTCCAGCCTGCGCTGGGGGCGCGGCTCGCCGCCGAGCCACCCGAGGGCGAGGGCGACCTGAGCGAGCGCGAGGTCGAGGTCCTGCGGCTGATCGCGCTGGGGCACACGAACGCCGAGATCGCCGACCAGCTCTACCTCAGCGTGCGCACAGTCGAGTCGCACCGCGCCCACATCCAGCAGAAGCTGCGGCTCACCAGGCGCTCCGAGCTCGTCCGCTACGCGCTCGAGCACGGTCTGCTCGAGACGTGAGGCGTCTCACGCCGCTCCGCGCTCGGCGCTCGTCCCGGGCAGTCCCGGCAGAGTGGCGCGGAGGATCGTGCCCGAGCCGGGGGAGGAGGTGATTTCGATCCACCCACCTGCCAGCTCCGCGCGCTCGCGCATGCCGACGATCCCGAATCCTTCGCTGCGGGCCTCCGGATCGAACCCGACACCATCGTCCGCGACCTCGATCTCGATCGAGTCGCCCGTCTCCAGCTCGGCAACCCGCAGTCGCACCTGCTCCGCGCGCGCGTGTTTGGCGACATTGGTCAGAGCCTCCTGTACGAGCCGGTAGATCGCGTTCTCGAGCTCGGGCTCCAATCGGCCCGCGCCGTCCACGAGGTCGATATCCGCCACCACGTCGACGCCCTGGGTCTTCTCGACGTGAATGGCCAGCGCTTCGATCGCCGGCGCGAGCCCGATCTCGTCGAGCGCCGCGGGCCGCAGCTCGGTGATCAGGGCCCGGACCTTGTCGATCTCCTGCCCAAGCTGTCCAACCGCGTCGCGAACCGCCCGCTCGAGCGTGTCGCCTCCTCCCCGCAGCGCCGATGACAGCGCCACGCGCATCGCGCCCAGCGCCTGCAGCGTCTCGTCGTGGAGCTCGCGCGCCCACCGGCCGCGCTCGTGCTCCGACGCCTGGATGCTGTGCTTGATCCGGTCCTCGCTGACCGACTGCGCCGTCGCCACGGCGGTCGCCGCGCTGGCCGCGAACGCGAGCAGCAGGCGCTCGTCCTCGGTGCTGAACTCGGGTCCGTCGGCGATGCGATCGAAGCCAGCGATAAGCCCCAGCGGACGCCCCCGGAAAGCGAGCGGCACCAGCATCGCGGCTTCGGCGCCGATCCCGAGCTCGGCGGGCGAGATTCGAAGCCGCGCCGAGACGTCGGCGACCCGCTCCGCCCGCAGCGAGCGCAGCACCTGGCCCGTCGTGGAGCCCTCGATCGCGATCCGGCGGCCCCGCACGTCCCGCTCGAGTTCACCCGCGGTCGCCACCGCGACGAGGGTGCCCCGCTCCTCCAGGAGGATGACGAGCGACCGCGCCTCGATCAATGCCCGAGCGCGCTTCGCGATCGTCTCCAGGACCCGCCCGAGGTCGGTCTCGCCTCCCACGGCGCGGGCGATCTCGGTCGTCGCCTCGAGGCTGCGAACGGCATGCTCCAGCTCTGCTCGCCGACGCTCGGCGTCGCCATACAGGCGGGCGTTCTCGATCGCGATCGCGGCCCAGCCGGCGAGCGTGACCACTGATTGCTCATCGGCTTCGTCGAAGGGGCCGCCCATTTTCTCGGTCAGGTAGAGGTTGCCGTACGCCTCGCCCCGGATCATCACCGGGACCCCGAGGAAGGTCTTCATCGGCGGGTGGCCGGGTGGGAAGCCGTACGATCGCGGGTGCCCGCCGACGTCATCCAGTCGCAGCGGCTTCGGGTCGTCGATCAGCAGGCCGAGCACCCCGTGTCCCCGCGGGAGGTTCCCGATCTCCCGACGCCTCTCCTCTGCGATGCCCAGGGTGATGAAGCGCTCGAGCTCGTGCCTGTCCTCGTCGAGGATGCCGAGCGCCGCGTAGCGCGCGCCCGTGAGCTCGCGAGCCACCTCGAGCAGCCGGCGCAGCACGATCTCGAGGTCGAGCTCGGATACGAGCGTCCGCCCGACCTCGATAAGCCGGGTGAGGCGATGCTCGGCTAGAGCGTCGCCACCCATACCGCGGAAAAGATTAGTGGACGACCGAGGGCTCTTCCAGCGCGATCTCAACTGGGAGGGTCGCCGCGTCGGGCGGAGGCGAGAGCGACAGCTCGGTGTTGGCGAGCGCCGCCAGGTGGGGCGCCAGGTAGCGGCCGACCACCTTGCCAGGCGGCCACCACAACGCGTCTGTGGACACCGTCGACATCTCGCCACGGCCGCCGCTGACCTCGGCGCGCAGGAATGCGGGCTCGCGCCCGGTGAGCAGCAGGCCGCGAAGCACGGGCCGGAAGGGCTCTGGGCTGACCGGAGCTCCGGCCTGGGCTGCGAGCAGCTCCGCGACGGCGTCGGCCTGCTGGGCGGCGATGCCGCCCTGCTTGACGGGAAAGCTGGTGATGTCGCCGGCCGCGTAGACGTCGTCGAGCTCCTCGACCCTCCCGTGGCGGTCGACTGGAACGAAGCCCTCGGCGTCGCGCGGGACGCCCGCGGGCGGCCGTCCTTCGAGGCGCGGCAGGGTGACGACGCGGTCCGCGGGCAGGCGGCCCGCCGGGACGATCTCGAGCGCACGGTCCTCGAAGCCGACGGGGTAGCAGTCGGTGCAGACCGCGATCCCTCGCTCGGCGAGGAGCCGGGCGACGATCTCGCTGGCGCGGCGGCCGAACAGCTCCAGCGGCGCCGACTCATGGGTGGCGACCGTCACACGTACTCCGGAGATTCCGCACGCGCCGAGGTGGTGGCGGGTGAGCAGGGCGAGCTCGTACAGGGGCAGCGGCCAGCCGGCGCCCGCCGGAAGCACGAACACAATGTCGCACGGCCCTCCCGCCTCCAGCTCGCGGAGCATGGCCCGATACTCGGCGCTTCCCGGGGATCCCCAGAAGGTCAGGGCCCCGGGGAGCGCGCTCTTGGAGACCGCCCCGCAAGCCAGAACGAGTGAGTCGTAGGCGATGTCTTCTCCGCGGCGCGTCCTGGCGAGACGGCGCGCTGGGTCCACCGAGACGATCGCGTCGGGGACGAAGCGGGCCCCACGCTCCTCGACCAGGCTGGCGAGGTCGAACCGGTGCGCACGGCCGAGGCCGAACGGCTCGGCGACGGCCGACGGGCGGTAGACGAAGTCTCGTCGCGGGCAGACGAGATCGATACGCGCTCGCTCCTCGGCCAGCGTCCGCAACCCGAGCAGAAACTCGAGCCCAGCGACGCCTCCACCGGCGATCACCACCCGCTGGGTGCCGGGGGTTTGTTCGCGGGCGACCGGCACGGGATCAGAACCCGCGGGTCTCGCGCATCCTGTTGAGCGTCTCGCGCAGCTCGTCGTGGCCGGGCTCGTCCTGCTCGCGGAACACGCGCCGGATCCGCCTCGCGTGGAGCACGAACAGCACGACCAGCGCGATCACCACCGCAGTGAACAGCCACATCTCGAGCGGGTTGAAGACGCCCATCACGAGTCCCGTGACGTAGAAGCCGATGACCGCCATGGCGATCACCCAAAAGGCGATCTGCACGCGCCCGATAACCGCCGTCAGTCCGCGTTCCTGCATGCGGCCACGCTACGGGCGGAGCGTGCGCGCCGCATCCGATGAAGTCCCCACGCGTGGCGGGGAGAACTACTGAAGCGGCTAATGCGGGTGGTGACCCGCGATCAGCGCCAGCGCGTGCGGCAGGGCGTCGGCGATCGCCGCCCCGGCCTGCTCGATGCTTGCCGGGTTGCCGGGGAAGTTCACGATCAGCGTCGACCCGCGGATCCCGGCCACCCCGCGCGACAGCATCCAGTGGCGGGTGTGCTCCCGCGACGCGGCCCGCATCGCCTCCGCGATCCCCGGCGCCTCGCGCTCGATCACCGCCAGGGTGGCCTCCGGGGTCACGTCAAAGGGCGCGACCCCCGTCCCGCCGCTGGTCAGCACCAGGTCGCAGCGCAGCTGGTCGGCGAGGAAGCGCAGCCTGTCCTCGATCAGGTCGCAATCGTCGGCGATCACCTCGCTGCTGACGACCTCGGCCCCGATTCCGGTCGCGAGCGTGGCAAGGCGAGGGCCGCTCTCGTCCTCGCCCTCGCCGCGCGCCTTCGAGGTCGAGATCGTCAGCACGCCCGCGCGGACGGTCACGGCCGCCCCTGACCGCCTACGCGTCGCGGCGCCACTCGCCGCTTCGGCCGCCGCTCTTCGACAACAGCGCGATGCGCTCGATCGTCACCCCTCGCTCGATCCCCTTGACCATGTCGTAGACCGTCAGCGCCGCGACCGAGCAAGCCGTCATCGCCTCCATCTCCACCCCGGTGCGGGCCGTGACGGACGCTTCCGCCGTCAACACGACGACACCGTCGGCGGCGTCGACCGCCGCTTCGACGTCCACCCGGTCGAGCGGCAGCGGGTGGGCCAGTGGGATCAGCTCCCAGGCGCGCTTCGCCGCCTGGATCCCGGCCAGCCGGGCGGCCCCGAGGACGTCGCCCTTCGGCGCGTTTCCAGCCTCCACGGCCCGGGCGGTGTCCGGGCTCATCGTCAGGCGGGCCTCGGCGCGGGCCACCCGCCTGGTCTCGGGCTTGGCTCCCACATCCACCATCCGGCCGGCGCCGTGCTCGTCGAGATGACCGAGCCTCGGCTCGCTCACTGTTCGGCCCCTCCCGTCGGCGGGATGGCGCCCTCCACCCACCTCGAGTCGCCGCTGTCCTCGACCTCCTGCTTCCAGATCGGCGCCTCGGCCTTGATCCGGTCGATCGCCTCGCGCGCCGCGGCGAACGCCTCGTCCCGGTGCGCCGCGGACACCGCCACGACCACGCTCGGCTCGCCGAGCGGCACGGTCCCGACGCGGTGCTCGGCGGCGGCGGCCTCGAGCCCGTGGCGGTCTAGGCACTCGCGCAGGATCGCCTCGATCCTTCGCTGCGCCATCTCGGCGTAGGCCTCGTACTCGAGCCGATCCACCGCCCGCGTCATGCCTTGGAAGGTGACGATCGCGCCCGCGCCCGGGCGGCCCACGGCGCGCGACAGCGACTGCGGCGCAAGCGGCGCGCCGGTGACGCGCGCGTGCACGTCCTCGCCGGCGCCGGGGGCGCCGCCGCTGACGGGCGGGATCAGCGCCACCTCGTCGCCGGGCGAAAGCGGCGAGTCGTCGGCCACGTACTCGCGGTTGACCGCGGCCCGCACCGGCATTCGCTCCAGGGCCTCTCCCAGTGGCGAGGAGTCCTTGAGCGCCTCGAGCGCGTCGGCGACCGTGGAGCCGTCGCCGAGCTCGAGCTCGATCTCGTCGCGGCCCGCGCGCTCGCGGAGCATCGCGAACAGCCGCACGGTGACGGTCATGGCGGCGATGCTAGCGCCGAGCATCGGAAGCAGAGCTTCCGACTGCGAGGCGACAGGCTGGTGGCCTGTGATTCCTAGGGAAGCAGCTCGATCGCGACCCGTTCGCCGGCGGCGACGGTGCCACTGTCGCTGGGGATCAGCGCGAGCGCGTCGGCGGCCAGCATCGAGGTCAGGATGTGGGACCCCTGCGCGCCGGTCGACCGCGCATGCCAGCCGTCGTCGCGGAGCTCGAGCCGGCAGCGAACGGCGTGCGCGCGGCCGGGCTTCTTCGGGTACTCCTCGTCGAGGATCGCAGTGGCGCGGCTGCGCTCTGCCCTCAGCCCCAGCATCGCCTCGATCGCCGGCCGCGCGAGGAGCAGGAACGTGACCATCGCCGAGACCGGGTTCCCGGGCAGGCCGAAGACGAGCGCGCCGCTGCGGTGGATCCCGAACGAGGTCGGCTTGCCGGGCCGCAGGGCGACGCCCCAGAACACCTCGTCGACGCCGAGCTCGGTGAGCGCGGCGCGAACGTGGTCGTGCTCGCCGACCGACACGCCGCCGGAGAGCACGAGGACGTCGGCCGCCAGCGCCCCGTCGATCGCCTCCCGCGTCGCGGCCGCGTCGTCGCGGACCATCTCGACCTTCGCGACCTCGGCCCCGCAGCGCGCTACGAGCGCGGGAACCGAGTGGGTGTTCGAGTTGCGGACGCCGCCCGGCCGCAGCGGCTCGTCGGGCTCGTGGAGCTCGTCGCCCGTCGTCAGGACCGCGACCCGTGGGCGCCGGACGCAGGGCGGGCTCGCGCAACCGACCGACGCCAGCACCCCGACCTCGGCGGGGCCGAGGAACGTTCCGGGCGAAAGCACGACGTCGCCGCCGCGGATGTCCTCGCCCGCCCGCCTCACGTTGCCGCCGGCCTCGATCGCGACAGACACGTCGACGCGGCCGTCGGCCGCGCTCGTGTCCTCGACCCGCACGACCGCGTCGGCGCCGTCGGGGACCATCGCGCCGGTCGAGATCAGGATCGCCTCGCCCGCGCCCACGGGGGCCGCCGCCGGCGCGCCGGCGCGCGACTCGTCGACGACCTCGAGTCTGACCGGCGCCTCCGCCGTCGCCGCCGTCGTGTCCGCCGCCCGCACGGCGAATCCGTCCATCGCCGAGTTGTCGAACCCCGGAACCGGGTCCGGGGCCGCGACGTCGGCGGCGAGCACCCTGTCGAGGGCGTCGCGCAGCGGCACCGGCTCCGACGGCAGCGGCGACGTCCGCTCGAGGACGAGGCGCCTCGCCTGCTCGATCTCGATCAGCTCGCCGGGCACGGTCGGGCCGAGGGTAGCTCGCGGCCGCGGGCGCCGGTGCGAGACTGCAGCCATGGGAGACGGGCGTGCCGTGGGAGCCGTGCTCGCCGGCGGGCGAAGCCGGCGGATGGGGCGACCGAAGGCGCTGGTGGAGCTGGCGGGAAGGCCGCTCGCCGCGCACGCGGTTGCCGCCGTCGAGGGGGCCTCGCTGGAGGCGATCGTGGTCGCGAAGTCCGACTCGGCGCTCCCGGCGCTCCGGTGTCGCGTCGTGCGCGAGCCGGCGGAGCCGCTACACCCGCTGCACGGCATCGTCGCGGCGCTGTCGGACTCCGGAGGGCGCCCCGTCATCGCGCTGGCGTGCGACATGCCGCTCGTGCCGCCGGCGCTGCTCCAGCTCCTGGCGGGTGCCGACGCTCCCGTGGTGGTCGTCGAGGCGGCGGGGCGGGTGCAGCCGCTGCTCGCGCGCTACGAGCCGGCGGTCGCGGCCGCGCTCGCCCGCGCAGTCGCGGACGGCACCGCCACCCACGAGGCCGTCGCCGGGCTCGGCCCGCGGATGATCGGCGACGACGAGCTGGCCCGGTTCGGCGACCCCGACCTGATCTGCCTCAACGTCAACACGCCCGCGGACCTGGAGCGGGCCGAGGCGGTGCTCGCATCCCGCTAGGCAAGGGCCGGGGGATTGCGAGTGGCGACCGTCGCGGGCCGGCCGGCCGAGAGCGCGAAGCTGAAGCGCTGACCGGGCCCGAGGACCCCACGGTCGCGAGGTACGCTCGCGGCATGGATGGACGCATGCTCACGCGCGTCGAGCACGACGGCGTCGCCGACCAGGTGGCGGTCGAGGAGCCGCTCGAGATCCGGGTTGACGGGCGGCCGCTCGCGGTCACGATGCGCACCCCGGGCCACGACGAGGAGCTGGCGCTCGGGTTCCTGTACGGCGAGGGGCTGATCGATGGCCCGCGCGAAGCGGGTCCGACCGCCGAGCTGGCGGCGAACACGGTGGAGGTGGCGGGGCCGCTCGTGCGCGACCCCGGCCAGCGGCGCTTCTACACCACCTCGTCGTGCGGGGTATGCGGCAAGGGCGCCCTGGAGGAGGTGGCCGTGCACAGCGCGCCGCTCGCCGACGGGCCAAGGGTCGCCCGAGGCACCCTCGCCACGCTTCCCGAGCGGCTCGCCCAGCCGGCCTTCGAGCGCAGCGGCGGGCTGCACGCGACCGGGCTCTTCGACGGCGCCGGGGAGCTGCTGCTGGCGCGTGAGGACGTCGGCCGGCACAACGCGATGGACAAGGTCGTCGGTCGAGCGCTGCTAGACGGGTTAGTGCCCATGTCGGAGCGCCTCGTGTGCGTCAGCGGCCGGCTCGCGTTCGAACTCGTGCAGAAGGCCGCCGTCGCCGGCGCTCCCGTGCTGGTCGGCGTCGGCGCTCCGACCTCGCTCGCGGTCGAGCTGGCGATCGACCGAGGCGTGACGCTATGCGGCTTCGCTCGCGGAGGCGACGTCAACGTCTACTCGCGCGCCGACCGGGTCACCTGAGACGGGCTCGATCCGGATCGGGATCCCGTTCAGGTGGGACATCCCGGCTAGCTTCTCGAGCTCCTCGGGATCGGAGGAGGAGAGCGCGTTCACGTTCGCCCCGCCGGCCTCGCGGGCGACGCTCCAGCCGCCGCTCTGGTGGCCCCAGCCGTGCGGGACGGCGACGGTGCCGGCGACGATCTCGTCGGTCACCTTCGCCGGGAGCTCGATCGTCCCGTGCGGGGAGGAGATCCGGCACATCTCGCCGTCCTCGATCCCGTGCGCCTGCGCGTCGCGCGGGTTGACCCGGGCGAGGTGCTCGCGGCCCCCGCGCATCAGCAGGCGCGCGTTGTGCATCCACGAGTTATGCGAGCGCAGCTCGCGGAGGCCGATCAGCCGCATCGGGTACTCGCCGTCGTGGCCGTTGCGCGCCGCGAGCCGCTCTGCGTCCGCGAGCAGCTCAGGGGCGTCGAGCCGCACCCGCTTGTCGGGGTGGCGGATCTTCTTCTCCAGCACGCCGGCCTCGAGGAACTCGGCCAGGACCATCCCGCTCGGCTTCTCGCGCAGCTTCTTGAGGCTGAGGCCGCCGCGGCGCAGCCCGTACAGGTCGCCCTTCGGGCCGGTGCGCAGCAGCAGGTCGACCAGCGACCGGGGCGAGAGCTTGATCCCGACGCGGCCGAGGAGCCGGGCGAAGCCCGAACTCGACGCGACGACGCCGATCCGGCCCGCGATCGCGTCGATGATCTCCCACTCCTGGCGCGCCTCGCCCGCGGGCTCGACGACCGGCTCGGTCCACTGCACGAACGGCGTCGTGTACAGAGCCAGGAAGGGAAGCGGGAAGTCCTCGCGCTCGAGGAAGGTGGTGGCGGGAAGGATGAAGTCCGCCTCGCGGTTGGTCTCCGTGCGGTAGAAGTCGATCGAGACCAGCAGGTCGAGCTCCCGCATCGCCTCGGACAGCTCGTCGCCGTTGGGAACCGAGAGCACCGGGTTGCCGGCCGAGATCAGCATCGCCCTGATCTGCCCCTTGCCCGGAGTCCGGATCTCCTTCGCCATCAGCGCCGCGGGAAGCGCCCCGAGCACCTCCGGGAACCCGCCGATCCGGGAGCGCACCTCGCCGTACGTGCCGACGCCGATCCGTTCCACGACCTCGTCGAAGCGGATCGGCGGGTCGCCGAACATCGCCCCGCCCTCGCGATCGAGGTTCCCGGTGACGAGGTTGAGCGCGTCGAGCAGGAACGCGACCAGGGTCCCGTTGCGCCCCAGGCACGACCCCGTGCGGCCGTAGATCGCCGCGTGCTCGGCCCCCGCGATTTCGCGGGCGAGCCGGCGGACGTCGTCGGTGGGGACGCGGGTGCGCTCCTCCGTCGCCTCCGGCGGGTGCTCCGCGGCGAGCGCGCGGAGGCGATCGATCCCGCTCGCCTGGCGCGCGATCGCCTCGCTGTCCTCGAGGCCGTCGTCGATGATCACGTGCAGGAGCGACAGCAGCAGCCACGCGTCGGTGTCGGGGGTGACCGCGACGTGCTCGAACTCCCGCGCGGTCTCGGACCGCCGCGGGTCGACGACGACCACGCGGCCGCCGCGCTCGACAATCGCGTTGAGCTGGTCCTTGATCCGCGGCGCGGACATCACGCTGCCGTGGGAGACGAGCGGGTTGCCGCCGACGATCATCAGCAGGTC
>DATAFB010000134.1:0-4501 GCA_036257695.1 Solirubrobacterales bacterium | reverse complement strand
CCGCGGCTGATCCCCGAGAGCCGCTCGGAGTCGCAGACGCGCCACTTCGACATCCTCGGTGCGGTCACCGTCACGGCGGCGCTGACGCTGCTCGTCTACGGGATCGTCGACGCCGAGTCGGCCGGCTGGGGCTCGGCCCAGACGATCGGCGTGCTCGCCGCGTCGGTGGCGCTGTTCGGGATCTTCTACGCGATCGAGCGCAGCTCGAAGGCGCCGCTCGTCCCGTTCGGGATCTTCCGCAAGCGGACCCTGACCGGCGCCAACACCGTCGGCCTGCTCGTCGGCGCATCGCTGTTCTCGATGTTCTTCTTCATCACGCTCTACATGCAGCAGGTGCTCGGCTTCAGCCCGATCGAGGCCGGGCTCGCGTACCTGCCGCTTTCCGTCGCGATCATCCTCTCCGCGGGCGGCGCGTCGCAGCTCGTCACGAGGATCGGGTTCAAGCCGGTCCTCGCCGTCGGGATGGGGCTGATCGCGGCCGGGCTCCTCTGGTTCAGCCAGATCTCGGTCGACGGCAGCTTCACGTCCGACATCCTCGGGCCGTCGCTGCTTGCCGCGGTCGGGCTCGGGTTCGCGTTCGTGCCGACCACGATCGCGGCGGTCTCCGGGATCGAGGACCGCGAACAGGGGCTCGCGAGCGGGTTGATCAACACCTCGCAGCAGATCGGCGGCGCCCTCGGGCTGGCGGTGCTGGCGACGCTCGCCAACTCCCGCACCGACGACCTGATGGCGAGCGCCGGGGGCGATCCCTCGGCGCTCCCGAACGCGCTCGTCGAGGGCTTCCAGTCCGCCTTCCTCGGCGGCGCGATCATCGCCGCGCTCGGGCTGGTGCTGACGCTGGTGATGATCCGCAGCCGCGACAGCCGCGCCCACGTCGAGCTCAGCGAGAAGGGCGAGGCGGCGCCGGTCGCCGTTTAGGCCGTTGACAGGGTCGGTAGCGTCGTTTATGTGAAGGCGCTGCCGACCCTTCCCGACAGCTGCTCGCTCGACGCCGCCGGCCAGCGCGAGCAGGCCGACCGCTACCGCCGCGCCGGGCGCGGGGTGGAGCTCGTCGAGCGCTCGCCTCGCCGGCTCGAGCTGCGCCTCGCCGAGCGCGTCGACCTGGCCGACGTCGAGCGCCTGATCGCGGTCGAGCGGGACTGCTGCCCGTTCTTCGCGATCGACTGGCGTGCGGACGAGCGCCGGCTGTCCTTCTCGGTGGCGCGCGGGGAGCACGGCCCCGCCCTCGACGCGATCGCCTACGCGCTCGGCCTCGAGCCCGTCATCCGGGTTTAGCCCTCCAGCCCCTCATCCGGCTTTAGCCCGAGACCGCGAACCGCATCCCGGCCCGCTCGAAGCGCGGCATCGAGCCGGTCCCGAGCGCCGTCGCCGGCGTCAGGCAGCCCGCGCGCTCGGGCGTCGCGCCGGGCTCGGCGAGCGCCAGGCCCGCCTCGGCGAGCATCCGCGCGGTGGTCAGGTAGCCGGGGTGTCCGTCGGCGTCGAGCTCGACCGTGACGGCGTTGCCGCCGGTCGTCTCCGCCTCGACCGTCAGCCCCCAGCGCCAGTCCTCGAGCCGGTCGCCGGACGGGCCGAAGCCCGAGCCGGGGAAGACCTTGCTCATCGCCCGCGATGCCCCGGCCCGTAGCCGCGGCCGCCGCGAGCCGGCGATCGCGCGGAATCCCGCCTGCGTCGCCGACATCGCGCCGGCGGCGGCGTAGCGGGCCGGAAGCGTCACGGTCGGACCGGGGATCGCGATCCCCTCCCGGTAGCGGAACGGCTGGGGACGCTCCCCTCGCCCCTCGGCCGCGAGGTTGTTGGCGCGGTGGATCACCGCGGGGTTGATGTAGGCGGCGGGGCTCATCGGTGCGATCACCTCGCCGTTCGAGCCGAGCCTCGGGCCGAGCTCGATCGGACTGCGGGCCCGGACCTCGGCCGCGAGCTCGGGATCGAGGGTGAGCGCGGCCGGGTCGAGCGCGCGCTCGGCGTGCTCGTCGTCCATCACGGCCACCATCGACTGCATCGTCCCGCCGGAGAGCACGTCGGTGTGCCGCGGCAGGCCCGCGGGCATCCCCTTCGTCGCGACCACGCAATCCGCGCTCACGAGCGCCTCGCCCGAGCGCTCCCGCGCCTTATCCGCGGCCGCGGCCACCGCCAGGTCGGGGGGCAGCGCCTCGAACCCGCTCACCTGGACCACCTTCACCCCGGCCTCGGCAGCGCGATCGTGGAACTCCTCGATCACGCGCCGCACGAACGGCATCTCCCCGGTCAGGTCCATGTAGTGGGCGCCGTTCGCGACGCACGCCTCGATCACCGGCCGCCCATAGAGCGTGTAGGGCCCGACGAGGTCGAGGACCACCTTGGCGCGCGAGGCCATCGCCGCGAGCGAATCCGGATCGTCGAGGTCGGCGACGATCGAGACCGGGCACTCGACCCCGTCCTCGGCCATCTTCCGGTCGAGCTTGCCGAGGTCGCGCGCCGCCGCCGCCCAGGTCTGTTCCGTGCCGGCGCACCGCTCGGCGAGGTACCCGGCGACGCGACAGCCCGTCACGCCCGTCGCCCCGAAGACGACGACATCGAGGTCTCGCTCGGCCATGCGTGGACGATATTCGAGCGGAGCCGCGGTGGCTCGCTCGATCTCGCGCGGGTGGTCTACCCCTTGGCCGCGAGCTGCCCGCAGGCCGCGTCGATGTCGCGGCCGCGGGTGAGCCGCACGGTGACGGGGATCCCGCGGGCGGCGAGCGCCGCGCGGAACGCCTCGATCGCCCGCGGCCCCGATCCCTCGAACCCCGACGCGGTCGGGTTGTAGGGGATCAGGTTCACCTTTAAGGCGTCCGGGTCGAGCAGCGCCGCGAGCTGGTGGGCCTGCGCGACGCGGTCGTTGACGCCGGCGAGCATCACGTACTCGATGAAGACGCGGCGGTTGCGGCGCGCGTGGTGCGCGCGGCATGCGTCGAGCACCTCGGCGAGCGGGTAGCGGTCGTTGACCGGCATCAGCTCCGAGCGCAGCGCCTCGTCGGGCGCGTGCAGCGAGAACGCGAGCCGGATCGGCAGCTCCTGCTCGGTGAGCCGCTCGATCCCGGGCACCCAGCCGACCGTCGAGATCGTCGTCCGCCGGTTGGTGATCCCGATGTCGGGGAGCCGCTCGCAGGCGGCGAGCACCGCGTCGAGGTTCATCATCGGCTCGCCCATCCCCATGAACACGCAGTGGTCGACGGGCTCGATGCGGCGGAAGTGGAGCGCCTGGTCGAGGATCTCCGACGCGGTCAGGTTGCGGCCGAACTTCATCTGCCCGGTCGCGCAGAAGCGGCAGTCGAGCGGGCACCCCGACTGCGAGCTGACGCAGATCGAGCGCCGCCCGTCGCGGAACCGCATCAGCACCGCCTCGACGGCGCGCCCGTCCTGCGTGTCGAACAGCGCCTTGACCGTGCCGTCGTCGGACTTGGCCTCATGCCGAAGCGTCAGCGAGGAGAGGGGAACGGCGTCGGTCAGGCGCTCGCGCAGCGGCACCGGCAGGTTCGTCATCTCCTCGTAGGAGCGCGCGCCGCGCGCGGCCCATCCCCACACCTGCTTGGCGCGGTATCCGGGCTCGCCGGCCTCGGCGAGCTCACGATCGAGGCGCTCGAGATCCACGAGGTGAGTGTAGAAACGCCCTGGCTAGCTGCCGAGGGGGGCGCCGACCTGAAGGGTCACACGCCGGTCCGGAGCCGCCAGCGCCGACCGCGCGGCCGCCTCGAGCTCCTGTGCATCCAATCCGAATCGGTCGGCTGCTCGAGCAAGCAACTCGAGGTGCTCGGCGGGGGAGAGGAGCTCCACATTGACCGCCTCTCCCCCCGTGAGAGCGACGTGGCAGTAGTCGTCATCGACCGCTTCGGTCGAGTCCCACGAATCGACGTCCGTTCGGATGTCGATCGAAAGGGCGTCCGCGGTGCTGTCGTATTCGGCCTTCACAGATGCTGTCTCCGGATCTGGAAGGTAACGCGCCGGTGGCCGGGACAAGCGGGTCAGCCGCCGGTGGGCCAGTGCTCGACCTCGACCCCCGGCATCGGGAAGCCGGTCAGATCACCGGTCGCGACCACCGCGCCGACGCTCACTGCGGCCGCCGCGACCAGGCAATCGGACTGGCTCAGGGTTACGCCTCGCGCCGCGAACTCGCGCCGCCACGACCCGGCCAGCTTTCCCTCGCGTTCGCCGAGCGGAGCGATCCGCAGCCCAGAGAGCAGTCGGTCGATCGCCTCCCCCTCATCTGCTCGCGCCCCGCGCCATACCTCCTCGACGTTGATCGCGCACGCATAGGGGAGCGAGGACTCGCGCCCGAGGACACGGATTCGATCCGCCGCCTCCCTCCCCCTGAGAGCGTCGATCAGGACCGTCGTGTCGAGCAGCAGATTCAGCCCACCCGCCTCGGGTCTGCGCGCCGCTGCTCCCTGACCCACGCGGCGGGGTCGTCGTCCCATTCGTGTCCGCTGTCCTCGATGGACCCCAGCGAGGACAGGATCTGATCCCAGCGCCGCTCGTCGTCCAG
>DATAFB010000132.1:0-17468 GCA_036257695.1 Solirubrobacterales bacterium | reverse complement strand
CGACAAGAACATCGGCTACGTGTGGGTCCCGATCGCGCTCGCCGAGCCGGGCAACGAGCTCGAGCTCGAGCTGCCCGACGGCTCACGCCGCGCCGCGACGACCGCGTCGCTGCCGTTCGTCGACCCGAAGAAGCGCAAGCCTGCCGCCTGAGCGGCGCGGCCATCCCGGCGGCCGGGCCGCTCGTATACCCGGTCGTGAGCAGATCACCAAGGCACTGGGCGGTTGCCCTCGCGCTCGTCGTCATCGCCGCGCTGGCGTTCGCCGCATGCGGCGGTGACGACGATGACGGGGGTAGCTCGGCGGCGACGACGGGCGGCGGCGGAACGGCGTCCGCCGGAGGCGTGACCACGGACACGGTCGACGGCGCCGACGTGCTCGTCGACTCCGACGGGCGGGTGCTGTACAGCGCCGACCAGGAGAACGGCGGGAAGGTGCTGTGCACCGGCGGCTGCACCTCGATCTGGAAGCCTGTTCCCGCCTCGGCAGGTTCCGGCGCGCCGTCCGATCTGGTGCTCGGCGAGGCCGACCGGCCGGACGGCGAGCAGCAGCTCACCCACCAGGGCGCGCCGCTGTACACGTTCACCGAGGAGGGCCCGGGCGAGCTGAGCGGCGACGGGGTCAGCGACAGTTTCGGCGGGACCGACTTCACCTGGCACGCCGCGACGACCTCGGCCTCGTCGGGCGGCGACGCGTCGGGCGACGACGGCGGAGCGGCCGGCGGCGCCGGCGGCTACGGCTACTAGGCTGGCCCACCCAGCCACTCGCGCATGTGCGCGCGCCGACCTCCGGCATGGGCGCGGCTGGGCTCGAACCAGCGACCTCTCCCGTGTGAGGGGAGCGCTCTCCCACTGAGCTACGCGCCCGCGCGTCAATCATAGGACGGCAGAATGTGGGCGTGGACTCGGTTCGCGGCAAGCTGCTGATCGCCTCGCCGGCGCTCGAGGACTGGTTCCGGCGCGCCGTGATCCTCGTCGTCGAGCATGCGGACGAGGGCGCGTTCGGCCTCGTTCTGAACCGGCGCTCCGAGGCGACGGTCGGCGAGGCGGTGCCGGTGCTGGGCCCGGTCGCGGGGGAGGACGCGACGGTGCATCTCGGCGGCCCCGTGCAGCCCGACGGCGTCGTCGCGCTGGGGGAGTTCGCCGATCCCGACGCCTCCCCGAAGCTGGTCGTCGGAGATGTCGGTCTGGTCGACCTCGACGACCCGCCTCAGGGGCTCGGCCGGATCCGCCTGTTCGCCGGCCACGCCGGGTGGGGCGAGGGGCAGCTCGACGGCGAGCTCGAGGCGGAGGCGTGGATCGTCGCCGACCCGAAGCCCGACGACGCGTTCAGCGACGGCGACCTGTGGGCAGACGCCCTGCGTCGTCAGGGCGGACAGTACGAGCTGCTCGCCCGCATGCCCGCCGACCCGTCGGTGAACTAGCGCTCCGGGACCGCCGTGCGCTGCATGTGACGGAGGCGCGCTCCGACGCCCCCGTCGGTGTCGGGCTCCTCCACGGGGTCGGGCTCGACTACGTCGTCGGCCTGGTCGGGGCACACGACCGTGTACACGGTGCGCGCCGGCTTCTCCGGCCTCGTGTCGGAGTGCGACCACGACAGGTGGAGGTGGTCGCCGCGGCCGTGCCCCGCGTCGCCGTTGTAGCCGACCCACCTGAACGGCGCCCGCGGCCGGCCCTGCTCCGGCTCCGCCCACTTCGCGAGCCGCGACACTTTGCGCCACTTCCTCGTCGTTTCGAAGTTGGGGATGATGTCCAGCGCGAGCCCGATCGGGTGCTCGCCGTTGCGCGCGTGGACGTCCGAGGTCGAGTACCCGTCGGTAATGAAGATCTTGTCCTTGTACTTCTCGCGCAGGAACTCGATGTCGTCGAGCAGGCGGTGGTCGATCTTCTCGCCGGGGAAGCCGGGGATCTTGACGAAGCGTCCCCCGCCCGTCGTCTCGCACAGCCTCTTGTCCAGCCGGATGCTGGTCATCTCGGCGAACGCGACCGCCGCGAGCACGCCGACGACGACCGCGGCCGCGGCGACGACGAGCACGCGTGTACGGCGAACACCCATCAGCCCCTGCGCTCCCTGCCTCGACAGTATTGCGAGATCCTTGATCCGCTGTCAGTCCCCGGCAAGCGCCGGTTCATCGGCGCTACGATGGTCCGCGGACCGTGCTAGGCGGGGAGGTAGCGGTGCCCTGCACCCGCAATCCGCTCTAGCGGGGCCGAATACCCGTCCGAGGGGCCGCGGCCTTCGGGGCCCGGACCGGCGCGGGCGGCGTTGACGGCCAGGTCCCGCGCAATGTGGGCCCGCGAACCAGGTCAGGTCCGGAAGGAAGCAGCCTTAAGCGGTCTCCCGCATGTGATGCGGATCAGCCTGGCCCGAGCTCGCCACGGCGGCAGCGCCCGGGGACCGCTCTCGACGGCGGGTTGCACGGTCCGTTCTTCGCGTGTCGGCGGCGTCCTGCACCCATCTCCTCACCCGCGGCGCGATCATGTCCGCGGCCGCAGCGCCCTCAGCATCGCGAGTACAGCTCCCACGAGCGGTTGCGCCCGACCTCGTCGAACGCAGGCGGGATGCGCCCCTTGCGCAGGCCCGGATCTTTGGGATCGAGCCGGAAGTCCTCGTCGACCTGCGGCGAGACGGGCTCGACGAAGTACCCGGTCGACGGCTGCGTCGAGAGGATGTCCGAAGGGCGGCGATCGAGCCACAGCGCCAGCAGTGGGACCGGGCGTGTGTTGGGGACCGAGACCGGCGCGCACCCGGGCTCGAACCCGCCGGAGTCCGCGAGCTCGTGCAGGTCGGAATGGATCTCGTCCTGATCCACGATCTTTTCCTGGAGACGGTCGAGGCGGCTCGCCTGCGCGGGCACGAATGCCAGCACAAGGACGCCTACCACGGCTGCGGCGGCCATCCACCTGGCCCGCCACGGGTCTGCCCGATCGAGCAGCAGCCACCCGAACACGGCGACCGCGCAGAAGATCGAGACGATGACGCCGACCAGCAGTAGATAGCGGGTGATCACCGCGAGCCCGCCGAGCGCAAGCAGCGAGAACGCGCCCACCGCCAGGCCGCCGAACGCCAGCGCGAGCGCGGCGCGGCGGCGCAGCAGCGTGAGCGACAGCATCACGCCGACCGCGCCGCCGAGCAGCACCGGCTCGCGCACGACCTCGCCGAGCCGCTGCGGCCCTTCCAGCACCAGCCCGGAGAGGCCGGTCTCCCTGTCCAGGGTGTCGACCGTGTCCTGGGTTCCCGTCAGCGAGTACAGGGCGTCGCCCGCGAACGCAAGGTCGCTTAGCGCCCACAGCACCGGGGCTGAGGCCGCGAGCGCGATCATCGCGGCGGCCCATCCGGCCGGCCACGGCCGTCTCGCGTACAGGAGATACGCGAGATAGGCGGCCGAGAACAGCCACGCCTCGGGGCGCAGCAGCCCGGCGAGAGCGAGGAGGGTGAGCACCGGCCACCCGGCTCGGGGACGCTTTGTCTCGGCGAGCAGCGCCGCGAGGACGAGGGCGATGTAGGGGATGTCGACGTATGCCCTGACGCCGAAGTCGAGCATCGGCACCCGCGTCAGCACGATCGCGGCCGCGAGCAGACCGACGGCGCGGTTGAACCACTCCGACCCGAGCCGGTAGGTCAGGTAGCCGGCGGCGCCCAGCGACAGGAACGCGAGCGCGACGACTGCGTCCTCGGCGCCGTCGCCGAGCGGCGACAGGACGATCCCCGCCAGGGTCGCGAGCGGGTGCGGGGTGGGAGGGAGAACGACGTCGAGATCGGGACTCTCGCCATGCGCGATCTCGTTGCCCCAGACGAGGGCGTAGAACGTGTCGTAGTTCGCGAACCCGTGGCGGAAGGCGAGCCACAGCGCCAGGGCGATCCCCGCGATCCACGCAAGGGGAGCCAATGCGGCGGTGGCCCTCGAGAGGCGCATTGGCCGGGGACAGTAGCCCTTGGACCGTCCGGGCCCGCTCCGGGCCGGCGACTAGACTGGCCTTCGTGACCGAGACGTCGCTCTACCGCCGCCATCGCCCCCAGGCCTTCGACGAGGTGGTTGGCCAGGAGCACGTCGTCCGCACGCTGCGCAACGCCGTCGAGCAGGACCGCGTCCACCACGCCTACCTGTTTGTCGGCTCGCGCGGGACGGGCAAGACCTCGATGGCGAAGATCCTCGCTCGGTGCCTGAACTGCGAGCGCGGCGGACCGACCACCGAGCCCTGCGGGGAGTGCGAGTCGTGCCGGGCGATCGCTGCCGGCACCTCGCTCGACGTGATCGAGATGGACGCCGCTTCGAACCGCTCCGTTGACGACATCCGCGAGCTGCGCGAGCGCGTCGGATACGTGCCCGCGGCCGGACGGTGGAAGGTCTACATCATCGACGAGGCGCACATGCTGACCCGCGAGGCGTGGAACGCGTTCCTGAAGACGCTCGAGGAGCCGCCCCCGAACACCGTCTTCGTGCTCGCGACGACCGAGGCGCACAAGGTGATGCCGACGATCGTCGACCGCTGCCAGCGGTTCGACTTCCAGCGCCCCTCGGCGGTGCAGATCGCCGAGGTGCTGGAGCGGGTGGCGGGCAGCGAGGGGATCGAGGTCGACGAGGGCGCCGCGTCGGCGATCGCCCGGTCCGCGAACGGCAGCTTCCGCGACGCGCTCGGCACGCTCGACCAGCTCGTCGCCTACGGCGGCACCAAGGTCAGCACGGACGACGTGCTGGCGGTGCTCGGCGTCGCCGACGCCGAGCTTGTCTTCGGCGCCGCCGACGCGATCGCCGACGGGGACGGCAAGGCGGCGCTGGAGACCGTCGACCGCCTGGCGCGGTCGGGGCGCGAGAGCTCGCAGTTCATCCGCGACCTGATCGCGCATCTGCGCCAGCTGCTCGTGATTCGGACCGCCGGCACGGTCCCCGACTCGTTCACCGTCACGGCATCGCACGACGAGCGGCTGCGCGCGCAGGCGGAGCGGATCGGCGACGTCGCCGCGGTGCGCGCGATCGCCGAGCTGTCCGCCGCCCAGAGCGCGATCCGGGAGTGGGGCGACGACCCGCGCGCCGCGCTTGAGCTGGCGCTGCTGAAGGCCGCGCGGCCCGATGTCGACCCCTCGCGGGAGGCGCTGGCGCAGCGCATCGAGCGCCTCGAGCGAGGTGCGTCGGAGCCGATCCGCGTGACGGAGAACAGGGAGGCCGCGGCGAACGCGACAACGGAGGCCGACGACGCTCCCCGCGGCGAGGGTGACGGCGCTTCCGACGCCGAGGCGCCGAAGGCCGATGCCGGCGGCGGGGCGGCGATCAACTCGGCGACCGCCAACGTCGCCGCGACCGCCGAGACGATCGACCTCGAGCGGGTCGCGCGCCTGTGGCCGGCGGTGCTCGACCAGGTGCGCCAGTCGGGGTCGGAGCTGCTGTCGGCGGTGTTCGCGGGCGCGCGCCCGCTCGCCGTCGACGCCGAGCGCGCGGTGCTCGAGGTGGGGTTCCCGCCCAGCGCCGCCTTCAACAAGCGCAAGGCCGAGGCGGAGGGCAACCGCGAGCGGCTGACCGAGGCGGTGCGGACGATCGTCGGCGAGAGCCTGCGCCCCGTCTACGTCCTCCTCGACGGCGAGGATGGGGAGACGGCTAACGGCGCCGAGCCGGCGATGAGCGAGGAGGAGCTGATCGAGCGCATCAAGTCCGAGTTCGACGCCGAGGAGTTCGAGCCGGAGGAGGACTCGGCATGACCCGCGGCCCGGGAGGCATGGACCTCAACCAGCTGATGAAGCAGGCCCAGCAGATGCAAGCCGAGATGATGAAGGCGCAGGAGAAGCTCGCCGACGAGGTCGTCGACGCGAGCGCCGGCGGCGGGATGGTCAAGGTGAAGATGAGCGGGGACCTGCGGCTGCTGGAGCTCACGATCGACCCGGAGGCGATCGACCCCGACGACGCGGAGGTGCTCGCCGACATGGTCACCGCGGCCGTCAACGAGGCGCTGCGCGCCGCCCAGCAGCTCGCGAGCGAGCGCATGGGTGGGATCGCCGGCCTCGCCGGCCCGGGAGGGCCCGGCGGCGGACCGGGGATGCCGGGGCTCCCTGGCGCCTGAGTCGAGCACAGCGCCCGATCCGATGCAGCCGGGGCCGATCAACCGCCTGATCGCCGAGCTGACCAAGCTGCCCGGGGTCGGCCAGCGGACGGCGCAGCGGCTGGCATTCCACGTCCTGCGCGCCGACGAGCAGGACGCGCTCGGGCTCGCCGACGCGATCCGCGAGGTCAAGCAGAAGATCACCCTGTGCGAGCAGTGCTTCAACCTCGCCGAGGGGCCGCTGTGCAGGATCTGCGCCGACGACAACCGCGACCGGTCGGTGATCTGCGTCGTCGAGGAGCCGGGCGACGTGATCCCGATCGAGCGCACGCACGAGTATCGGGGCCTGTACCACGTCCTCGGCGGGGCTATGTCGCCGATCGACGGCATCGACCCCGAGGACCTGCGGATCGAGGAGCTGCTCGAGCGCGTTCGGGAGGGAGACGTGGGGGAGGTGGTACTGGCGACCAACCCGACGACGACCGGCGAGGCGACCGCGCTGCACATCGCCGAGCGGCTCCGCGGGCAGGCGCGGGTGACGCGGCTCGCCAGCGGCCTGCCGGTGGGGGCGGACCTCGAGCACGCCGACGAGGTCACGCTCGGCCGCGCCCTCGCGGGGCGCCGATCGCTCGAGGGGTGAGCGGGAGGCAGCGCTTCCACGTCCCCGGCACGGCGCTGACGGTGATCCCGGCGGGCGAGCCGCTGCGCACGTACACGAGCGGGGACGCCGACATCGCGACCGGCGAGCCGCGGCTGGCCGACCAGGTGCAGCCGGTTGGCAGCGGCACGAAGGTGATGACCGCGACAATCGTGATGCAGCTCGTCGAGGACGGCGACATCGCGCTCGAGGAGACGCTGCCCGAGGTCGCGGACGCGAACCGCGCCGACGGCGGGCGGCTCGCCGGCTGGTCGCCAGGTACCGCGTGAAGTGCGTCGCGTGACCCTGCGCGAGCTGCTCAACCACACCAGCGGGATCGCGGACTGCCTCGACTCGCCGGCGTTCGCGCACGCCTTCGCCCGCGACCCGCTGCGGCGCTGGACGCTGGCCGAGCTGTCGCGGATCGGGCTCGCGGAGAGGCCCGAGTTCCCCCCCGGCGCTCCCGGGAAGTGGAGCTACAGCGACACCGAGTACATGCTGCTGGGAATGGTGATCGAGGCCGTGACCGGCGACTCGGTCAGGAAGCGGATGCGGGGCCTGTTCGACGAGGCCGGGATGCGGCGCAGCTACTACGCGCCGAGCCCGCGCGCCCTGTCGCGGCCGCCGCTGTCGCGGTCGATCGTCCACGGCTACATGCCGATACCGCCGCGCCGCGAGACGCTGCCTGCGGCGTTCTCCGCGTTCGATCGCGCGAGCGTCGCCGACGCGGTGGTCAGCCACCCGGCGGCGGTCGAGGCGGTCCACGTCCACACCCCGACCGGAGGGCCCGCGGTCGAGGTCATCCCCGCGCCACGGCGCGAAGCGCGGCGCGCGGGGGGCGTGGATCGGTTCCGGTACCAGAACGTGACGACCGCGTACAGCCTCTCGATCGGCGCTTCCGCGGGCGGCGTCGTGACCACCACCGAGGACCTCGCCCGCTTCTGGGAGGAGCTGTTCGCGGGACGGCTGGTCCGCGAGGAGACGCTCGACGAGATGAAGCAGACGGTCCCGACGGGCGACAACGAGCCCGGGGTGACGACCCGGTGGGCCCTCGGATTCGGCGAGCAGGTCGTGGCGCCGAACGCGCTCTACCCGGGCTCGCTACCCGGCAGGGTGTGGATGCATCTCGGGAACATCTTTGGCTACTCCTCGGCCGGGTACTACGTCGAGAACCAGGCCGTGGCGGTGACCAACGCCGTCAACCTCTTCCCGCAGCCGGTCGGTGACCTCGGGGCGTTGCGGAACATGCTCCGCGCCAGGCAGACGCCGGAGGGCTAGATGAACTACCGCATCCGCCGCGTCGGGTCGTCGGGGCCCGGCGGAGGCTGCTGGTAGTACTCGTCGCGCCGCGACTGGCGATCGCTCGACAGCAGCATGTACAGGATCGAGATCGCGAGGCCGGCGAAGCCGGCGATCATCAGGATCAGCCCCAGCGCCTCGCGGTCGACGCCCTCGATGCTGAACGTGAAGGCGTAGCGCACGATCGCGCCGACGGCGATCAGGAATATGGACGCGCCGATGGACACCGTCCGCCAGGATACCTAGGCTTCGCTCAGTCCGATCCGTGCGTGCAGGCGCCGCAACGGCCTTGGCGCCCACCAGTTCCAGCGTCCGAGCAGCTGCATCAGCGATGGGACGAGCAGCGCGCGGATGATCGTCGCGTCGATCAGAACCGCGATCGCCGTGCCCAGCCCGAGCTGCTTGATGAACACGATCTCCGAGGTGACGAAGGCCCCGATCGCGATCGCGAACAGCAGCGCCGCCGCCGTGACGATGCGCCCCGTGCGCTCGAGGCCGATGGCGACCGACTCCGAATCGGAGGCGCCGGAGTCTCGTGCCTCCTTGATCCGGGACAGCAGGAAGACGCCGTAGTCCGTCGACAGCCCGAACGAGACCGCGAACAGGAGCAGCAGCTGGGTCGGCTCCAGCGCCCCTTGGCTCGTGTAGTCGAGCAGCCCCTCTAGGCGCCCGTCCTGGAAGATCACCACCAGGATCCCGAACACTGCGCTGAGGCCGAGCGCGTTCATGATCAGCTGCTTGATCGGGAGCACGATCGAGCCCGTCATCAGGAACAGGACGATGATCGTCGCCGCCGCGACGATCGCGAGCACGAGCGGGATGTGCTCGACGAGGCTGTCCTGGAGATCGACGAAGTGCGCCGACGATCCGGTCACCAGCGCTTCGCCGGGCAGGTCTCGCAGGCGCTCGACGAGGTCCTGGCTCTCGTCGGTGAGTGCTCCGTTGCGCGAGATCGCCTCGACCACCGACACGCCTCCCTCGAGCTCCTGCGGCGGGTTGACGGCGGCGACGCCTTCGGTCGCCTCGACCTCCCGCGCGATTCGCTGCGCGTCCGCGGCGTCGCCCTCGACGGCTAGCTGGATCGGGGTGTCACGGAACGGTGGGAACTCGGTCCGCAGCGCCTGGTCGACCTGGTACCCGCTCGCGGAGGTCGGCAGCACGCGGGCGTCGACGGAGGTGAACTCGATCGACAGGAACGGGATCCCGAGCGCGATCAGCAGCGCCGCGCTGGCGACGGCGATCCTGCCGGGGAACCGCATCACGCTCCGCGACAGCCGGTACCAGAAGCCGGCCTGGTCCGGTCGGGCGTCACGCTCGGCCCGCCGCTGGAGGAAGCGGGGCGCCAGCGCGTTGACCCTGGCTCCGAGCACCGCCAGCACCGCCGGCAGGACGACGAGCGCGATCGCGGCCGCGATCAGCGCCACCAGTGAGCCTCCCAGCCCCATCGAGTACAGGAACCGCTGCGGGAAGACGAGCAGCCCGGCCAGCGCGCCGGCGACGGTCAGGGACGAGAACAGGACGCTGCGCCCGGCGGTCGCCATCGTGCGGCGCATCGCCTCGAGGCCGGGCCCCGAGCGCGCGATCTCCTCGCGGTAGCGGGAGACGATGAACAGGCTGTAGTCGATCGCGAGCCCGAGTCCGAGCCCGGTAACCAGGTTGAGGGCGAAGATCGAGACCGACGTCAGCTCGCTGGCCACGGTCAGCATCAGGAACGTGCTGACGATCGCGAGCGCGCCGACGAGCAGCGGCAGCAGCGCCGCGACGACGCTGCGGAAGAACAGCAGCGACAGCAGGAAGAGAATCGGGAACGCGTACAGCTCCGCGGTCCGCAGATCCTCCTCGACCTGGGTGTTGACCTGCTCGCGGGCGACCGCGGCGCCGCCGACGGTGACCCCGTCCTTGTGCTCGAGCTCGTCGACGATCCGCGCCGCGGCGTCCTGCTCCGCGTCATCGTCCATCTCGGTGAAGCGGACGCTGAGGTAGGTCGAGTCACCGTCGCGGGAGACGAAGTCGCGCGAACCGGTGCTGTAGAAGCTCGACACGTCGGCGACCTCGGGCTCGCCGCCGATCGCGCGGGCCAGGTCCTGGACGCGCTCGCGCCCGGCCGCGGACTCGACGTCGACGTCGTCGATCAGCACCACGGCGCCTGCCTCGTTGTAGCCGGCGGCCTCGAGCCGGTCGTCGGCGCGGACGCTCTCGGTGTCGGGGTCGTCGGCGCCGTAGGGCTCGAGGCGGTCGGCGACGCCGCCGCCGATCGCGCCGGCGGCCATGAAGACGACGACGCTGACGGCCACGACGACCCACCGCCGGCGGGTGGCCAGAGAGGCGAGGGAGGAGAACATCAGGCGGACCTCCTGCTGCTGCGGGTTTTCTCGGTTCGCTCCTCCCTCTCAAGGTCCGCGAGCACCCGATCGCACCAATCGATCACGAATTCGCTGTGCTCGATCCCGTGCCGAGCGACGAGCTCCGGGAAGCGGTTCGGCCCCGCCTTAGCGCGCGGCTCGATCCGCCGAAGCTGCTCCAGCTTCTCCGCGTGGTAGGCGCGCTTGGCGCGCACCGCGGTCGCGCCGGACGCGGGGTCGGCGTCGGCGAAGAACAGCTTCAGCAGGCCCTCGTCGCGGGTCTCGTAGACCTCCGGCGGGATGCGGAGCCACTCGCGCAGCTTCTTGCGGCCGGCCGGCGTCAGCCGATACTCGGTCCGCTTGCGCCCCCCGCTCGGCTTCGAGGAGCCCTCGATCAGCCCTGCCTCCGCAAGCCTGCGTAGCTCCGGGTAGATCTGGCCGTAGCTCGCCGCCCAGAAGAACCGGGTCGAGCGGTCGACGAATGCCTTGATCTCGTATCCGCTCATTGGCTGGATGCGGAGCAACCCGAGGATCACGTAGGCGGTGCTGCTGAGCTCCATGCGTCGCAATATATCACGGCGATATATCGCAGAGATAGATGTGTGCGCGACCTCACACGACGAGTCACGACGGCGCCCGCGGCTATCCTCGGCCGATGGCATCGCCCAGCCCTGAACTAGTGGTGATGAAGTTCGGCGGCACGTCGGTCGCCGAGCCGGGCGACATCCGGCGCGCCGCCGCGCGCATCGTCGCCGCCCGGGAGCGCGGCAACCGGGTCGTCGCGGTGCTGTCGGCGCGCGGCGCCCACACCGACGAGCTCGTGGCGATGGCACACGAGGTCTCGGCTCGCCCCGAGCCGCGCGAGATGGACATGCTGCTGTCGGTCGGGGAGCGGATTTCGTGCTCGCTGTGCGCGATGGCGATCAACGACCTCGGCCACCACGCGATCTCGCTCACCGGCTCCCAGGCGGGGATCGTCACCGACTCCTCGCACACAAAGGCGCGGATCCTCGACGTGCGAGCCGACCGCATCCGCGAGAAGCTCGACGAGGACCGGATCGTGCTCGTCGCCGGCTTCCAGGGGGTGTCGACCGACAGCCGCGACGTGACGACCCTGGGCCGCGGTGGGTCGGACACGACCGCGGCGGCGCTCGCGGCGGCGCTCGGCGCGTCGGTGTGCGAGATCTACACCGACGTGCGCGGGGTCTTCAGCGCCGATCCGCGGCTGGTGCCGAACGCGCGCAAGCTGCCGATGGTGTCGTTCGAGGAGATGCTCGAGATGGCGGCCTCCGGGGCCAAGGTGCTGCAGCTGCGGGCGGTCGAGTACGCGCGAAACCACTCGATCCGGCTGCACTGCCGGAGCTCGTTTGAGGACGCCCCCGGTACCCTCGTCCTCTCGGAGCACGAGACCATGGAGCGACCCCTGGTGACAGCGGTGACCCACTCCGAGCAGGAGGCTCGCGTGACGCTGACCGGCGTCCGCGACGAGCCCGGCGTCGCGGGGCGGATCTTCGGCGCCCTCGCCGACGCGAACGTGAACGTCGACATGATCATCCAGAACGAGCCGGTCGAGGAGGAGCACGGCGCCGACCTCTCGTTCACGGTCTCCGCCGACGAGCTCGAGTCGGCCGTCGGCGCGATCCGGCCGCTCGACCTGTCGAGCGGCGTGCAGACGGACGAGCGGATCGGAAAGGTCTCGATCGTAGGGGCGGGGATGCGCAGCCACCCCGGCGTCGCGGCGAAGGTCTTCAAGGTGCTCGGCGACGAGAGCATCAACATCGAGATGATCTCCACCTCGCCGATCAAGATCTCCTGCGTGGTGGCGGCCGACCATGTCCCGGCCGCGGTCAAGGCGCTGCACGAAGCGTTCGAGCTCGGCGAGGACGCGGTCCGGCGCGAGGAGCCGGCCGGGGCGGAGCACAGGCCGACGGTGACGTCGTGAACGAGCGCGGATACAGAGTTGGAGTCGTGGGCGCCACCGGCGCCGTCGGCTCGACGATCCTCGAGGTGCTCGCCGCGCGCGACTTCCCCGCAGCCGAGGTGATCCCGTTCGCGTCCGAGCGCTCCGCGGGCACACAGGTCGAGTTCGACGGGCAAGCGCTCGAGATCCGCGCGCTGTCCGAGGACACGATCGGGGACGTCGACCTGGTCCTGTCCTCGGCGGGCGGCTCGGTGAGCGCCGAGTGGGCGCCGCGGTTCGCCGACGCCGGGGCCGTCGTCGTCGACAACACGAGCTACTGGCGCATGCACGACGACGTCCCACTCGTCGTCGCGGGCGTCAACGACGCCGCCGCCGACGACCACCGCGGCATCGTCGCGAACCCGAACTGCACCACGATGCAGATGGTCGTCGCCCTGAAGCCGATCTGGGACGCCGCCGGGATCGAGCGCATCGTCGTGTCCACGTACCAGTCGGTGTCCGGCACCGGGCGCCGGGCGATCGAGGAGCTGCGGTCGCAGTCGCGGGCGCTGCTCGAGGGCGAGCATCCGGAGCCCGAGGTCTTCCCGCACCAGGTCGCGTTCAACGTGATCCCGCAGGTCGAGACGTTCGCGGACGGCGACGACTACACGACCGAAGAGCGCAAGGTGATGAACGAGACGCGCAAGATCCTCGGCGCGGGGGACGAGCTCGGGGTGTCCTCGACCTGCGTGCGCGTGCCTGTCGTCACCGGGCACTCGGAGTCGGTCAACGTCCAGACCCGTGATTCGCTGTCCCCAGACGAGTGTCGCGAGCTGCTCGCCGGCCATCCCGGGATCGTCGTCGTCGACGCTCCGCACGAGGGCATCTACCCGCTCGCGATCGACGCCGCGGGCCGCGACGAGGTGCTGGTGGGGCGGATCCGCCGCGACCCCTCGCACGAGCGCTGCCTCAACATGTGGGTCGTCGGCGACAACCTGCGGAAGGGCGCGGCGACGAACGCCGTTCAGATCGCGGAGCTGCTGCACGAGCGTGGTCAGGTCAGGGCGGCCCGCGAGCCAGTAAAGATCGGCTGAGCCAAGCCGGGATGGAGATCGCCCTCGGCGAGGCGCTGCTGATCGTCGGCCTGCTGCTTGCGGTGACGGCGGCGCTGTCCGGCGTTACGCGACGCACGGTCCTCTCGATCTCCGTGCTCGCCGTCTCGGCCGGCATCGCGCTTGCGGCCGCGGACCTGGTCTCGGTCAACGCCAGGGACCCGGGCCTGTTCGAGATCGTGGAGCTGGCCCTGATCCTGACCCTGTTCTCCGACGGGATGTTCGTGGAGCGCGAGCTGCTCGGCCGACACTGGGGTCCGCCGGCGCGCGCACTCGCGATCGCGATGCCGATCACGATGGGCCTGCTCGCTGTCGGCGCGTACCTGGTCTTCCCCGATCTGAGCTGGGCCGAGGCGTTCCTGCTCGCCGCGATCCTGTCGCCGACCGACCCGGTGGTCACCTCCGCGGTCGTCACCGCTCAGCGCGTGCCAGCGATGATCCGCCACACGCTCAACCTCGAGTCGGGTCTGAACGACGGCCTGGCGCTCCCGTTCGTGCTCTTCTTCCTCGTCCTCGCGTCCCCCGGCGGCGACGCCGGCGGCGAGGCGCTCGAACTGCTCGGGGAGGCGGCCGTCGGGGCCGCGATCGGGATCGCGCTCGGCGTGATCGGAGGCCGCCTCCACAATCGGGTGCCCGGCGGGATCACCGCCCGCTACGAGGGGATCTATGCGGTCGGCTTCGGCCTCGCCGCGTTCGGCCTCGCCGACGTCACGTTCGGGAACGGGCTGATCGCGGCCTTCGTCGCCGGGATCACGCTCGCCAGGGAGGAGCATGAGGTCCCGGACAGCTTCGTCGCGTTTGCCGACAACGTGGGCTCTATCTTCGCCGTGATCACGTTCTTCCTTTTCGGGGCGCTGATCGTCGCGACCGGGTTCGAGGGCTCGGTGTGGGCGCTCGTCGCGTTCATCCCCTTTGCCTTGCTGATCGCGCGTCCGGTGGCGGTGATGACCGCGCTCGTCGGTACCAGGCTGCCGCGCGCCCAGAAGCTGTTCGTCGCCTGGTTCGGCCCGAAGGGGGTGGCCTCGATGCTGTTCGCTCTCCTGGTCCTCGACCGGTCAGTCGCCGAGGGATCGCTCGTGTTCGACGTCGCCGCGTTCGTGATCCTCGCCTCGATCCTCGCCCACGGGCTCACCGACACGGTGGGCGCGCGCTGGATCGAGCGCCGGATGGAGGATCTCGCGAGCGCCTAGGCTGCGGGGACGGCGGTGAGGCGCTGCTCGACCCACTCGGTCGAGGCGATGTGCTTTCACATCCCGAGCTGCTTCGGCTCGAACCCGAGCGCGAGGCCGATCAGCTGCGGCAAGTGAAGCACCGCGAGCCCGAGCTCGCGGCCGACGACCTTCGCCGCCTCCGGCTGCTGCATGTCGAGGTTGAGGTGGCACAGCGGGCACGGCGTGACGAGGCAGTCGGCTTCGGCGTCGAGCGCGTCGCCGATGTGGGTTCCTGCCTGGCGCAGCGAGGTCTCGCGGTTCATCGTCACGATCGGGAACCCGCAGCACTTGCGCGCCCCCGCGTACTCGACGACCTCGCCGCCGAGCGCCTCGATCACGCGGTCGAGATAGAGGTCGCGCTCGGGATGCTCGTCGTAGCCGAGGCGGTGCTTGGGCCGCAGGATGTAGCAGCCGTAGAACGGGCCCACCCGCAGTCCCTCGAGCGGCTTGGTCACCTGCTTGGCGAGCTCGTCGAGGCCGTAGTCCTCGACCAGCAGCCAGAGGAGGTTCTTGTTCTCGACCCCGCGGCGGTACTCGAGCCCGTCGGCGGCCAGCACCTCGTTGATGTGGGCGCGGTAGGCAGAGTCGGCGTCGAGCCGCTGCTGGCACTCAGACTGCGCCCCCTGGCACGTGGAGCAGATGTTCATCATCGACAGCCCGGTCTGCTGGGCGAGCGCGAAGGTGCGCGCGTTGAGGGTGTCGACGAGCTCCTGGTTGTGCTCGGCGATCACGCCGGCGCCGCAGCAGTTGGCGCGGTCGAGCTCGACCAGCTCGATCCCGAGCCGCTCGGCGACGAGCGCCATCGAGCCGTGGAGCTCGGGCGTGAACCCGCGCGACACGCACCCCGGCCAGTACGCCACTTTCACACCCGCCACCTCCTCGTCTTCGACTCCGGGGGCGGCGGGGTCACCGGTCCTCCTCGTCCGGCTCGGGCTCGACCCTGTCCTCCGGCACCTCGTCCTCGGCCTCCTCGCCCTTGATGTAGAGGTTGAGCTCGGTGCCGTGCTCCTCGGCGTGCGAGTAGATCCGCTTCACCTCGTCCTGGGCGCCGTCGGGAAGCTTCGGGTGGACGCCGGGGATCAGCTTCGACAGCGAGCGCATCTTCCCGGTCCTGATCCCGCGCAGCGCGGTCGGGAGCGACCCGATCAGCCCGGTGATCGCGCCGGCGCTGGGCTTCAGCTTGCCCTTGACGCCCTGGGCGTAGGACTCCTGCAGCAGCAGCGACTCGTCGAGGGTGCCCTTCTTCTCGATGATCTTCGTGAACGCCTCCTCGTGACGGGCGCCGTTGTTGACGTCGTCGATCCCGTAGTCGTGCGTTGCGCGGCGGCGCAGGCGCATGATCTGGTCCATCGGCGCCACCCCCTTGGGGCACGCGTCGATGCAGCTGAAGCAGTGGGTGCAGTCGTAGATCCCGTGCGGGTCCTGGGCGAGGTCGTGGAGGCGCTCCTCGTGCTGGGCGTCGCGGGGGTCGCCGACGAACCGGTACGCCTTCGCGAGCGCGGCCGGCCCGACGAAGTCCGGGTCCGCCTCCATCGACAGGCACGCCGACACGCACGCGCCGCACTGGATGCAGGCCATCGACTGGGTGACGTCGATCATCGACTCGGGCGGGACGACGTACTCGCGCTCCGGCGGGTCGCCCTCCGGCAGCAGCCACGGGGTGACGCGGCGGATCTTCGTCCAGTGCGTCGACTCCATGTCGGTGACGAGGTCCTTGATCACCGGCATGTTCCCCATCGGCTCGACCAAAATAGGGCGCACCGCCTCCTCCGCTTCGCGTCCGGGGGCGGTGCGGTCCCGGGCGGGTCCGTTGCGGCGGTTCGCGAACGCGTGCGCCTCGCCGATCTTCGTCTTGCAAGCGAGCGCCGACTCGCCGTTGATCTTCACCCCGCACGAGCCGCAGATCGCGGCGCGGCACGAGCACCGCACGACGAGCGTCCCGTCCTGCCGGTCCCGGACCTGGAGCAACCCGTCGAGCACGCTCAGCGTCTCGTCGAGCTCGACGCCGTACTGCTGCCAGTACGGCGGCCGGCCCGACTCGGGCTGGTAGCGCCGGACCTTGAGCTGGAATTCAGCCATCGCCCGTCAGCCTATCCCGCCGCTCGGCATCAGTACTTGCGCTCCTCCGGCTCCCATTGGGTCATCGTCACCTCGGAATAGGAGATCTCCGGGCCGTCGGCGTTGAGCGAGAGGTCGATGTGCTTGAGCCAGTTCTCGTCGTCGCGCTGCGAGAAGTCGGTGCGGAACTGGGCCCCGCGGCTCTCGGTGCGGTGCAGCGCGGCGACGCAGGTGCATTCGGCGTTGTCGAGCAGGAAGCCGAGCTCGACGGCGCCGATCACGTCCTGGTTGAACACCGTGCCGCGGTCGTCGATGTACGCGCTGCCGAGCTGCTGCTTGAGATCGCGGACGCGGTCGAGCGCGACCTGGATCCCCTCGGCGTGGCGGAAGACGCCGAGGTGCTCGTTCATCGTGTCGCCGAGCTCCTGCTTCAGCGTTGAGATCCGGCGGCCGGCCTCACGATCGCGCGCCATGATCTCGTCGATGCGGCGCTCCTCGTCGCGCAGCGCGGCGGGGGACGGCGTGCCGGGATCGGGGTTGGCACGCTTGGCCCGCGCGGCGGCGTCCTCGCCCGAGCGGCGCCCGAAGATCAGCGTGTCGAGCAGCGAGTTGGCGCCGAGCCGGTTGCCGCCGTGGACCGACACACAGGCGCACTCCCCGGCCGCGTACAGGCCGGCGATGTTCGTCCGCCCCAGCACGTCGGTCTTCACTCCGCCCATCGTGTAGTGGTTGCCGGGTTTGATGTGGATCGGCTCGCGAGTGATGTCGACGCCCGCGAAGTCGCGGCCGACGAGCACGATCTCGCGCAGCGCCTCGTGGATCCGCTTGCGCGGAACGACCGTGATGTCGAGCGCCACCGTCCCGTCGTCGAAGCCGCGG
>DATAFB010000123.1:0-2394 GCA_036257695.1 Solirubrobacterales bacterium | reverse complement strand
TCGGGTGCCGACAGGACCCAGCCGTCGTGCTCACCCCGCGCAAGTTCCTCGGCCCGCGACGGGGCGACGATCGCCCCCCACGCGCCCGCCGCCAGCGCGGCGCCGGCGAACTCGCCACCGTCGACCTGCTCGCCGGGTAGGCCGAAGAACAGGTCGCCGGGCGCGACGTCGCGGGAGTCGGCGACGCCGCGCTCGGGGTGCGCGACGGTTCCCCGGCGCGCGATCTCGGCGCCGGCCGCCGCGGCGATCCTCTCCGGATCGAGCCGGATCACGCCGTTGTCGCCCTCAACCGCCTGAGCTCCTCGCCCGCCACCTCGCGATCGTCGAACGGGATCTTCCTGCCCCCCTCGAACTCCTGCCCCTGCTCATGCCCCTTGCCCGCGATCACGACGGAGTCGCCCGGACGCGCCGCGTCGAGCGCCAGCGCAATCGCCGCGCGTCGATCCGGCTCGACCTCGACATGGTCGCGTTCCGGGATCCCGGCGAGGATCTCGTCGATGATCGCCTGCGGCGACTCCGAGCGCGGGTTGTCGGACGTGACCACACACAGGTCCGAGCGCTCGGCGCCGATCCGCCCCATCCGCGGCCGCTTGTCTCGGTCGCGGTCGCCTCCGCAGCCGAAGACGCAGATCAGGCGCCCCTGGGTGATCCGGCGCGCGGCCCGGAGCACGTTGTCGAGCGAGTCGGGCGTGTGCGCGTAGTCGACCAGCACCGCGAACGGCTGGCCCTCGTCGATGAGCTCGAACCGTCCCGGCGCGCGATCCGCCCGGGCCAGCGACGCGGCCGCGCGCTCGAGGGGGACGCCGAGCGACGCACCGGCGGCGAGCGCGGCGAGCGCGTTCTCGACGTTGAAGTGGCCTGGCAGCGGGATCTCGACGTCGACCGCATCGCCGCGCGCGATGCAGCGGAATCGCGCCCCCGTGGCATCGAACTCGACCGCCCCGGCGCGGAAGTCCGCGTCCGTGCTCCCTGTCGCGGAGAAGCCGACCGGGTGCGCGCGGCTGCCGCGAAGCTCCTCGAGCAGGCGCTGCCCGTAGGGATCGTCCGCATTGATCACGGGCGTTCCGGGCGAGGAAGCGCCAGCTCTCTCGCCGGTAAAGAACAGGATCCGCTTCGCAGCGAAGTAGTCCTCCATGTCGGCGTGGAAGTCGAGGTGGTCCTGGGTCAGGTTCGTGAACACCTTGACGTCGAACCGGATCCCGGCGCTGCGGCCGAGCACAAGCGCGTGCGAGGAGACCTCCATCACGCACGCCTCGTCGCCGCCGTCGCGCATGCGGCGGAAGGTGCGCTGGAGGTCGATCGCCTCGGGCGTCGTCCGCACGACCTCCTCCTCGCGACCGCCGACGATCCGCTTCACCGTGCCGAGCAGGCCGGTGCACCGCCCGTCGTCCTCGAGGATGCCGCGGAGCAGGAATGCGGTCGTCGTCTTGCCGTTCGTCCCCGTGATCCCGGCCATCGCGAGCTCGGCTGTCGGGTCCTGCCAGAACCGCACCGCGAGAGGCGACATCGCCGCGCGGGCGTCCGCGACCACCACCTGGGGCACGGGCAGGTCCAGCTCGTGCTCGACGACGAGCGCCACCGCACCCCGGTCGACCGCGTGGGGCGCGAACTGGTGCCCGTCGGTGGTCATCCCGCGCACGCAGAAGAACAGGGAGCCGGGCGCCACCTGGCTGCTGTCGTATGCGAGGTCGGAGATCTCGACGTCGGCATCGCCACGCACGGACTCGACGTCGAGCGCGGCGATCAGCTCCACCAAGCGCATCGGGGCGATTCTAGGAGGCGGCCCAGGCGTGATGAGGACTGCGTTAGCCGGGGGGAACGCCGAGATGCGGTAGCGCGAACTCGGCGATGGCACCGAACGCGGGCGCGGCGACATCGGCGCCGTAGTAGCTGCCCTGGGGCTCGTCGACGACGATCGCCACCAGCAGCTTCGGATCGCTGACCGGGGCGAAGCCGACGAACGAGGCGACGAAGTCGGACTCCGAGTAGCCGCCGTCCTCGGCCTTCTCCGCGGTCCCGGTCTTGCCGCCGAGGGTATAGCCGGGCACCTCGACCTCCGGTGCGGTGCCCCCGGGGGCCAGCACGCCCTCGAGCATCTCGCGCACGCGGGCCGCCGTCCGCTCGTCGAGCACCCGCCGGCCGGGGGGCTCCTCGACCGGCGCGCCACCCTCGCGGACCACGAGCCTTGGCTGGCGCAGCACGCCGCCGTTGGCGATCGCAGAGTACGCGGCCGCCATCTGGATCGGCGTCACCGACAGCCCCTGCCCGATCGCCATGTTGCCGAGCGTGGAGCCGGAGTACTCGTCGAGGGCGGGGACGATGCCCTGCTCCTCGCCGGGGAACTGGATCCCGGTCGGCTCCGCGAAGCCGAGCCGGCGCACCCAGCCGTCGAAC
>DATAFB010000113.1:0-9240 GCA_036257695.1 Solirubrobacterales bacterium | reverse complement strand
CCCGATGAACACGCCGCCGAACGCGGCCGACTGCAGCAGCACGAACACGAACTGGAACGCGTTGTAGTCGTAGTAGCCGAACCCGGGCAGGTTCGCGACGGCCGACAGCCCGCCGGCGAACGCCATGTAGAAGAACAGCGGGAAGGCGAGGGCGGGGAGGATCAGCGCCGGATGGCGGACGGCCGAGTGCAGGTTGCGCCACACGACGGCGCGCACGACGGCGATGTAGCGGGAGGTTGGGCTCACGTCCGCACCAGCCTCCCGCGCAGCGCGATCGTAGAACCGACGAGGCTGACGGCGAAGATCGCGATCGCGACACCGAACCCGAGCGCCAGCGCCTCGGCGTCCCAGCCGACGATGATCAGGCTGCGCAGCCCCTCGATCAGGTAGCTGACCGGGTTGATCGTGGCGACGGTCGCAAACCAGTCCTGGGCGATCAGGTCGCGCGGCAGCGCCGCCGAGCTGAGGAAGAGGAGGATGAACATCAGCGGGAACAGCCCCTGGACCGCCTCGCCGGAGCCGGTGCGCAGCCCCACCAGCAGGCCGATCGTCCCGAACGCCGCGCAGATCACGAGCGAGAGGGCGAACAGCACCAGCGCGCCCGCGATCCCGGACTGGATCTCGACCCCGGCCGCGAGCCCCGCGCCGAGGAACGCGATCGCCTGGACCGTGCCGATCAGCAGCACGCCGCTGAGCTGGCCGACGAGCAGCGACGGCCCCTCCATCGGGGTCAGCGCGAGGCGGTTGAAGAAGCCGGTGCCGATGTCCTGCGCGACGTTGGTGCCGGCCGTGTTGGTGGCGAAGATCGAGCCCTGCATGAACGGGAACGCGAGCGCGAAGGCGACGTAGGTCTCGGCGGGAAAGCCAGGGAGCGCCGTCGCCGCGTCGAGCCCCGACGCGTTGATCGCGAGCAGGAACAGCGGGAAGACGAGTGGGGGCACGATCACGATCGGCTGCCGCGCGGTGCGCAGCAGCGACCGCCACGCGAGGAAGCGAATCTGGGTCGGCAGGGCTGCGGTCGTTGCGGACACGGCTACGCCGGCACCGCCTCGCGGGCGTGCTCGCCGGTCTCCTGCTCCTGCTCGCCGGCTCCCTCGAGCGAGCGGCCGGTCTTGGCGAGGAACACGTCGTCGAGGCTGGGGGCGTGGAGCTTGAGGTCGGCCATCCTCAGGCCCTCGGCGTCGAGCCCGCGGACCACCTCCGCCAGCTCCTCGGTGCCGTCCGCCAGCCTCACGGCCGCGGCGCCGCGCGCCGTCGGCAGCGGGTCGCCGAACCGCGCCAGCACGGCCTCGAGGCGCTCGACCTCGCCCGCGTCGGCGGGGACCGCCTCGACGGAGGGGCGGCCGATCTCCGCCTTCAGCCGGGCGGGGGTGCCCTCGGCGACGAGCTTGCCCCGGTCGATGATCCCGACCCGGTCGGCGAGCGAGTCCGCCTCCTCCAGGTACTGGGTGGTCAGGAACACCGTCACCCCGTCGTCGCGGGACAGCCTCGCGACCTCGTCCCACAGCGCGTGGCGGCTCTGGATGTCGAGGCCGGTCGTCGGCTCGTCGAGGAAGAGGACGATCGGGCGGTGCACGAGCGCGAGCGCGAGATCGAGGCGGCGCTTCATCCCGCCCGAGTAGCCACCGACGCGGCGATCGGCGGCGTCGGCGAGGCCGACGCGGCCAAGCAGCTCGTCGCCCCTGCGCCGCGCCTCGTCGCTGCGGATGCCGTGCAGGCCGGCCTGGAGGCGCATGTGCTCGCGCCCAGTCAGCAGCTGGTCGAGGGCCGCGTCCTGGAGCGCGACGCCGATCGCGTCGCGGACCGCCGGCCCGTCGCGCAGGATGTCGTGGCCGGCGACGCGGGCCGTGCCCGCGGTCGGGGGGAGGAGGGTGGTCAGCATGTGCACGGTCGTCGACTTGCCGGCGCCGTTGGGGCCGAGGAACCCGTAGATCTCGCCCGGCGACACCCTCAGGTCGATGCCGTCAACCGCGCGGGGGCCCTTCTTGAACTCGCGCACCAGCCCCTCGGCCTCGATCCCGTTGTCGGCGCCGCGTGCGGGCGCGCTTCCGTTGGCCGGCGACTCCGTGTGTGCTGCCATCTAGCCTTCGCCTCGCTTCTGTGATCCGATTGATGTGATCGATGTCGGATACCGTCTATATTTGATCAAGTCAACTGTCGATCATGTAGAGTACCATCGATTCGAGATGAGCGCGTCCCCATCGAGCCCCACGCCTACCGAGCCGACCGCCCGCGCCGCCGCGCGGCCGGTCTCGGCCGCACTCGACATCGGCGACTACGTCACCGGGGCCGCCGGCGAGGCGTGGGCGTTGATGACGCGGCTGCTGTTCCGCCACGGCAAGCCCCGGTTCCCGGCGATCGCGCGCGAGCTCGACCTCCATCCCGGGCAGGCGATCGCGCTGCGGCTTCTCGACGAACCGCGGTCGATGGGGGAGATGGCCGAGGCGATGCACTGCGACAACTCCAACATCACCGGCATCGTCGACCGCCTCGAGGAGCGCGAGATCGTCGAGCGCCGAGCCGCGGAGCACGACCGGCGGGTGAAGCTGATCGCGCTGACCCCCGCCGGCAAGCGCCTGCGCGAGGAGCTCAACAAGCGCCTCGCCGAGCCGCCCGAGCCGCTGGCGAAGCTGTCCGCGCGCGATCAGCGGGCGCTGAGCGAGATCCTGACCCGGGCCCTCGACGCCGCCGAGGAACGCTGATCGGCGAGCTCAGCTCGAGGTGAGGTCCCGCGCGGGCTCGCGGACGAACTCGGCGATCAGCTCCGGCGGACGAACTCGGCGATCAGCTCCGACAGCCGGCCCGGGTTGTCCTCCATCGAGAACGTGCGTGCGTCGGGCACGAGCTCGAAGCGGGCGTCCGGCAGGTCGGCGGCGAGGCGGCGGCCGTGCTCGACGGGGAAGAAGCGGTCGTCCTGCGACCACGCGATCAGCGCCGGCCGGTCGAACTCGCCGAGCCGGTCGGCCGCGGCGTTGGTGTGAGAGGTGTCGGACCCGCGCATGAAGCCGCGGACGTCGCGCCGGATGTCGGCGTCGGCGATCGCGGGCCCGACGTAGCTGTCCTCGGCCGCGCGGTCGATCGGCCGCTTCACCAGCCACCCGTACGCGATCGGGGTGTGACGCTGGGAGGCCATGCGCATCGGCTGCAGCATCGCCCACAGCAGCCCGGGCACGGCAGCCGCAAGCTTGAGGTACGAGAACATCTTCGGCGGGAAGTTGTCGCGGTAGTCGCACGAGGTCAGCACCAGGCGGCCGACCCGCTCGGGGCGGGTGGTGACGGCGATCTGGGAGATCGCGCCCCCGGTGTCGTTGCCGACGAGCGTCGCCCCGTCGAGGTCGAGCGCGTCGAGCGCGTCGGCGACCATCGCGGCCGCCGCCGGCGCCCCTCTGGGCGCGGCGGCGGGCAGCGGCACCTGGTGGGACCCGAGCGGCATGTCGAGCGCGATGCAGCGGAAGTCGGGCACCAGCCGCGACACGACCTTACGCCACAGGTTCGCGTTGACGAGCAGCCCGTGGACGAAGACGATCGGCGCGCCGGACCCGGTGTCGAAGGCCCGCACGGGGCCGCCGGGAAGCTCGAGCGTGCGCGGCTCCCCGAGCGCCGGGTCCCGCCAGTACGCGTTGTCGATCGCCATCGATCCGCCCTCCTCGTTACATACAGTTTGTACGCGAACGGCGACGACCGTACCATACATACAGCATGTATGTAACCAATTCGAACAGTGTGTGAGGCCACAGTGCGGGTGGGGCTCCCCCGGTGAGCCGGCAGGCGGAGCGCTCCGAGGCGACGCGCGCGAAGCTGGTCGCGGCGGCGAGGAGGCTGTTCGCGCGGCGAGGGTACGCCGACGTCGGCACCGAGGAGATCGTGCGGCGAGCCAAGGTGACGCGCGGCGCCCTTTACCACCACTTCGACGACAAGCGCGACCTGTTTCGGGCCGTGCACGAGCAGGTCGAGGCCGAGCTGACCGAGACGATCGCCGCCCAGCTCGCCGCCGCCGGGACGCAGGACCCGATCGAGGTGCTGATCGGGGGCATGCGCACCTTCCTCGACGCGTGCACCCACCCAGAGGTGCAGCGGATCGCGCTCATGGACGCCCCGGCGGTGCTCGGGTGGGCCGAGTGGCGCAGCATCGAGGAGCAGTACGGCCTCGGGCTCGTCACGGCGGCGCTCGAGATGGCGATCGAGGCGGGTGCGCTGCGGCCCCAGCCGGTGCGGCCGCTGGCACACGTCCTGCTGGCCGCGATGAGCGAGGCGGGGATGCTGATCGCGACCGCCGACGACGACCGCGCGGCCAGGGACGAGGTCGAGTCGGCGCTGATCGCGCTGCTCGAGGGGCTCCGGGTCTGAGCGCTTGGCCCGCTGGGGCTAGCTGTCCGCGGGCTCGAGCTCGACCCGGATCCCGTTCAGGACCGCGTTCCCCGACAGCGGGTCGACCTCGGTCGGGGCGAGCAGGTTCGAGTTCACCCCGGCGTGCTCGGCGGCGACGCGGAGGCGGACGCCGGGCGCATCGTGCCCCCACCCGTGCGGGATCGAGACGACGCCGGGCATGATTTCGTCGGTCACCTCGACCGGGGCGGTGAGCTCGCCGGCGCTCGAGGTCAGCCGCGCCGAGCTCCCGTCGCCGAGGCCAAGCCGTTCGGCGTCGGCCGGGTTGACCCACATCGTGCACCGGTCCTTGCCCTTGACGAGCGCCGGCAGGTTGTGCATCCACGAGTTGTTCGAGCGCAGCTGGCGGCGGCCGATCAGCACCATGCCGTCCGCGCCGTCGCCGTTCGCCCCCGCGGCGGCGTCGACGTCGGCGCGCAGCCGTGGCACGTCGGCGACGATCCGCTCGGGCGCGAGCTCGATCTTGCCCGACGGCGTGCGGAGCACGTCGGGGATCCGCGGGCGCATCGGCCCGAGGTCGATCCCGTGGGGGGCCGCCTCGAGCCCGTCGAGCGTCAGCCCGTCGGGATCGGCCCCGAACGCGTCGCCGAACGGGCCGGCGCGCAGCATGAAGTCGAGCGCCCGCTCGGGCCCGCGGCGCGGCTCGAGCGCATCGATCAGCTCGTCGGGCTCGCGGCCCTCGAGCCGCGAGCCGGGCAGGCCGACCTCGCGGCGGACGAGCGTCTCGACCACGAGCCGGTCCCACGCCTCGAGGTCGGCGTCGGGTCCCTGGCCGGCGGCGATCGCGGCGAGGCGCAGCACGGTCTCCCACTCGTCGGGCTGGTCGGGGGCGCGGGGGAGGACCGGGGGCGAGTAGTTCGCGACGCTGCGGATCGCGAGCTGGTACAGCGCGAAGTCGTAGTGCGCCTTGGCCAGCGGCTCGGGCGCGGGGAGGATCACGTCCGCGTGGCGGGTGGTCTCGTTGACGTAGATGTCGAGCGAGAGCACGAAGTCGAGCCCCTCGATCGCGTCCTCGAGCGCGCCGGCGTCCGGGGTCGAGACGACGGGGTTGCCGGCGATCGTCACCAGGGCGCGAACCTGGCCCTCGCCCGGCGTCGTCATCTCGTCGGCGAGGCCGGCGACCCCGAGCTCGCCGAACGTCTCCGGCAGCTCCCGCACCCGGCTCGTCCACCTGCCGACCTTGACGCCCTTGCCGGTCGGCCCGCGTCCGGCGGAGTTGCGCTGCCCGACGGCGGCAAGCGGGAACATCGCGCCGCCCTCGCGGTCGAGGTTGCCGCTGAGGTAGTTGAGGACGTCGACGAGCCAGCTCGCGAGGGTGCCGAATCGCTGCGTGGTGGTGCCGATCCGGGCGTAGACCGCGGCGTGCTCGGCCGCCGCGAGCTCGCGCGCGAGGCGGCGGATCTCGTCGGCCGCGATCCCGCACAGGGGGGAGACGGCCTCGGGCGTGAACGGCGCCGCGAGCGCGTCGAGCTGCCCCGCGCCGGCGGCGTGCCCCGCGAGCGGGCCCGGGTCCGCGAACCCCTCTGCGATCAGCACGTTGGCGACCGCGAACAGCAGCGCGGCGTCGGTGCCGGGGCGGATGAAGTGATGCTCGGTCGCCTCGCGCGCGGTCCGGGTCCGCCGCGGGTCGACGACGACGACCTTGCCGCCGCGCTCGCGGATCGCGCGGATGCGACCGCGCATGTCGGGCGCCGTCAGCAGTGAGCCGTTCGAGACCAGCGGGTTGGCGCCGAGGATCAGCAGGTGGTCGGTGCGATCGACGTCGGGCACTGGGACGCTGAGCCCGCCGCCGAACATCAGCCCCGCCGCGACCTGCTTCGGCATCTGGTCGACCGTCGACGCCGAGTAGATGTTCTTCGACCCGAGCGCCTTCAGGAACGCCTGCCCGTAGATCATCGGCCCGAGGCTGTGCGCGGACGGGTTGCCGAGGTAGACGGCGACCGCGTCGCGCCCGCCCGCCTCGAGCACCGCCGTGAGGCGGCGGTCGACCTCGGCGAACGCCTCGTCCCAGCTCGTCTCGACGAGCTCCCCGTCGCGGCGCACGAGCGGCCGCGTGAGCCGGTCCGGGTCCTCGTTGAGCTGCTTAAGGCCCTGGGACTTCGGGCACAGGAAGCCGTGGCTGAAGACGTCCTCGTCGTCGCCGCGAACGGAGACGACCTCGGTCCCGCGCACCGTGACCTCGAGGCCGCATGTCGCCTCGCAGAACGGGCAGGTGCGGTAGTGGACCGCCTCGGTCGCCACTCCGTCCGGAGACTACCGCCTGCTCGCTCGAACCGAGGGCGTCGCGCAAACCCCAGCCCGGCGAGTCAACGTCGGTCAGGCCTCAGGCGGTGGTGGCCACCCGGCGAAACTCGACACCGCTGATCGTGACGCCGGGCGCGGCCCAGTTGGTCGCCGGCGGAGCTGTTCGCCGTGCCTGCTCCTCGGTCTCGAACAGAACGATCGCGAAGCCCTGACCGTCGGCGGGCTCTAGCCAATAGCCGGCGACAAAGCCAGGGGCGGAGCGAACCGTTGGCAGAATGTCGTTCACGAGTGCGTTAGCTGCCGCCGGGGCGTGAGCGGCGTCGATCGTCAATGTCACGAGTGCTGCATGCACCTCGGTCTCCTTCTCGGGTGGTGTCTCAATCTTCGAACAGCGCGTACCCGTACTCGCCGCGCTTGTAGGCGAGCTTGGCGATCGCGGACATGCGCTCGTCGTCGTTGCGCTCGATCTGCTCGAAGCGGCCGCGGACGCGGTCGGCGGCGCGGGTGCAGAAGGTCTCCGCGATGTAGCGCTCCTGGCCCGAGGGCTCGACGCCCTGGTCCTCGAAGATCGAGCTGACCCGCGACAGCACCGCGACCTGGGCGTAGATGTCCGCGAGCGAGTCGGCGAGTCGCTTGTGCTGGAACCCGCGGCGGACGATCTCGCGCTTGTGCTCGCGCAGCAGCGACTCGCTGACGTCGCGAAGCCGCTTCACCTGGCCGGAGACGGCGTCCGCGTGGTCGGCGAGCTCGGGATGGACGCCGCCGAGCTTGTCGGGCCTCACCTCGCGCTGGATCCGCCCGCCGACGTACTCGATCAGCACCCCGACGGAGCCGATCGGGTCGGTCAGCTCGAGGTCGCCGAGCCCGGAAAGCTTCTCGCCCAGCGGCTTCATCCCCGACAGGGCGACGAACGACCGCAGCACGTCGTTCGCCCCCTCGAAGATCGGAAAGATGCGGATGTCGCGCAGCACCTTCTCGTACGGCTCGTCGCGCATGTACCCGGCGCCGCCCTTGAGCTGCATGACCCGGTTCGCCGCGTACCACAGGAACTCCGTCCCCGACACCTTGCACAGCGCCGACTCCAGGGAGTAGTCGGGGACGCCGCGGTCGACGAGCCCGCAGGTGAGGTAGGTCATCGACTCGAGCCCGAACAGGTACGAGACCATCCACCCGATCTTGCCCTGGACGAGCTCGAGGTCGGCGAGCGGGGCGCCGAACTGGCGCCGTTCCTTGACGTGGTCGATGATCCGGTCCAGGAGACCCTTCGTGGCGCCGACGGAGCCCGTGCCGAGTCCGATGCGGCCGTTGTTGAGGACCTCCATCGCGATCCGGAACCCCTCGCCCGGCCCGCCGAGCACGTTCTCCGGCGGCACCCGCACATCGCGGAAGTACAGCCGGCGCAGGTCGTTGCCGCGCAGGCCCATCGTGTCGTAGCGCTCGCCGACCTCGAATCCCTTCATCCCCTTCTCGAGGATCAGCGCGATGTGGCGATCCCGCCCATCGACCTCGCAGCGCGCGAAGGTGGTGAACACGGAGCCCCTGTCGCCGTTGCCGATGTAGCGCTTCTCGCCATTGAGCCGGTACGAGCCGTCGGGCTGGAGCACCGCGCGGGAGGTGAGCTCGTACGCGTCGGAGCCCGCGTTCGGCTCGGTGAGCGCGAACCCGGCGAGCTTGCGGCCCGCGGCGAGGTCGGGCAGCCAGCGCTGCTTCTGCTCCTCGGTGCCGAACATCGCGATTCCCTTGAACCCGATCGACTGGTGGACGCCCATCACGATTGACAGCGTCGCGTCGATCTGGGCGAAGGCCTCGAACACGCGCGCGTACCCCGTCTGCGACAGGCCCTGGCCGCCGTACTCGGGGTCCACGTACAGTCCGCACAGCCCGCGCCGCCCAAGCTCGCGGACGACGTCGTCGCCGATCCACCGCCGCTCCTCGATCTCGCGCGGGTCGATCGACTCGCCGAGCTCGCGCGTCGAGGCGACGAGGGCGCGGATCCGGTCCTGCTCCGAGGGGTCCGGTTGCGGCCACGGCAGCACCAGCTCCTCGTGGATCTCTCCCAGGAGCAGCGACTTGGCGAACGAGGAAACGGGCGGCGCGGGCACGCGCCGAGCGTAATGCTTCAATGCCCGCATGGCGGCTTCCCCTGGCCCCGGCCGCCGCAGGCAGAGCCAGGCCAGCTTCCGGCGCCGAAGGATCGTCGCCGGCGCGATCGGCCTCGCGGTGCTCGTGGTGCTCGCGATCGGGCTGCTCGACGGGGGAGGGATCGTCACCGACGCGCCGCAGAGCGCCGACGAGGTGATCCAGCGCAGCCGTGAGGACGACCCCGTCCGGTTCACGGTCTCGGTCAGCGGCGATCTGCTGATCCACTCGCCGGTGTACGAGCGCGCGCAGGCGCTCGCGGGCGGGCGCGGGTACGACTTCGCGCCGATGCTCAAGCAGGTGCGGCCGTACGTGCGCGGGGCCGACCTGGCGCTGTGTCACGTCGAGGTGCCGATGACCCCGGCGCCCCCGGCGAGCTTTCCGATCTTCAACACCCCGCCGGAGCTCGCCGACGCGATCGCGAAGACGGGCTGGGAGGCGTGCGACACCGCCTCCAACCACAGCCTCGAC
>DATAFB010000072.1:0-17136 GCA_036257695.1 Solirubrobacterales bacterium | reverse complement strand
AGGTGGCGCAGCGAGGGCTCCGCCTGCTCCAGCGTCGGCGCCGCCTCGCGGATCGTCGCGCTGAGGTTCTCCGACTCCGCCGCCAGCGCTCCGGTCGTGATGTTGAAGTTCGTGATCAGGTCCTTGAGCTGCTCCTCGCGGCTCAGCAGCGCTCCGAACAGCCGCCGGTTGCCGGCGATCAGCTTCGACAGGTCGTGCGGCTGCTCGCCCAGCAGCGCCTCGTTGACGATCGCCGAGTCGCGCCCCGCCGGGCCGCCGTACTCGAACGAGTCGTTGATCGCCTGGGCGCCGCTCTCGCCCTGGACGTCGGGGTCCTGGGTCTTGTCCTCCTCGACGGTGGGCTGGCGGTTCAGCCCGCCCCCGAAGCCCTCCAGGAACTCGCCGAGGTTCCTGCGATCGGGCTTCTGCAGCGTGGTCAGGACCTGGTCGAGCTGGACCGCGGTCGCGGTCTGGGTGACGGGGATCGTGCCGCCGGCGGGCAGCTCCGGCGCGCTCGGGCTGCCGGGGTTGGTGGCGAGGAAGTAGTTCCCCTCGAGGAACAGCCGCGGCCGGATCTCGATCTCGGTGTCGGTGTGCAGGGGCAGGCCCGCTTCGTCGACCGTGAACGTGACCTCGGTCGTGTTCCCCTCGGCCTGGACGTCGGTCACCTCGCCGACGTTCACGCCCGCGATCCGCACCGGCGCGGTCTCGCGCAGCGTGACCGCGTTCTCGAACACCGCCTTCGCCTCGTAGCCGGGGCCGACGAACGGGACCGACTTCGCGAACGCGAAGTAGGTGCCGAGCGCGATCACCAGCACCGCGATCGCGCCGACGGTCGCCCGCGACAGCCCCTGCGGCCCGCGGCGGTAGAGCCGCTCGTCGTAGGGCTTCTTCTGTCCGATCGGGGTGGTCGGCCGCTCGCGCGCCATCACTCAATCCCCCCCACGGTCTTGTTCGGCTTCGTGATCGATTCCGGCATCACGCCCTGATTGCCGGGCGGGTTGCCGATCTGGACCGTGTTTGGCGCGTACGGCTCGCGCCCCGCCTCACACTCGCGCGGCGACTGGCCCGGCGACGCGGTGTTCGGGTACGGGTTGGAGTGCAGGAAGCTCGCCGGGCCCGCGCCGCCGCTCGCGACTCCCGACCCGGGGACGCCCTCGTTGTCGGGCGCCGTCGGCGCGCCCGGCGCCGACAGGACGATGAATCTCTGCCAGTTGCCGAGGCTGTTGCCCAGCCGGACGGTGTCGGCGACGTTGTAGAACAGCAGCGACCCGTAGAAGCACACCGACTGCGCCGGGGTGATGAACCGCAGCGTCGGGCTCAGCTCGTCGGCGAAGTTCGTCAAGTCGGTGATCCCGGTCCGGACGACGTCGCTGTCGTTGAAGCGCCGCAGCGACGCCGCCGTCGGCGGCAGCTGGCGGTTGAAGCCGGGCGCCTCGAGCAGCGCCGGAACCCCGACGACCGCCGCGTCGGCGAGCTCCGGCGCCGTCCTGCCCAGTGCCCGGGCGCCGGGCGCGAGGTCGTTGAACAGCCCCGCGGTGTTGCGCAGGAACGGGCGGATCGTCGGCGTCGTTTGGATCAAGGTCTCGAACGACGGCGGCGTGCGCGAGATCGTCTCCTGGATGAACGGGCGGGCGACGTTGGCGAGCGCGTTGAACGTGGTGTTGAGGACAACGAACATCTGCGCCTGCGTGTCCGCCACCGGCGCCACCTCCGCGGACGTGTCGCGCAGGGCGAGGAAGAACCGCGCCAGCCGCGTGTCCGGGTCGGCGAGGATCCGGGTCACGGGCTGCAAGTGCCGCAGCGCCGGGGCGAGCTTGCCGACCGCTTCGTTGAGCGCCGGCCCGCGGGCGGCGATCGCATTCCCGAACTCGACCAGGTTGCGCTGGATCGCGAGCCTGGTCGGCTCGTCGAACGTGTTCAGGATCTGGTCGAACTCGACGGGCTCCGGCTTCGCCTGGCTGAGCGGCATCGTCCCGCCCTCGGGGATCCCCTCCTCCGAGGAGCCCTTCTTGATCTCCAGGTACTTGAGCCCGAGCGACGACCGCGACCGGACGATGACCGTCGAGTCCTCGGGCAGCTCGCGGACCTCGTCGTCGAGCTTGAGGTCGAGCCGCGCCGTGGTCGACCCGTCCTCGTGCTGGACCGGGGAGACGGTCTCGACGAGCCCGACGCGCACGCCGCCGATCCGGACCTCGTTGCTGGGCACGAGCTGGTTCGCGTTCGGGACCTGCGCCGTGATCCGGTACGTGGGCACGAACGGCAGCCCGGTGTTCGCGTTGTAGGCGAGGAACACGGCGACGATCACGATCAGCACGGTGATCGCGCCGACCATCGTCGGGCTCGCCGCGATCGCTCCCATCGGGCGCGCCCTCACGACTCGTCCTCCAGCAGGAAGCGGAGCAGCTCGCGCCCCGCGCGCTCGCTCGACGAGGCCTCCGGTGTCAGCCGCCCCTCCGAGCCTTGCTCGGGCGCGGCGCCCTCGGATCGGGGCTGCGGCTGCGCCGGCTGGGCGCTGCCCCCGGACGCCCCCGGCTCGGGCGCAACCGATCCGGTCCGGCGCCGAGGCTTGAGGTCGCGCCGCTTTTCGCCGGAGCCGACGTCGGGCGCCGAGGCTCGCTCGAGGTCCGGGCCCTCGCCGAAGTGCGCGTCGCACTCGCCGATGTTGGTGGCGAAGATCACCGTGCAGTTGGTGACCAGCCCGAACGTGCGCAGGTAGTGGCCGTACTGGTCGAAGCCGTTGACCGCGGCGGAGGTCCCGAAGAGGAAGTCCATCAGCGAGCGCAGGCCTGTCGTGGTCACGTCGCACTGGCCCTCGAAGTTGCGCTGCACGCAGATCTCCTGGTCGAGGCTGCTGAGCAGCTCGTCGAGCTGCTCCGCCCCGGGCTTTGCCGACTTCGACAGATCGCGGACGTCCTTGATCACCGGGTCGGAGGCGACGATGTCGTCCTCGCTCTGCTCGGCGGCGTCGCCGAGCGACTTCAACGCGTCGGTGCCGGCGTCGGCGAGCGGCGCGAGCGCCTTCTGGGCGCGGGTCACGTCCGGCGCCGAGGCGCCGAAGTCCGAGATCACCGGCGTGCCGGCGTCGGAGAACGCGCGCAGGTCGCGGCTGGTCGCCCGCAGCTGCCGCAGGTACTCCGGGAAGAGCTCGAAGCCCGCCTCGAGGTCGTCGGCCCGCTCCGCCGTCGCCTGCGCCGCGACGGTCGAGCCGCGCATGAAGCCGGTGATCTGGCGCCGCTCGCGCGCGAGCGGCTCGAGCACGGTGTCGGAGTCGCGCGCGAGCTCGGCCAGGGCACGGTTCTGGGCGGCGAGGATCTCCAGCACCCGGTTCGTCTGGCGCAGGGCCGGGTTCGACCGCTCGACGATCTCCTCGAGCTCGTCGCCGCGGGCCGCGAAGCCGGCGCCGAGGTCGTTGAGGATCAGCCGGAAGCGGTCGGCGTACGGCTCGCGCATGATGTTGTTGACGAGGTCGAGGTCGACCGCCTTGCCGTTGTTCTCCAGCGGCAGCAGCAGCTGGCCCTCCCCGGGCTGGTCCTCGCCGATCTCCTCGAGCGTCGGCGGAGGCTCAGTGCCGGGGGCGCGCGGCTGGGTCGGCCGGCAGCCGACGAACTTCTCGCCGAGCAGCGACTGGGGCTGGATCAGGCACGACGCGTCCTCGCGGAAGTCCTGGAACCCGGGATCGTCGATCCGCAGCACGACGGCCGCCTTGCCGGGCTCGTCCCTGGCGCCGTTCTCGAGGCTGACGGTCTCGCCCGGCCGGGTCACGTCGACCTCGGCGACCTCGCCCACCCTCGCGCCGGCGATCCGCACCTCCTCGCCGGGGACCAGGAACGAGGCGTTGTCGAAGACCGCGCGAACCTCGTACGGGCCGCCGTCGTCGCTGGCCGCCGGGCCCGCGACGAGCAGCCCGATCCCACCGGCGACCGCGCACGCTATGACCACGAGGCGCCTCATGGCCCCGGGGGTACGTCGTCGACGTCACACTTGGGATTGGGGTCCTGGCCGCCGGACAGCAGGTTGCGGTCGTCGGTGAACGGGTTCGACTCCGCGATCGGCTGCGTCGCACCGCCCGGGCAGCGGATGAAGTTGCCGAACGTGTTCGCGGCGGCGGTGTAGAAGTCGTACTGCTGGGACGGGTTCTGCGGCGTCAGCGCGCCGCCGGCGTAGTCGAAGATGTTGCTCAGCACCGAGGCGCGCGCGTAGTGGCCGCTGGCGTCGTAGTTCGCGGTTGCCTGCCCCAGCCTGCTGACGAGGCCGAGCACGTCGGGCGCGTACGGGCGCGCGAACTGGAACACCGGCAGCGAGTCCTCGATCCCCTGGCTGGCGCGCGGGAGGTCCACCTTCGCCCGGTCGCGGAGCTTCGGAAGGTCGCCGAGCTGGTCGGCGAGGTCGTTCGCCTTGCCCTTGCGCAGCAAGACCTTGCGCAGGTTGCGGAATACCGGCACGCTCTCGTTGACGACCGGCCGCAGGTCGCGCAGGAACGGCGCCAGGTCGCGGGTGGCGACCTTCGACGTGGCGACGAGCGGATCGAGTTCGTCGAGCGTCGCGCGCAGGTTGACGAACGTCGTGTTCGCCTGGCGCAGGGCGGGCGGGAACGCGTCCAGCACGCGCGCGAAGGACTCGTTCTCGCGCGCTATCCCGCCCAGGGCCTCGTTCGCGTTCTGGGTCAGCGCGGAGAGGTCGTCGCGCCGCTCTGCGATCGCGCTGACCACGTGCGAGCCGTCGACGAGGAAGTCGGTGAACACCTGCTGGTCGCGGGTCAGCTCGGCGAGCAGGCGCTGGGCGCTGCTGAGCCCCGGGTTCAGGTACTTGTAGGTCTCGTTCGCCTCTCGCGCCGCGCCGGTGTAGGTGGCGGCGAATCCCTGGATGAAGTTGCGCAGCGCGCGCCGCTGCTTCGGCCGGAAGGTGTTGAATAGTTGGTCGAGGTCGACGGGCGAGGTGGTGTCCTGACTGGTGATCACCGATCCGTCCTCGAGCGCCGGCGCATCGTCGGGGCCGGGCGCGACGGCGATGTAACGGTTCGCGATCCCCGACAGCGACGCGACGCGGATGACGGCGGTCGAGCCCTCGTGCAGCTGCTGGTCGACGGAGATCGTGATGTCCGCCTGCCAGTCGTCGGTGAGCTCGATCGAGTCGATCGACCCGATCGGGTGGCCGCCGACCTGGACCTGGTTTCCGTCGACGAGCTGGCCCCCGGTCTGGAACTGGAGCCGGTACTGGTAGCTGTCCCCGTTGCCGAGGAAGAGGATCAGGACGAGCGCGATCGCCGCCACCAACGCGCCGAGCGCGGCGATCCGAGCCGGGGTCGATCGGCCCGCGCTACCGCCCGCCCTGTCAGCCACTGCCCACTCCCGGGATCACACTCCCGAAGGGGTCAACGCCGTGATCGCCAAGGTCCCTTGCGCTCCCCGGTCGAATCTCCTCCACTGCCGACCCCGGCAGCCTATATATCGTGGCCACCGACAAGACGCCGGCCACGCTCGTGGGCACGGCTGCCCGTGTCAACCGTTCCCATCGGCAAGCCGTTCGCGGGCCTCGACGGCACAGGCGAGGCTCCGTGATTCGTTAACCCGCGCTCGCCGCGTTCTGCGGCCTCGCCGGCGTGGCGAACTTCAAGCCGGCGGCGCCTACGCGATGAAGAACGCGACCAGCGACATCATCAGCGCGTAGAACACGATCGCCTCGGTGAGCGCGAAGCCGAGCCACATGATGCTCTGGATCTCGCCGCGCATCTCGGGCTGGCGGGTCACCGACTCGATCGTCTTGCCGAAGATGTAGCCGACGCCGACTCCGGGGCCGATCGCGCCGAGCCCGGTCCCGAGGCCGAGCGCGATCGCCTTGGCGGCGTCGACGGTCTCGGTCGATGCCTGGGCGACAGGTAGAAGGGCGTCCATCAGACACCTCCTTCGTGCGGACTGGCTACTTTGCCAGTTACCTACACACTGTATGCAACCCGCCCGCCGCGTTCTGTGATCGCGATCACACACATGCTCCGCGGGTGGTGCGTGACCCAGGCGTCGCGCAGGGTGCCCTCACCCGCGCGACGCCGGTCACGCGACAGGACCCGCGGCCGCGCGGCTGAGGCCTAGTCCGTCAGCAGATAGCGCGCGGCGGCGGTTCCCGCCTCGATCACCTCGTCGAAGTCCTTGTCCCGGTCGGTCAGCGCCTGCAGCGCGATGCCGTCGGCGATCGCGAACAGGTAGGCGACGACCGCGTCGGCGCCGAAGCGGAGCGAGAGCACTCCCTCCTTCCGCTTCGCCTCGAGGACCATGGCGACGTGGTGGCGGGTGCGGTTGAAAAGCTCGGCGCTCTCGCGCCGGATCTCCGGGTTGCGGCGACCCGCGGTGAAGACCTCGAAGATGAGGTCGAAGAAGCCGGGCTCGTTTTCGATCAGGTCGAGAAGGTTGGATACGAGGACGTCGAGGACGTCGTCAACCGTCTGGGCCCGGCCGAGCGGCTCGTCGAGGCGGGCGACCCTGACTTCGGAGTCGCGGCGCACGACCTCGACCAGCAGCCGCTCCTTCGTCCCGAAGTAGTAGTGCAGCAGGCCGCGGCTGACCCCGGCCTCGCGCGACACGTGCTCGAAGGTCGAGCCGGCGATGCCGCGCTCAGCGACGCTCGCCCGCATCGCCTCGACGATGCGCTGGGCCTTGTCGCCGCTCAGCTCGCGCTGCTTGGTGGCCGCCTCCACGGCGGCCAGTTTAGTTGGCTACCCGGCCAAGAATCATTCCGCTCGCGTGCTCTGCTCCCACTCGGCCGCACTCACATGACCGGTCCTCTTGCGGCCTCGCTTCCGCGTCCGCCGCGAGCGAGTTTTGGGCGGGACTAGCCCTGCGTCGACGCGGTCTCCGGCGCCGGCGAGGTGGTCGAGGTGTACTCGAACTCCTCCTCGGCCCCGAACAGCCGGTCCAGGAGCGCCTTGCGCAGGTCCTCGCTCAACAGCAGCGCCAGCGCCGCGCCGATCAGCGCGATCACGAGCAGGCGGCCGAGGCGGCTCTTGCGGCGACGCTTGCCACGTAGCTGCTCCGACGCCTCGCGCATCGACTCCGCGGCCTTGCGCAGGTCGCGCTGGACCTTCTTGTCGTCCACCAGCGCCTGCGGGCCCTTGCCGTTGGCGATCCGGCTGTAGGCGTCCCGGGCGGACTCGAAGGCCTCGCGGATGTTGGCGCGCAGCTCCTCGTCCTCGATCAGACGCTGCACGTACGGGTTCGAGCGCAGCGAATTCGCAGCTTCGCCCACTCTCCTCGCCGACTCCTGCGCCCGCTTGGTCCTAGCCGCCATCAACCTCTCCTAACTAGTTCGGATCCCGGCAGAGCTTATACCCGTGGACATCAAAACACCCACCTGCCCCTTGCCTCGCCCTTTGGGCTCGGGGCCAAAACCCCTGGCTACTGGTCGCCGGCTTCCAGCGCCATGTCGAGCACGTCGCCGAGCTCGGTGACGTAGATGAACTCGAGCCCCTCGCGCTCGTGCTCGAGGATCTCCTCGACGTCCCCTTTGTTGCGCTCCGGCAGCACGATCCGCTTGATCCCGGCGCGCTGCGCGGCCAGCGACTTCTCCTTCACGCCGCCGATCGGCAGCACCTGGCCGGTGAGCGTGATCTCGCCGGTCATCGCGACGTCGTTGGCGACCGGCCTGCCGCTGACGAGCGACGCCAGCGCGGTCGCCATCGCCACCCCCGCCGAGGGACCGTCCTTCGGCACCGCGCCCGACGGGACGTGGACGTGGATGTCGTGCTTGGCGAACCAGTCCTCGGGCAGGTCCGGGGCGAGCTCGGCCTGGTGCCCGCGCACCCACGACAGCGCCGCCTCGGCCGACTCCCGCATCACGTCGCCGAGCTGGCCGGTGATCGTCAGCCTGCCGCTGCCGGGCGCCGCGGCCGCCTCGATGAACAGCACCTCGCCGCCGACAGGCGTCCAAGCGAGGCCGGTGGCGACCCCAGGGTCCTTGGTCCGCCGCGCCTGCTCGGCGAAAAACTTCCGCGGCCCCAGCAGCTCGCGGGCGCGCTCCGGCGTGATTACGGCCTTGCCCTCGAGCTTGTCCTCGGCGGCGTCGCGCGCGACCTTGCGGCACACCGTCCCGATCTGGCGCTCGAGGTTGCGCACCCCCGCCTCGCGCGTGTACTCGTCCGCGATCACCTTCAGCGCCTCGTCGGTGAATTCGATCTGGTCCGCCTCGAGCCCGTTCTCCTCGATCTGGCGCGGCACGAGGTAGCTCTTGGCAATGTGGAGCTTCTCGTCGAGCGTGTAGCCGGAGAGCTTGATGACCTCCATCCGGTCCTGGAGCGGCGCCGGGATCGGGTCGAGCAGGTTGGCCGTGGCGATGAACAGGACGTCCGAGAGATCGAACTCGAGGTCGAGGTAGTGGTCGCGGAAGCTGTCGTTCTGCGCCGGGTCGAGGACCTCGAGCATCGCGCTGGCGGGGTCGCCGCGGAAGTCGGCGCCCATCTTGTCGATCTCGTCGATCATGAACACGGGGTTGCGGGAGCCGGCGTCGCGCAGCGCCCGGATGATCGTTCCCGGCATCGCGCCGATGTAGGTGCGGCGGTGGCCGCGGATCTCGGACTCGTCGCGAACGCCACCGACCGAGATGCGCTGGAACTTGCGCTCCAGAGCGCGGGCGATCGACTTCCCGAGGCTCGTCTTCCCCACACCCGGCGGCCCGACGAAGCACAGGATGGGCCCCGGCGAGTCGGGCTTCAGCTTGCGCACCGCGAGGTACTCGAGGATCCGCTCCTTGACCTTCTCGAGGTCGTAGTGATCGGCGTCGAGCACCTCTCCCGCGTGCTCGATGTCGAGGTTGTCCTCGCTTTCCTCGTTCCACGGCAGCTCGGTCAGCCACTCGAGGTAGGTCCGGATGACGCCGTACTCGGCGGCCGCCGGGGGCAGGCGCTCGAGCCGCGACAGCTCCCGCTCCGCGGCCTTGGCGGCGTGCTCGGGGAGCTTCGCCTGCTCGATCCGCTCGCGCAGCTCGTTGATCTCGGCCTGGCGCTCGTCGCCCTCGCCGAGCTCCTGCTGGATCGCCTTCAGCTGCTCGCGGAGGAAGTACTCCCGCTGGCCCTTCTCCATCTCGGACTGGACCTGGGACTGGATCTTCGAGCCGAGCTGGACGACCTCGAGCTCGCGCGCGAGGATCTCCGACAGCCGCCGCAGCCGCTTCGCGACGTCGACCTCCTCCAGCAGCTCCTGCTTCTCCTCGGTCGAGATCCGCATCGCGCCGGCGATCAGGTGGCACAGCGCCGAGGGGTCGTCGACGTTGGCGACCGCGATCTGGAGCTCCTCCGGCAGGTAGGGGATCCCCTCGATGATCTGGCTGAACGTGTTCTGGACGTTGCGGGTCAACGCCTCGAGCTCCGCCGACGGCTCGACGACGTCGGGGAGCTCGGAGATCCGCGCGACCAGGTACGGCTCCTCAGCGATGTACTCGTCGATCCGCACCCGCTGGGTGCCCTGGACGAGGACGCGCATCGTCCCGTCCGGGACCTTGAGCATCCGCGCGACGACCCCGGCGACGCCGACGTCGTACAGCTGGTCCGGCCCCGGCTCGTCGGCGTCGGGGTCGCGGGACGCCACCATCACCAGCATCCGCTCCCCGGAGAGGACGTCGTTGACGAGCTTCATCGACCGCGGCTGCCCGACCGCCAGCGGGGTGAGCGCGTCGGGGTAGGTGACCGTGTCCTTCAGGGGTAGGATCGGGAGCGCCTGCGGGAGCGGCTTGCCCTCGGTCTCGCGGATCGCCTCCTCGACGTCGGGCGTCTCCACGACCTCGATCCCGGGCCCGCCGTCGTCGCCGCCGCCGATCTCGGCGTGGCGGATCTCCGCCTCGCCCATCGGATCGCGCTCCACGGTCAATCCTCCAGTCGCCGCACCGGCACCTGGCGCGACTGCTCCTCGCGCTCGACGAGCGGCAGCTCGACGCGGAGGATCCCGTCCTCGTACGTCGCCTTTGCGCCGCTCGCGTCGACGTCCGCGCTGAGCTCGATCACGCGGCGGAACGGGCCCGTCTCCACCTCGACCTGCTGGTACACGCGCCCCTCGGTCTCCTGTACCGGCCGCTCGCCGCTGATCACCAGCTCGCGGCCGCTTACCTCGAGGTGGACGTCGGACAGCGGCACCCCGGCGAGGTCGGCCTTGACGACCGCCTTCGGCGATTCCTCGCCGCAGTAGTAGAGGTCGACCTTCGGCGTGAACCCGCCCGCGCGGCGCGGCCCCACCATCGGCCGCTCCCAGAAAGCGCCGAGGAACTCGTCCACCTCCCGGCGCATGCGCTCGAAGTCGGTGAACAGGTCGCGGCGGGGGGGCATGAAGAAAAGGGTAGCCAGGCTGCCGCTACCCGATCGCCCGGGCCCCTAGACCTCGTAGACCGCGCCCTCGGTGGCGAGGTCGAGCGTGCCCCCAAACGTGTCCTTGCCCTGCTCCAGGGCCCAGTCCTGGTCGAGCTCGTCGGAGATGTGGGTCAGGACCATCCTCGCCGCCCCGGCGCGGCGGGCGTGCTCCCCGGCCTCGGCGGGCGTCATGTGGCCTCGCTCGCCGGTGCGCTCCGGCCGCGGCAGGGTCGCCTCGACGATCAGCAGGTCGGTGCCGCGCGCGAAGTCGACCAGCTCGTCGCTGGGCCGGCAGTCGGCGCCGTAGGTGAACCGGCCGGCGCCGTTCGCGGACGCGAACTCGATCGCGTAGGTGGTGGTGAAGTGGGGCACCTCGTGGAACCGGATCCGGAACTCACCGAGCTGAAACGGCGCCGTCGGGTCGTACTCGTCGAGCCGGAACGCCTTCTCGATCAGGTTGTCGTTCCCCCACGCGCCGACCACGCGGCGGAAGGTCCTGCGCGCGCCGGGCGGCGCCAGCAGCCGCGGGCGGGCCGGGTCGCTCGTCCCCGGCCACTGCGCGACCGGGACCGGCTGCTGGCGCGGCGCGTAGGTGAGGGCGTAGGCGTACGGGACGAGGTCGAGGAAGTGGTCGGCGTGCAGGTGGGAGACGAGGACGGCGTCGACGCTGGTGTAGTCGCGATGCAGGCGCAGCTTCGAGAACACGCCGTTGCCGCAGTCGAGTAGCACCGTGGTCTCGCCCTCCTCGACCAGGTAGCCGCTGCATGCGCCTCCCGCGTCCTCCCACGAGGGAGACTTGCCGAGCACCGTAACCCGCATAGTGACAACGGCAACATTAACCGGGTGCCCGCCGCGCGAGATGCAGCTCGACGGCCCTGCAACCGGTCAGGCGGTCTGAGGCAGGCTCTCCTCGACGTGTGCGGCGACCGGATCGCGCAGCAGCAGCGCCGGCTGGCGCGGCGGCACCAGCCCCTCGGGCCGGTCGGGCCGGAACGTGGAGCACGGCGAGTCGAGGTCGAGGGCGCACAGCCCGCGGCAGCGGAAGAAGCAGTCGTCGCAGGTGGGGGCGGTCTTGCTTCGCTTCGGGCTCGACGGGCTCACGCGAGCCATCTAAGCACCGGCGCGGCGCGGCGCAAGCCCGGGTTCTCGCAAAGCGCTGCTTCTTCGTCCGCGGACGGCGATCGCCGAAATCCCGTATCGCTGCTCTTTCGGAGAAACCGCGTCGATTAGGGTTCCCTAACCGCGCGGCGTCGCCCCCGCACCCCGTACTAGAATCACGTCCGATGGCCCCCGAGAGGACGAAGCAGCTCAGCGCCTCCCCGCCGCTGTTCGAGAGTCGCTTCCTCGACTTCTTCTCGCGCATCCACCCCGCGGTTCCGGCCGTCGTCTTCATCCCGGTGATCGCGGCGATGGTGTGGCTCGGGGTCGACCGCGGGCTGGGGGCGCTCGACAGCGTGCTGCTGGTCGCCGGCGGCCTGCTGCTGTGGACGCTGACCGAGTACTGGCTGCACCGGCTGCTGTTCCACTGGGAGCCGAGCTTCCGCCACGGTGACAAGCTCCACTTCATCATCCACGGCGTCCATCACGACCACCCCAACGACCGCATGCGGCTCGTCATGCCGCCGGCGCTCAGCCTCCCGCTCGGGGCGCTGTTCTTCGGCCTCTTCGTGCTCGTCTTCGGGACCCCGGCGGCGTACCCCCTGTTCGCGGGCCTGCTGGTCGGCTACCTGACCTACGACTACACCCACTACTACCTCCATCACCACACGCCGAAGACGCGGATCGGCAAGCGCCTGCGGGAGCAGCACATGCGCCACCACTTCCAGGATCACCGCTACGGGTTCGGCGTCTCGTCGCCGATGTGGGACGTCGTCTTTCGCACCCTCCCCCGGCGGCGCAAGGCGTAAGACAGCCCACCCCACCCACACACCGCCGATCCTTGCGATCGGCTTTCATACACACACACTGAACTAATGCTCGATGCATCGAGCGGTGTGGAGATTCCATACTCTCATCTGACAGAAAGGAAGAGTCAGACATGGCACCTCGCTCAGGGAACGTCCTCGACCAGGCGAAATCGCTGATAGAGAAGAGGCTCAGGGAGCTCGACGACGAGCGCAAGCAGCTGGAGCGAACGCTCGCGGACCTCACCCATGGAAAGGTCGGCAGGCGGCGTCCAGGCCGTCCGCGCGGATCGAGGACGCGGCGCCGCCGTGGACGCCGCGGCGGCACGAGGGCCGACCAGGCCGTGAAGGTCGTGTCCGAGAACCCGGGGATATCCGCGTCGGAGATCGCGAAGCGGATGCGGATCAAGCCGAACTACGTCTACCGGGTGATGGGCGAGCTGCAGAAGGAGGGGCGGGTTCGCAAGTCGGGCCGCGGCTACCGGGCCGCCTAGCTACAAGAGCCCCAGTTCCTTCACCGCGTCGCGCTCGTGCTTGAGCTCGTCGACGCTGGCGTCGATCTGCTCGCGGGAGAAGTCGTCGATCTCGAGACCCTCGACGATCGACCACTCGCCGCCGGAACACGTGCACGGGAAGCCCGAGATCAGCCCCTCCTGGATCTCGTACGAGCCGTCCGAAGGCACGCCGATCGACACCCAGTCGCCCTCCGGGGTGCCGGCGACCCACTCGCGAACGTGGTCGATCGCGGCGCTGGCGGCCGACTTGGCGCTCGACGCCCCGCGGGCCTCGATCACCGCGGCGCCCCGCTTCTGGACGGTTGGGATGAACTCCTCCACGAGCCACTCGCGCTCGCTGATCACCTCGGTGGCAGGCCGGTCGCCGATCAGGGCGTGGGTGATGTCCGGGTACTGCGTCGTCGAGTGGTTGCCCCAGATCGTCACCCGCCGCACGTCGCGCACGTGAGCCCCGGCCTTGCGCGCGAGCTGCGCCTTGGCGCGGTTGTGGTCGAGCCGCATCATCGCGGTGAACCGCTCGCGCGGGACGTCGGGCGCGTTGCTCATCGCGATCAGGCAGTTGGTGTTCGCCGGGTTGCCGACCACCAGCACCTTGACGTCGTCGGCGGCGTGGGCGTTGATCGCCTCGCCCTGCGGCTTGAAGATCCCGCCGTTCGCCGCCAGCAGGTCGGAGCGCTCCATCCCCTTGCCGCGCGGCCGCGCCCCGACCAGCAGCGCCACGTTCGCCCCCTCGAACGCGACCTCGGGGTCGTCGCTGATCTCGATCGACTCGAGCAGGGGGAAGGCGCTGTCCTCGAGCTCCATCACGACCCCCGCGAGGGCCTGCATCGCGTCCGGGATCTCGAGCAGCCGCAGCTCGACCGTCGTGTCGCGGCCCAGCATGTCGCCGCTCGCGACCCGGGGCAGCAGCGCGTAGCCGATCTGCCCCGCCGCTCCGGTCACGGCCACCTTGACGGGCGCGGCCACTAGGTCATCTCCTCGATCACGGCGTCGGCGAACTCGGATGTGCCGACCGCGGTCGGGTCGTCGCGGGTCGGCTTCAGGTCGTAGGTGACCTTCTCACCGTCTCGGATCACCTCGGCGATCGCGGCCTCCATCCGGTCGGCGGCCTCCCCTTCCTCCAGGTGACGGAGCATAAGCACGCCGGACAGCATCAGCGCCGTCGGGTTGACCTTGTTCTGGCCCCTGTACTTGGGGGCGGAGCCGTGCGTCGCCTCGAACATCGCCGCCGCCGTGCCGATGTTGGCCCCCGGTGCCAGTCCGAGGCCGCCGATCATGCCCGCGCCGAGGTCGCTGACGATGTCTCCATAAAGATTCGGCAGGGCGATCACGTCGTACTCCTCGGGGCGCGAGACGAGCTGGTTGCAGAGGTTGTCGATGATCCGGTCCTCGAACTCGATCTCCGAGTGGCGCTCCGCGACCGCCCGCGCGGTCTCCAGGAACAGCCCGTCGGAGAACTTCATGATGTTCGCCTTGTGCGCCGCGGTCACCTTGCGGCGCCCGTTGCGCTTCGCGTAGTCGAACGCGGCCTCGACGATCCGCTCGGTGCCGAAGACCGAGATCGGCTTGATCGAGATCCCGGCGTCCTCGCGCACGGGGGCGCCGTGGGCGGCGAGGAACTCGCGCAGCTCCCGGTTCTCGTTTGTCCCGCGCTCGAACTCGATCCCCGCGTACAGGTCCTCGGTGTTCTCGCGCACGATCACGATGTCCACGTCGTCGAAGTGCGACCGAACCCCCTCATACAGCTTGCAGGGCCGGATGCACGCGTACAGGTCGAGCTCCTTGCGGAGCTGGACGTTGATCGACCGGAACCCGGAGCCGACGGGGGTCGTCGTCGGGCCCTTTATCCCAACCCCGTTGCGCTTGATCGACTCCAGGGTGCGGTCGGGGAACGGGTTCCCCTCCTCGTTGTAGACGTCCTCGCCGGCGGGTTGCTCGTCCCACTCGAACTCGACCCCGGTCGCCTCCAGCACCCGGCGGGTCGCCTCGGCGATCTCGGGGCCGGTCCCGTCCCCCGGGATGAACGTCACGCGGTGCGCCACGGGCGGAATCGTTTCACAAGCACCGCGGGCGGCTGCCCGCCCCGTCTGGGAAGATTCGGCCGATGGCGCGGATCGAGAACCGCCCCGGCGGCTCGACGCACGAGGTCTTCAACCAGTCGACGCCGCTGGAGAACTACAACGTATTCGTCGAGGATCGGCCGCTGGTCGAGGCCCTGAGCCGCGAGGGCGGCGACTGGGCCGTGGGCCGGGCGCGCGAGATCGGCGAGATCGCCGGCCGCGCCCGGACGCTGCGCTGGGGCGCGGAGGCGAACGAGAACGAGCCCGTCCTGCGCACGCACGACCGCTTCGGCAACCGGATCGACGAGGTCGAATTCCACCCCGCGTGGCACGAGCTGATGCGGATCGGGATCGGCCACGGGGTGCACGCGCTGCCGTGGCGCGAGCCCCAGCCCGGCGCCCACGTCGCGAGGGCGGCGATGTTCATCGCCCTGTCGCAGGCGGAGGCCGGCATCGGGTGCCCGATCTCGATGACCTACTCGGCGATCCCGGCGCTGCGCGCGCAGCCCGAGCTCGCCGAGGAGTGGGAGCCACGGTTCCTGTCGCTGTCCTACGACGGTGAGCGGCTCGTGCCGGCGCCCGACAAGGCCGGCGCGCTGTGCGGGATGGCGATGACCGAGAAGCAGGGCGGCTCCGACGTGCGCGCCAACACGACCGCGGCCCGCCCGCTCAACGGCGGCGGCGCCGGGGCCGAGTACGAGATCAGCGGCCACAAGTGGTTCTGCTCGGCGCCGATGTGCGACGCGTTCCTCGTCCTCGCCCAGGCCGACGGCGGCCTGTCGTGCTTCCTGCTGCCCCGCTTCACGCCCGACGGCGAGCGCAACCGGTTCCACATCCAGCGGCTCAAGGACAAGCTCGGGAACCGTTCCAACGCCTCGAGCGAGGTCGAGTTCCGGGGCGCGTGGGCGCGGCTGATCGGCGATGAGGGCCGCGGCGTGCCGACGATCATCGAGATGGTCAACCACACGCGGCTCGACTGCACGATCGGATCGACCGCGGGGATGCGCGCCGGCGTCGCCCAGGCCACCCATCACTGCTCGCAGCGGTCGGCGTTCGGGAGGCTGCTGATCGAGCAGCCGCTGATGCAGAACGTCCTCGCCGACCTCGCGGTCGAGTCCGAGGCGGCGACGGTGTCGGCGATGCGGCTGGCCCGCACCTACGACGAGGAGACATCAACACCGCCCGCGCCCGAGGGCGCGGGCGGGTCTCCGGGGCTCAAGCGGCTCGCGACGCCCGTGCTCAAGTACTGGGTCTGCAAGCGCGGCCCGGCGCACGCGGTCGAGGCGCTCGAGTGCTTCGGCGGCAACGGCTACGTCGAGGAGTCGGGGATGCCGCGGCTGTTCCGCGAGAGCCCGCTGGCATCGATCTGGGAGGGCTCGGGGAACGTCCAGGCCCTCGACGTGCTGCGGGCGATGGCCCGCAGCCCGGAGTCGGTCGACGCCTTCTTCGCCGAGGTCGGCGAGGCCGCCGGTGCGGAGCCGCGCCTGGACGCCTACGCGACCGCGGTGCGCGACGAGCTGATCGACCTCGACTCGGTCGAGGTCCGGGCACGGCGGGTCGTCGAGCGCATGGCGCTCGCGCTCCAGGGCTCGCTGCTGGTCCGGTTCGGCGACCCGGCGGTCGCCGACGCGTTCTGCGCCTCGCGGCTGGCCGGCGAGTGGAGCGGCGCCTTCGGGACGCTGCCCCCGGGCACCGACTTCGCGGCGATCGTCGAGCGCCACACCCCGCGCGCCCGCTAGATCCAGCGGTCGTCGAGCCGGCGCACGGTCGCCTCGGTGAGCCTGATCGCGTCGGCGACGGCGCCGTAGTCGACATTCTCCGCCACGTCGCTGGGCCAGTGGTAGTTGGCGGGCTGCTTGAGCTCGGTGCACGACGCGATCGACACGCACGGGTAGCCGGCGTGCAAGGGGTAGACGCCGTCCGTCGCGTTGCGCAGCCGCAGGTTCGGGAACCGCCACACGCCGAGCTCATCGGCGAGCCCGTCGACCAGCGCCAGCGCGGCGGGCGGATACTCGCGGACGCCGAACATCCCCTCGCCCCGCAGGACGACGAGGTGTGGCGACCCGAGCGTGTCGAGGTTGACGAAGAATGTCCGCTCGGGCGAAAGCTCGCCGAAGTGGCGGGCAGCGAAGTGGTGCATCCCCTCGCACGTCGCCTCCTCCGAGGTCGAGACGAGCATGACCCGGACGCTCTCGGTCGGCCGCTCCCGCAGCGAGCAGGCGGCCGCCAGCAGCGCGGCGACGCCGGTGGCGTTGTCGTTCGCCCCCGAGACGCCGTCGCGGGCACCGAGGTCGGCCAGCGCCGCAGCGACGCCGGCGCTGAGCACGGTGCCCGCGCGCATCAGCCACCGGCTC
>DATAFB010000107.1:0-7899 GCA_036257695.1 Solirubrobacterales bacterium | reverse complement strand
CCGCGGTCCCGCGGATCGTGCTCCCGATCACCGCCCGCGGGCTCGAGCTGACCGACCGGGTTTGCTGGCTGATCCTCGGCATCGCGATGGCGGTCGCCGCGGGGCTGATCCTGTACCTGAACCGGGGGACAACGTTCTTTCTCGACGAGCTGGCGTGGGTGTACGCAAGCCCCGACCTGGGCGGCCTTGACGATGTGTTTGCGCCCCACAACGGGCACCTGATCGCCACCAGCCGGCTGGTCTACAAGGCACTGCTGGAGACCGTTGGCACCGACTACCTTGCTTTCCGTCTCCTGGGCCTGGCCGCGGTACTGCTTTCCGCGGGGCTCTTCTATGCGCTCGTCAGGCGGAGGCTCGGGGCGCTCCCAGCGCTGGCCCCGGCGCTCGTGGTCCTGTTCCTCGGCTCGGCGTGGCAGCACGTGGTGATCCCGATCGGATTCACCGTGATCTTCAGCGTCGCCGCCGGACTCGCCGCGCTGCTGGCGGTCGAGCGCGACGACAGCCGCGGGGACCTGGCGGCGTGTGGGCTGTTGGTGGTGTCGGTCGCCACCTATACGACTGGACTCGCCTTTCTCGCGGGAATCGCCGTCTATGTCCTGATCCGGCCGCAGCGCCGGCGGCGTGTTTGGGTCTTCGGCGTCCCGCTGATCCTGTACGTCGCGTGGTGGGTGTGGGCGCTCGACTTAGCGTCGTCCGCGGAGGGAGAGGCGAACGCCTCCAACCTCGTGCTGATCCCGGCCTACGTCATCGATTCGCTCGCGACCGCGGTCGCCGCGATCGTCGGGGTCGGATACGACTTCGCCCAGCTGTCGCCTCCCGGGTCCGAGCTCGGCTGGGCCCGGGTACTCGCGGTTGTCGCCCTGATCGCCCTCGGGGTGCGGCTCACACGTGGGTCCGTCCCCGGGACGTTTTGGGTGATGGTGGCGATCGTGCTCACCTACTGGACACTCGGGGCACTCGTTGCGGGCGAGATGCGCGCTCCCTGGCAGGCCCGCTACGTGTACTTCGGCGTCGTCGGCGTGCTTCTCGTCGCCGCCGAGGCAGTCCGCCCGCTGCGAATCACCCGCGCGGGGTTGGTGGCGCTGTTCGCGGTCGCCGCCTTCAGCCTGGCGACGAACGTGGGTCTGCTGCGAAACGGCAGTGTGTACTTCAAGCGGGACTACTCCGCTCCGGTCCGAGCGGAGTTCGCGATGCTCGAGCTGGCGCGCGGCATGGTGTCCGACAGCTACGATCCCGCGGCTCGCCTGCCGAAGGCCGTGGCGCCTGTCGGGGCCCCGGCCGCCCTGTACCACGAGCTGGTCGACAGCTACGGCTCGCCGGCCTTCACTCTCGACGAGCTGTCGCGACAGAGCCGGGGGGTCAGGGAAGGCGCGGATCGGGTGCTTGCGCAGGCGCTTGCGCTGCATCTGGTGCCGGCCGAGCCTCCGCGCACGCGGCGCCGGTGCGAGCGGGTCGAAGCCCCCTTCGGCAGCGCCCGGTTCGAAATTCCACGCGGTGGCGCCGCTCTCCGCGTCGACGCTGTGGCGCCCGCATCGCTCTCCTTGTCCCGATTCGCCGACCTACCGCACGCGAAGATCGGGAAAATCTCTCCCGGCCGGACGGCGGCACTAATCGTTCCCATCGACGCTGCGTCGACGCCGTGGTACGGAGGGATCACAGGGGCCGTCGCGGTCACCGTGTGCCCGCTGCCTGCCAAGGGAGCCGCCAGATACTCGACCTACGGCTGAACCCAGCTGGCTATCCTGCGACCGCCATGGGCGTAGCGGAGCTGACGGGGCGGGAGCCCGCTCCGGACCGGGGCGGAGCCGCGGGGACGGGGCTGTCCGTGGTCGTGCCCGTGTTCAACGAGCGCGACGCGCTGCCGGAGCTCTTGGCCGAGATCGAACGTGGCTGTGACTCGATCGGGCGCTCCTTCGAGGTGATCTTCGTCGACGACGGCTCGACCGACGGGACCGACGAGGTGCTGGCCCGGCTCGCGGCCGAGCATCCCGAGGTGCGCGTCCTGCGCCTGGGGCGCAACTTCGGCAAATCGGCGGCACTGTCGACGGGGTTCGAGCGCAGCGTCGGCGAGATCGTGGTCACGCTCGACGGTGACGGGCAGGACGATCCCTCCGAGATCCCGGCGCTGGTCGCGAAGCTCGACGAGGGTTACCAGCTCGTTTCGGGGTGGAAGCGAGATCGCCAGGATCCCCGCATCCGCAGATGGGCCTCGCGCCTATTCAACGGCGTGACCGCCCGCCTCTCGGGCGTCCACCTGCACGACTTCAACTGCGGTCTGAAGGCCTATCGCGGGGAATGCGCGCGGTCGCTGCGGATCTACGGAGAGCTCCACCGCTACATCCCGGTGCTCGGGGTCCAGCGGGGCTGGCGGGTAACTGAGATCCCGGTCCACCACCGGGCGCGAAGGCACGGACGGTCCAAGTTCGGCTTCGAGCGCTACACCCGCGGCCCATTCGACCTGCTGACGGTCCTCTTCCTCGGCCGCTACCAGCAGCGGCCGCTTCACTTCTTCGGGGGGCTCGGCGTGGCGCTGATGGTCGTCGGCGTGGCGATCTCGGCCTATCTCGCCGTGCTCCGTCTGCAGGGCGAGGCGATCGGTGACCGACCGTTGCTTCTGCTCGGGGTGCTGCTGATTGTTATCGGGATCCAGCTGCTCACCTTCGGCCTGCTGGGGCAGATGTTCGTGGTCATGCGCGAGGAGCGCAGCGCGGGCTCCGGCGACGCCCAGGTAGAGCGCGAGGTGAGCGGAGGCCCGCCACGGCGGCCGTAGACACAACCAACTTCGCCAAGTTCCAGACCGCTAATCCGGTCGTCCGCAAGATGATCGAGGGTTTCTTCGCGGAGCTGCGGACGATCGTGGAACCGCTGCGGCCGGAGAGCGTGCTCGACGCGGGGTGCGGCGAGGGGGAGACGATCGCGCGGCTTCGCGACGTGCTCGGCGACCGGGTCGCGGCGATCGACATCCTCGAGGAGTGCGTGGCGTTCACGAGCGACCGGCTCCCGCTCGTCGACGTCCGGCAGGCGAGCGTGTACGAGCTTCCATTCGAGGACGCGAGCTTCGACCTCGTGCTGTCGCTCGAGGTACTGGAACACCTCGACAGCCCTGCGACCGCGCTGCGCGAGCTCGGCCGCGTCGCGCGGCGCGACCTCGTGCTGTCGGTGCCATACGAGCCCTACTTCCGGCTCGGCAGCCTCCTGCGAGGCAAGTACGTGCGCCAGCTCGGCAACCATCCCGAGCACGTCAACCACTGGAACCGGCGCAGCTTCCCGGCGCTGCTCGGGTCGCACTACGAAGCAGTCGAGATCCGGGTGGCGTTCCCGTGGCTGATCGCGCACTGCCGGTCGCGGTAGCGGCGCGGGGTCAGCCGCGCGTGAACACGTTGACCGACGCGATCCGGCGCATCGGGTACTCGTCGTAGGCGAGCCCGCCGCGCCACCGGTCGTGGGCTTCGGCGGACACGAAGTAGGTGTCGGGGTCCTCCTCCATCGCGACCAGGGTCCGCTCGAGGAGCTCGGGCCCGATCTCCGATGCGCTTGCGATCCGCGCCAGCCGCTCCTGATGCTCGGCCGCCCCCCAACCGCGCACCACGTGGTCGACTGCGTGGATGCAGCAACCATCCGGCGCCACCAGCTCGCGTGCGGCCGCGACGACGGCCTCGATCGAGTCCACCGGGACGTGTTCGAGGACCGAGATCGAGTACACGGCCGCGCAGCGGCCGAGGTCGTCGTGGGGTGGGAAGCTGTCCCTTACGAACCTCAGATCCGGATACGCCCGCCGGAATGCCCGGTACTCGAGCGGCCCGTTGCCGCTGCCGTCATATGGATCGACGACCACGACCTGGTAGCCGAGCCGCGCCAGGACGCCCGCCACCAACGGCTCCCCGGCCCCGAGCTCCACCACTCGCCCTCCCGGCTCGACGTTGCCCACGACCGCCTTCAGCATCCAGCAGCGCTGGACGTCCTTCATGTCGCCGTTGGCGGACGACAGGCCCGGCAGGACCTCGCGGCTGTCGGCGTAGTCCAGGACAGTTCCGTACGACAGCGGCGGGAGCTCGAATCGCCCCCGGTATCGCTCGGTGACGCGCCACAGCGCATCGTCCGGGACGAGCGCGCGGCTCCTGTTCTGGGACATGCCCGCGCGGAATGGCGTGTCGGCGGCGCCGATGTCACGGTAGCGAGCCACTCGGACCAGCTCCGCCGCCCGCGCCCGAAGCCGGCCCAGCGGCCTGCGTGTCTTCACGGTCCCTCCCCGTTGCTCGTCGCGCCAACGATCCGCCGGTAGAAGTCGGCGAGTCTAGCCGCGTTGCGTTCCCAGTCGAGGTTGGTGAGGGCGAACTCCCGCGCCGCACGGCCCAACCGCCGCGCCAGCTCGGGATCCTTGATCAGGGACTCGAGCCGGTCGGCGATGTCGACTCCACCACCGTGGTCGAGCACCAGGGCCTGGGCGCCCGGCTCGAGCTCGGCGCCGATGTTGCACCGCGGCAGGATCACCGGCCTGCCCATGGCGAGGAACTCCGGCAGCTTCGACGGCAGGCGGTAGCGGTTGAAGACGTCGGGCGCCCCGGGCTGCACGAACGCGTCCGCGAGCACGAGGTAGCCGGGAACGTCTCGCCACGGCACGGCGCCGAGCTCGATCACCCAGCGATCCCGCAGCGCGCCGATGCTGGGGTCGAGGCCGTGGCTCCAGTCCTCTCCCAGCCGCAGCAGGCGGACGCGGCGTCCCCGGCGGCGCAGCAGGGACACGGCGAGGTAGAGGCTGAACATCTCCCGTTCGTTGGCACGGTGCATCGCTCCCTGGTACACGAGCAGGAACTCGTCCGGATCGATCCCCAGACGCTTCCGGGTGGTGGCGGGCTCGACGTCGGGCGAGAACCGCTCCGTGTCCACCCCCGGCCGCATCAGGTGGCTCGGGCGGCGGGCGAAGTTGAACTCGTTCAGCTCCTCGGTGATCACGGTGACGGCGGCCGCGTCGCGCACGAAGTCCGGGTAGCGCAACGGGTGTGCGTAGTCGAGGCCGACCACGGAGTCCTGCTCGTTCGGCGGGGCCCGGCGCAGCTCCGCGAGCTCGCGACCCTCGATCGTCTCCAGCAGGTGCTCCTCGTTGTCCTCCAGGTGCACGATGTACGGCGCCCCGAGGCGCGCCGCCGCGTCCGCGGTCGCCCGCCGGACTCGCTCGCGGGGGGTCCACGCGTGCACCACCGTCCGGGCGGGATCGCGGCGGTAGTCGGCGACCTTGCGCCGCAGGTCGCGGTACTCGAGAACCTCGAACCGCGGCTCCCCCACCCCCGCCACTAGCTCGGCGGCGCGCCCGCACACGGCCACCTCGAAGCCGAGGTCCACCAGGCGGTTGGCGAGGTGGAAGGTCTGGATCGCGCTGTTGGACTCGAAGGTCCCATAGTGGATGAACAGCACCCTCATGCTCGCCGCGCGATCCTGGGCAAAAGACCGGCCCCCCGCCCATCGAGCGGCGCCATGTCGAACGACAGGTTCGCGTTGAGGCAGGGATCGCCGCGGTCGAGCTCCTCGAACCATGTGTCGACCAGCACCGCGCGGTCGACCATGTCCTCCGGGCGGCCGGCAGGGTCGGTGTGGACGATCGCCCGCGCCCGCGGGGTGACGACCACGGTCAGGCCGAGCCGCCGAATTCGCAGGCAGAGGTCGACGTCGTGGTGGCGGCTGCGGTAATGCGCGTCGAACCCGTCCGCGTCCTCGAACACATGGCGCGGGACCAGCAGGCAGCTCGCAGAGGCTGCGGCGACCTCGCGCGCGCACGACAGGGAGCCGTAGTACCCGTCGGAAGCGCCGTCCGCGCCGCGCATGATCGGCTCCACCGGCGCTGTCCCGTGCCACCACTCGGACGGAGCCACCCGCCCGCGGGCGTCCCAGCGGCGGGCAGCCAGCCCCGACTCCGCGACGCGGCCGTCGGGAAACAGCGACAGCGGCGCGACGGCGCCTACCCCCGGTACCTCGGCCTGGAGCTGGAGCGCGTCGAGCCACCCGGGGTCCGAGAGCTCGGCGTAGGCGGCGACGAAGACGAGCAGCTCGGCCGTCGACCTCGCCGCGGCGGCGTTGAGCGCCGCCGACAGGCTCCCCGAGGCCGACGGGTCGGCGACCCCGACCTCGAGCTTCGGATACGCGGCGCGGCGCACCGATTCCAGACAGCGTTCGAGGTCGGCGCGAGCCCCCCCGGGAGCGACCACGACGCTCACCGGCGGCCGCTCCCGGGCGGCGTCCGCGGCCAGGCACGCTCGGTGGGGGATCGTCGGGTGCTGCTCGGCATGCGCGGGGACGCCCCGTCGCCGCAGGTGCTCCGAGACGGCTCGGGCCTGGAGCTCGGGGATGCCGCTCTTCTCCTCGGTCCCGGCGGCGATGCTTCCCGGCGCCGCCCGCCAGTGGTAGAGGACTTTGGGGAGATGGGCGATGCGGCCGCCGCGCTCCGACAGTCGCAGCATCAGCTCAAAGTCCTGGATCCCGTCGAAGGAGGAGTCGAGGCCGCCAGCCTCGCGCACCAGCGAGGCGCGTGCCACGAGCAGATGGCCGACATACATCGCGCCGAGTGCGTACACCGGCGACCAGTCCGGCTTGTGAAAGGGAGCGAGCCGACGCCCGCGGCGGTCGAGCTTGTCCTGGTCGGAATAGAGGAAGTCGGGAGGCGGGTCCGCCTCGATCGCGGCGGCGACCACCTCCAGCGCGTCGGGCGCAAGCACGTCGTCGTGGTCGAGGAAGGCGACGTACTCGCCACGGGCCATCGCCACGGCGCGGTTCGTCGCCGCCGAGATCCCGGAGTTGCGCTCGGCGAGGTCGACCCTGACCCGATCGTCCTCGGCAGCTGCTTGCTCGAGCACCCTCTTCACGTGCGGCGTGCGCGACCCGTCGTCCGCCACGCACAACTCCCAGCCGCCGAAGCTCTGCGCCCGGACAGAGTCGATCGCCTCGCGAAGGTGAGACTCCCGCGGGTCGAATGTGGGCATCACGATCGAGATCAGCGGCGTGTCGGCCAAGGCCACCATCCCCGCCTCCATGCGGTGATCAGCCGGAGCGCCGCAGGGCGCGCCCGATCCGCCCCACCGCTCGCAGTGGCGCCGTCAGCTTCCAGCTCAGCGTCGACCGGTACCGGAGATGTGTCTCGTCCACGAGCTGCTCGAGCTGCGCTATCCGCGCCGCCTTGCGCTCGAGCTCGCCGTGGAATGACTCGCGGAGCGCGTCGAGCTCGGCCTGTCCGTCCCGACCCATCCGTCACCCGTGCCGCGCTACGAGACGAGCGCCGCCCACCGCTCGGCGTTGAGCTCGTGAATCTCGCGCAGCATCGACTCGATGCCATAGTGGAGCATCCAATCCGGGTAGTCGGCCCGGAACTGGTCGAGGTCGCTGATCCACCATCGGTGGTCGCCACGGCGCGGCTCGTCGCTAAGCGTCCACGACAGCTCCCGCCCGGCAATCCTCTGGCACAGCTCTATCGCCTCGAGCATCGAGCAGTTGCTCTCCCGCCCGCCCCCGATGTTGTAGACGGCGGCGGGCCGGGGCGACGCGTGGAATGCGAGACAAGCCTCGATGAGGTCGGCGCTGTGGATGTTGTCGCGCACCTGCTTCGCGCCGTACCCGAACACGATGTACGGCTCGCCGGTCACCGTGCAGCGCATCAGGTACGAGAGGAAGCCATGCAGCATCGTGCCGGCGTGGTTGGGCCCCGTCAGACAGCCGCCCCGCATGCACACGGTCGGCATCCCGAAGTAGCGCCCATACTCTTGGACCACAAGGTCGGCCGCGGCCTTCGACGCTCCGAACAGCGAGTGCGTCGTGGCGTCGATGGGCATCGACGTGTCGATGCCCGCGTAGTAGCGATGATCACGCGGGAGCTCGAGCCGGGTTTCGAGCTCGGTGAGCGGGAGCGAGTTGGGG